>NZ_CP080383.1:0-312690 GCF_019443325.1 Cryobacterium sp. PAMC25264
TGGCATGCGCTGGAGTGGACAGGAACTGACGACCGAGCAGGCCGGGGCCCTGCCCGGCCTCGCCCGGCTGAACAACCTGGTGCGCAGCGTGCGCACGCCCGAGTTCGACGGCATCACCTTCCACGAGGTGCTCGCCAAGTCCGCCCTCAACCGGGTGCCCGGCCAGAGCGCGATGCCCTTCGGCTGGACGATCAACCCGTACCGGGGCTGTTCCCATGCGTGCACCTATTGCGTGAGCCCTGAAACCCTCATCCTGATGGCAGACGGGCGGCAAAAGCCCCTGTGGGACGTCAAAGTCGGCGAGGCCATCATCGGCACCCGAGTGGAGGGGTCTTATCGTCGCTTCGTGCAGACCACCGTGCTTGCGGCTTGGAACACGCGCAAGCGGGGCCACCGGATCACTCTGGGCGACGGTACGGAGATTGTGGCGAGCGGCGACCACCGCTTTCTGACCGAGCGAGGCTGGAAGTTCGTCACCGGCTCGATGAGCGGCGATGGGCAACGTCCGTATCTCACCACGAACAATAAGTTGATGGGCTTCGGGCTCAATGGACTCACCGAGACAACTCAGCCCCAGTACTTTGCGCCCAGTTATAGGCGGGGTTACCTGACGGGGATGATACGAGGCGACGGCATGATGATCTCCCGTGATTATCCGCGTCGGACGGGAGGCGGTAGCAAGGTGCGGCTGTTCAGGCTCGCATTGGCTGATCCTGAAGCGCTCAACCGCACCCGCCTGTTTCTCGACCAGGAAGACATCCACACGCTCACGCGGCCCTTTTCAGCCGCCTCCGAAACGCGGCGGGCGATCAACTCGATCTACTCGGGAAAGGCGGCGAACTACGCCCAGATCACCACACTGATTGCGTGGCCCGAGTCGCCGGATGTGGATTGGCATGCTGGGTATCTTGCGGGCGTGTTCGACGCCGAGGGATCGTGTTCGCAGGGAGTTCTGCGCATCAGCAACAAAGACGATGCGATTCTCGCCAACATTCAGAGGTCCATGGAGATGCTGGGAATCGATCACGTGCTCGAGGACGCGAGACCGAATGGTGTCCGCTGCGTTCGAGTGACCGGTGGGCTGGCGATGCGGTCGAAGTTCTTTAACCTGAGCGGCCCTGCCATCGACCGTAAGCTCTCCATCGCTGGCAGAGCCGTCAAATCGGATGCCAAGCTTCAGATCGTGTCGATTGAAGACCTCGGCGCCACCATGGACATGATCGACATCACCACGGGCACCGGAGACTTCATCGCCAATGGCATCGTCAGTCACAATTGCTTTGCTCGCCCCACCCACAACTACCTCGACCTCGACGCCGGCAAGGATTTCGACAACGAGATCATCGTGAAGGTGAACGTGGCCGAGGTGCTCCGGAAGGAACTCGCCAAACCCACCTGGGGCAAGCATCCGGTTGCGCTCGGCACCAACACCGACCCGTACCAGCGCGCCGAGGGTCGCTACCGGCTGATGCCGGGCATCATCGCGGCGCTCGCCGACTCCGGCACCCCGTTCTCGATTCTCACCAAGGGCACCCTCCTGCGCCGCGACCTCGACCTGCTCGCTGAAGCCAGCCGGCAGGTACCCGTAGACCTGGCACTGTCTATCGCGATCTACGACGATGCGCTGCAGCAGGCCGTGGAGCCGGGTACCCCAAGCACGAAGGCCCGGCTGGCCACGGTCACCGCGATCCGCGAGAAGGGCATGGACTGCTCGGTGTTCATGATGCCGATCCTGCCGTTCCTCACCGACACCCGCGCCCACCTCGACGAGGCCATGCGGCAGGCCAAGGCCGCCGGCGCCACCGGAGTGCTCTACAGCGCCCTGTACCTCAAGCCCGGGGTCAAGGAGTGGTACTTCCACTGGCTCGAGCAGGACCACCCCGAGCTAATGTCCCGGTACCGCGAGCTCTACAAACGGGGCACCTACGCGCCCAAGGAGTACCGCCAGTGGCTGGCCGAGCGGATCCACCCGCTGCTGCGCGCGCACGGGCTCGAGCGGCGCCGCGAGGACCCTGCAACAGGCGGCATCCGCTCGACGGCCCTGACCGGCGTGCCCCAGAACCGCGCCGCCAATGCAACGCCCGGCTCACTCATCGCCGCGGAGCTGCCGCCCGAGCTGACGCCGACCCTGTTTTGACGGTCCTCGACCGCGATCGACCTGCGGCCCGGGTGCTTCACGCAGGCCCCTCGACTGAGATAATCAGACGCGGAGAGGGCACGATGTCACTAGGGTTACCCGGTCACCTGGTTCAGGCCACGTTGAGCCGTGCGCTCGCCCGCGCCTCGCACTGGTTCGGCTTGATCTGCCTGGCTGGAGCCCTGCTCTCGGTGATCGCGCTGAGCGTGTTCCCGCCCACCGACCGGCTGCTGGTCACGGTTGCCGCGATTCTGGGCATGGGTGCTCTGCTGGCGCTCCTCGCCAAGTGGCGCACGGTGCCACTCACGATCGCCTACCTGGTGATCGGCGCAGTCTGCACGTACCTCTTTACTGGCGCCGTGCTGGGCATGCCCGGCTGTTCCCGGCCTCGGACATGTTCCTCATCTCCCTGCCGAAGATGGCGCTCATCATGGTCGGCGGGGCCGGGTCGGGTGCGCTCGTCGGGGTGCTGTGGAGCACCCTCGGCTTCCTGATGGCGGAGGTGGCAGCCACGCTGGCCGTCTCACAGACTCCGGTGCCTGACCGCCCCGACATCTTCACCATCGTCACCTACCTCTTCCTGGTGGGGGTGATGCTGCTCGACGGGCTCGCCCGCCGCACCGGGCGCACCGCGCAGCCGGCGATTCACCGTGCGGTGCAGGATGACGAGTCCCGAAGCCTGCGCCACGACTTCGACCTGCGGGCCGTGGCGCTCATGCACGACACCACCCTCAACCAGCTGGTGTCGGTCGCCCGCGCCAAACCCGGCCCCATGACCCCTGCCCTTGAGGCCGCCGTGCGCGAGACCCTGCACACTCTCGAGCAACGCGACTGGCTCACCCATGTCGACGAACGCACCGCCACATCGCCGGGCAGTGACGGATGGCTCTCCAGCGCCGTCTTCGCCACCATCGACCGCATGCGGGACCGCGGCCTGGTCGTCGACATCACCGGCGACAAAGAAGCCCTGGCACGCCTGGACGCCCAGAGCGACCGCGAACTGGGCCTGGCCGTACAGCAATGCCTGGTCAACGTGCTGCTGCACGCCGGCATTGTCACTGCCGAGGTCGTCATCGATGCCGACGAGCAGAACGTGTCGGTCATGGTGCTGGACGCCGGTCGTGGCTTCATGGAAGCCGAAACCGGCAGCGACCGGCTCGGGCTGCGCCAGTCGGTGCGTAAACGCATCGAACGACTCGGCGGATCGGTGCAGGTGTGGTCGCGGCCCGGCGCCGGCACCTCGGTGCTGCTCACTCTGCCCGCGCCGCCCGCCCGCCCCGAAGCTCCCACCTCGCCCGCCGTTCCAGCCATCGAGCCCACCCCGTGACGCCGCGCCGCGCCACCCAGCAGCGCCTCGACCCGCTGGGCACCCTGGCCGCCTGGCCCCTCGCGCCCCTGATCGCCGCGATCGTGCTCTGTTACTCCGTCATCGCCACGGTTCTGCAGCAGAGCCAGATCCAGAATCCTCTCCTGGCGACCCTCGCGGTCCTGGCGATGGCCGCCGCGGCCGGCATCCTCGTGCTCGCCACCCAGCCGGCCAACGCCCCGTTCGACGGTCGACTGCACCTGGCGATGCTCGGATTCGCGCTGCTCGGCTACCTCCTCGAACAGTTCAGCCGGTGGGGCGGCAACCTGCTTGTGCAGGATGACTTTGGGCCGGTCTGCATCGGGTTCCTACTGCTCGCGCTGGCGCCCTACCGGCCCTGGCGGGAGATCGCCCTCTCCGGTGCCATCGCCAGTGTCGTGGCCATCGTGATCACCGTTCCGCAGCAGCCGTACTACGAGATCACCGTGCCCATCGCCGTGTATGCGATCGTCTCCGCCACCCAGATTCTTGCGCCTGCCGCGGCCGGAGCGGCGTACTCGCGGCGGATCGTGCGCTCCATCCTGGCCTGGCAAGAGGATGCCCGCCGTGCCATCGTGGCTCGCACCGAAGAAACGCGCGGCCAGATGGCGCGCGCCGTGGTGGAACAACAGATCGCGGCCTTGAGGAGCGGCGTCATCCCTTTCCTCACCGAGCTGCTCGAGCGCCGCAGCGTCTCTGCCGTCGACATCGCCCAGGCCGGTCAGCTGGCCGCAGAGGTGCGCCGCACGCTCGTGGCCGAGATCGACCGCACCTGGCTGGACTCGGTAGCGACCCGGGAACGCGCCGCCCTCACCGAGCGGGGAACCCCGGGGTTGCTCGTGGTCGCCGACCCCGACCACCGCGCCAACGCCTTCCGCGCCGAGCAGCGTGCCGCCACCGCCGCGCTGATCGGGGCGCTCTGCGCCGCACCGGGTTTCGACCCGCACAGCCTCGTCGTGCAGATCGCCGGCGCCGCCAAACCCGGCGCCACCAACGCCGTGCAGCCGCTGGTTGACACGATGACGATTCAGGCCGCGCTCGACCTTCCTCCTCGCCGAGTGCGCGCGGTGTTGCGGCCCTACCTCGGAGTCATCCGCGTGGTCTTCGACAACGTGCGGGTCACCGTGCGCCGCCCCTCGCTCACGATCGAATTCGACAGCGTTCGGGCGTCGCACGCCGGCGACCAGGCGGACGAGGCGCCGGCCACACCCGCCACCCCCGCAGGGGTGCGCGCGCGCCACACGCCCCGCCAAGTACGCTGAAACCTCAACGGTCATGCCCCGGCGGGGTGAGTCCACGAAAGACAACGCATAAAGGCGGTACCGGCGGTTATGGCGAAACTGTATTTCCGATACGGGGCGATGAACAGCGGCAAGAGCACCTCGATGCTCCAGGCCGCCTATAACTATGAGGAGCGCGGCCACCGCGTCCTGCTCACCAAACCCTCCATCGACACCAAGGGCGACCGCGGCATCCTCTCCCGTCTGGGCGTCACCCGCGGGGTCGACTTCCTGCTCACCCCCGACACGGATGCATACACCGCGTTCCAGGAACACCGCGCCGGCGTGCTCGCCGGCACCGGCCTCGACGTGAGCGCCCTGCTCGTCGACGAGGCCCAGTTCCTCACCGAACCGCAGGTGGACGACCTGCTGCGCATCGCCATCATCGAGAACGTGCCGGTGTTGGCGTACGGCATCCGCACCGACTTCCAGACCGTCGCGTTCCCCGGCAGCCGCCGGCTGCTCGAGGTGGCGCACAGCCTGGAGGAACTCAAGACCATCTGCCGGTGCGGGCGCAAGGCCGTCTTCAACGGCCGCAAGGTCGACGGTGCCTTCGTTTTCGACGGCGACCAGGTCGCCATTGACGGCGTGGAGGTCACCTACGAATCGCTCTGCGGTTCCTGCTACCTCGAGGAAAGCCACGGTGTGCTCAACAACCGCCGCCGCGAAGCGCTGCGGCACGAACCGGAGCACGGGGGCCAGGAGCGGGGGCGCTCAACCGACGGACGCCCGCAGAACGCAGACTATTTCGTCGAGAGCGCCCCAGCCAGCCCCCCGGCGCATTCCCCTTCACCACAGTAAGCACCCAGCTCGGCCGGTGAAAGCCGTCATTTATCAGGGCACCCGTTGCGGGGGCAGCGAGAGGAAGAGCATGCACAGGTACCGGGTCGCGATGATCGACGATCACGAGATTGTCGCGCGCGGGTTCGCCGGTCTCTTCGACACCATCCCGGAAATCCACGTGGTGGCGACTGTCGCCACCGTAGCAGAGCTGCTCGACCAGGTGGGGGAGACCCACATCGACCTTGTCATTCTCGACCTGCGGCTCTCCGACGGTTCCACCGTCACCGGCAACGTCGACCGGTTGCGCGCCACGGGTGCGGCGGTGCTCGCGTTCACCGGCGGTGATGACGCCCAGCTCATGCGCGCCGCCGCCCATGGCGGCGTGCTCGGCGTCGTGCGCAAATCCGAACCGGCCAATGTTCTCCTCGACGCCGTCACCCGAGCCGCGGCGGGCGACACCATCGCCTCCACCGAATGGGCGGCGGCGCTGGATGGCGACCCCGACCTGTCCGACGCCGGCCTCAGCCCCCGGGAACGGGAGGTGCTCTCGCTCTACGCCGCCGGAGCGAAGGCGCCCCTGGTGGCCTCGCACACCGGGCTGAGCGAGCTCACCGTCGTGGACTACATCCGCCGGGTGCGCTCGAAGTACGAACGGGTGGGCCGGCCCGCTAACACCAAGATCGACCTGTACAAGCGTGCGCTGGAGGACGGCATCCTGCCGGTGCCCGGACGCTCATGAGCCCCCAGGATCCGCTGGTCCAGCCCCCCGCGTCGGTCGACCACCCTTCGCCGGTCGAGCCCCCCACGCTGGTCGAGCCTGTCGAGACCAAGCCGCCCCCGCCCGCCGAGACCCTCGTCAAGCCCCTCACCGCCGCAACCAACCTCACCCGGCTGCTCTGCATCGCCGTGGCGTGCGCGGCAGCGATCTTCGGCGTGCTCTCGATCGGCACCTTCGCAGAGCAGATCTGGCACCCGAACCCGCAGCTGGCCGTGGCGGCGTGGGCCGCGTCCTTCGGACTGCCCGTGACGCTCGGCCTCTGCTCCGGGTGGGCACCGGTGCGGGTGCTGCGCCTCATCGTGGCCACAGAGATGTTCTGCTTCATCGCTATCACCGGCTTCTGGCTCTTGGTGCGGCCCGACCAGTTGCCGGCCGGCGCCGACATTCCTTGGGCGATCACCTTCACGGGGGTGCCTTGCGTGGCGGTGGCGATCTTTGCCCGGGGCGGCACGGCCTGGGCGTTCACGCTTCTCGCCTGCACGCTCAGCGGGCTGGTGAGGTTCAGCACCTCGGCGGAGGCTAACCCAGCGCTCATCGGCCTGGCCGACGGCCTCTACTCGCTGTTGCTGGTGAGCGTCTTCGTAGCCCTCACCCTCGCCGCCCGCCGTGCCGCTGCACGCGTCGATGACGCGACCCTGCTCACCCGGCAGGCCGAGGCCGGCCGGGCCGCCCAGGTGGCCCGCCGCCAGGAACGCCTGAGCATCGACGCCCTCGTGCACGACAGCGTCATTTCCACCCTGCTCATGGCCGGGCTCGGCCGTACCGCACCGGCCGTGGTGGCCGAGCACGCGTCGAAGACCCTATGGCAGCTCGACGCCCTCCGCTCCCCACCGGTGCAACCCGTCGTCCTGGTGTCGGACCTCGTGCGCCGGCTCACCCGGCTGACCCACCAGATCGCACCGGATGCCGTCGTGCGGGTCGACAACGCCGGCACTCCGGCCGGTGCCGCGCCGGTGGAGCGCACCGTGCCATCCGATGCCGTGGCGGCGATGCTCGGCGCCGTCGGCGAGGCACTGCGCAACTCCGTCGCGTCGGCCGCAGGGCCGGGACCTCGGCGCGGAACCGTCCGGCCGGTGCGCCGCACCGTGACGGTGCTGTCCACCTCCGCCGGTTTTCAAGTAACGGTAAGCGACGATGGCGTCGGCTTCGAGCCCGCCCGGGTGCCGCCGGAGCGCCTCGGCATCAGCGAGAGCATCATCGGGCGCATGCAGCGGGTGCCGAACGGTGTGGCCAGCGTGCGCTCCCACCCCGGCCGGGGCACCGACATCATGATCGCCTGGGTGCCCGAGCGCAGCACGCCAAGCACCCCCACAACGCTCACCCCACTGGTCGAGCGCACCCCTTCGCTGGTCGAGCCTGTCGAGACCCGCGCCCCAATCCGCCCACCGCGCACCTCGGTGCTCGAACCCACCCCCACGCTGGTCGAGCCTGTCGAGACCTCCCCGCGCGACCGCCGCGCCGCCGAACGCCAGCCCGAAACACCGCTGCCCAGCGGGGCCAACGCCTACTCCCTGTCCCGGGCGCTCGACCTCTCCACACCGTTACCCCGGCTGATCCTCGCCCTGTTCGTCCTTGTACACGGCGTGTTAGCCATCATCGCCATCGTGCCGGGCCGGCCGCTGGCCGAGATGGCCGCCGCCTATCTGGTGATCGTGTTGGCGGCTCTTTCGCTGATGCGTCCCCTCCACGAGCCCTTCCCGCGGTCCCAGATTGCCATCGTCTTGGGCCTCTGCGGCGTCGGCGCGGTGCTGATGTTCCTCTACCTGCCGCCGCGCAGCGGGGTCCCGTTCGCCCACTGGCACCTCGGCGCGATCACCCTGATCCTCGTGGTCCTGGCCGCACGTGGCCAGATCCGCGCGGCCTGGATCGGCTACGCCGTGCTCGCGCTTTCTACGGTCGCGTGGGCCGTGGCCACCGGCCAGACGGTGGGCGCAGGCGTCGACCTGGTCATCCGGCATGCCGGCACTCTACTGGCAGGCACCCTATTCGTAGTCGGGCTCGATCGCACCGAGGCAACTTTGCGCGTGCTCACCCACGACGACATCGCCCGCGCACGCCGCGACGCCACCACGGTGGCCGCGCTGGACGAACGCGAAGCCGAACTGAGACGGGTGAACCTGCTCGCCCGGCCCACCCTGCTGCGCCTGGCCGAACCGCACGCCCTCACCGCCGCCGAGCGCGCCCAATGCCTGCTCGTCGAGGCCAGCCTCCGCGACGCCATCCGTGGCCGCGCCCTGTTCGTGCCCCCGGTCATCGACGCCGTCCAGGCCGCCCGGCAACGCGGCGTGGAGGTCACCATGATCGACGACAGCGTCGACAGCCCGCCCGCCCAGCTCGCCGTTCTGGCCGCCACGGTCGCCGAGGTACTCCACACGGTGAGCACCGGCCGCGTGACCGTGCGGGTACTGCCTGCCGATCGCCCCATCATCGCCACGCTGGTGGTCGAGTCTGGTGAATCCCGCATGCTCGTGGTTGGTCCCGACGGCCGGGTTGTCGGTTCCTAGGGCGCGCGCAAAAGAGGGTATGCAACCCCGGTCTCACCGACCGCTAACATCAGGTTCCGGTGACCTCATTCATGGTCTCTGCTCCTAGACAGGTCCCACATGAGCCTTCGCGCCGCCGCCCTCACCACCGTCACCGCTCTCGCGCTCGCGATCGGCTGGCCGGCATCCGCTCTTGCCGCCCCGGTGGTCGACACAGTGACTCCCACGGCAACCATCGTCGTCGACGACACGACGCTGGTCTTCAAACAGAGCACGCCGGTTACGTTCGAGTTTTCCGAGGCGGTCCTCGGCTTCACCAACGCCGATGTCACGATGCCGAACGGCACTCTCACCCCGGTGAGCTCTACAGACGGCGGCACCACCTACACCGGAAGCTACCGCCCAGCGGCATCAATCACCGCAGCCGCTAACGTGATCACGCTTGACCTCACCGGTGTCACGGATGTAGCCGGCAACGCCGGCCTCGGCACGGCCACCTCCAATACCTTCGCGATTGACACCAAGCTCTTCAGCGCCACAACCGTGGTCGCCGACACCTCGATCAACGTCGACGAGACCTCTCTCGTCACCTTCACCTTTTCCGAACCGGTGACCGGCTTCACCAACTCCAACGTCGTCGTCTCGAATGGCACTCTGACGGAGGTGTCATCCTCCGACGGCGGCACCATCTGGACGGCGACGTTCACGCCGGTGAGTGGCACCACAGTCGCCACCAACTGGATATCGCTCCGCTACTCCGGCATCAAGGATCTCGCCGGTAACCCGAACGTCGGCTCGGCGACCTCGAACCCCTTCGCCATCAACACCGTCCGGCCCACCGCATCCGTCACCGTGACCGATACCGCACTCATCGCGGGGGAGACGTCGCTGGTCACCGTCACGTTCTCCGAAGCCGTCAGCGGCCTCGACACCGGTGACGTCACCGCCGCCAACGGCACCGTCTCCGCCCCGAGCTCGGCGGACGGCGGCATCACCTGGACCGCCACGCTCACCCCCACCGATGGCACCGCGGAAACCACCAACCAGGTCACTCTCAACCTCGCCGGCGTCACGAATTCCGCCGGCAGCACCGGAACGGGCACGGCCGCATCGAACAACTACGCCATCAACACCGTGCGTCCAACCGCGACCATCGTCGTCGCCGACGAGGCGCTGGCGATCGGCGAGACCTCGCCGGTCACGATCACGTTCTCCGAGGCCGTGACCGGCTTCACCAACGCCGACATGCTCGTCGCGAACGGTACCCTCACCGCGGTGAGCTCATCCGACGGCGGCATCACCTGGACGGCCACCTTCACCCCGTCGAGCGCCACCACCAGCGCCACCACCGTGATCACTCTCGACCTCGCCGGTGTCTCCAACAGCACCGGCAACGTGGGCGCCGGCACAGCCACCTCCAATACCTTCACGATCGACGCTGAGCGCCCCACCGCCACCATCGACCTCGACGACACGGCGTGGGCGATCGGGGATGTACCGCGGGTTACGATCACGTTCTCCGAGGCCGTCACCGGCTTCACGAATGCCGACCTCGCCGTCGACCTCGGCCGCCTCAACGCCCTGAGCTCGGCCGACGGCGGCGTCACCTGGACGGCCACCATTACGCCGCACTGGGCCCTCGAGGACGCCACCAACGTCATCACCCTGACGGCTGGGGGCGTGACCGACCTGGCCGGCAACGCCGGCACCGGAACGGTCACCTCCGCGAACTACACGGTCGACACCAATCGCCCCTCTGGGGGCATCGTTGTGGCCGACGCCCTTCTCACAGCCGGCGAGACCTCCCTCGTCACGGTGACGTTCTACGAGGCCGTCACCGGTTTCGACAACGCCGACCTCACCGTCGAGAACGGCTCGTTGTCTCCTGTGGCGTCGACGGACGGCGGCGTCACCTGGACGGCGACGCTCACCCCCGCGAGCGGCGTCACGGCCAACACCAACTTCATCACCCTTGACAATGCCGGTATCAGCGACGTGGCGGGCAACGCGGGCGATGGTTCGGGCGATGACCCGGTCGTATCCAACTCTTACAGGGTCGCCACGGTGCGCCCCACGGCGACCGTCCTGGTGCCTGACGACTTCCTCAACATCGGCGATTTGACGCGCATCACAATCACGTTCTCCCAGAGCGTGAGCGGCCTCACCGCGGCCGACATCTCGTCCCCGAACCTCACCCTGGGCCGTCCGAGCAGTCTCAACGGCGGTAGAACCTGGTCGGCCCTTGCCACCCCGATCAGCGATGTCACCGACTTCAGCAACGTGCTGACGGTCGATCTCACCGGTGTCACCAATTCCGCCGGCAGCACGGGCATCGGCACGGCCGACTCGAACAACTACGCCGTCGACACCCAGCGCCCCACCGCGACCGTGGCACTCGACACCTCCGCGCTCACCGCCGGGCACACCTCGCCCGTCACGATCACGTTCTCCGAAGCCGTCACCGGTTTCGACAACACAGCCCTCAAGGTCGCCAACGGCACGCTGTCCGACGTCACATCCGCCGACGGCGGCATCATCTTCACGGCTACGTTCACGCCGTCGGCCGACGTCGTCGACGCGACCAACGTGATCACGGTTGATCAGTCCGGTGTGAGCGACCTGGCCGGCAACGCCGGTACCGGCACGGTCACCTCCGCGAACTACACGGTCGACACTCAGATACCCACGGCCACCGTGGTCGTCGCCGACGACACCCTCAGCGCCGGCGAAACCTCGCTGGTCACCATCACCTTCTCCGAGGCCGTGACCGGATTCACCCTCGCCGACCTCTCGGCCGGAACCGGCGCGCTCTCCAACCTCAGCTCCGCCGACGGCGGCCTCACCTACACGGCCACCCTCACCCCGACCGACGGCACCACCCAGGCGCCCAACCTGGTCACGCTCGACCTCACCGGGGTGACGGATGCGTCCGGCAACCCGGGTGCCGGCACGGTCGACTCCACCGGCTACGCCGTCGACACCGAGCGCCCCACGGCCACCATCGTGCTCGCCGACACCGCACTGAGCATCGGTGAAACCACCCCGGTCACGATCACCTTCTCCGAAGCCGTGACCGGCCTCGGCAACGCCGACCTCACCGTCGCCAACGGCACCCTTTCCGCGTTCAGCTCCACCGATGGCGGCCGCACCCACACGGGCACGTTCACCCCCACAGTCGGCGTCACCGCGCTGGCCAACGTGATCAGCCTCGACCTCACCGGGGTTGCGGATGCCGCCGGCAACGTCGGTTCCGGCTCCGCCGACTCGACCACCTACGCCATCGACACCGAGCGCCGCACCGCCGCCGTGCTGCTCACCGACGCCGACCTCGCCATCGGGCAGTCCTCGCCGGTCACTGTCACGTTCTCCGAGCCCGTCACCGGCTTCGACACCGCCGACCTCACCACCGCGAACGGCGTTCTGGCCAACCTCACCTCCGCCGACGGCGGCCTCACCTGGGCCGCAACGTTCACCCCCACGGATGCCGTCACCGCTACCAGCAACGTCATCACCCTTGACCTCACCGGCGTGACCGATTCAGCCGGTAACACCGGCACGGGCACGGTCGCCACCGCGAACTACACGGTCGACACCCAGCGCCCCACGGCCACCGTCACCGTGGCCGACGACACCCTCACGGCAGGGGAGTCCTCGCTCGTCACCGCGACCTTCTCCGAAGCCGTCACTAGCCTCACCGTCGCCGACTTCACGGTCGGCAACGGTCGTATCGCCAACGGCACCGCGAACGGCCTGAGTTCCGCCGACGGCGGCATCACCTGGACGGGCACATTCACCCCGACCAGCGACATCACCGAACCGGCCAACCTGATCACTCTCGACCTCGCCGGCGTGACGGATGCTGCCGGCAACACCGGATCCGGCACCGCCACCTCCAACACCTACGCCATCGACACCACGACCCCGCCGACACCGACCACCCCGCCGACGCCAGAACCGGCACCGACCACCCCGCCGACGCCGGCCCCGGCGCCGCAGCCCACCGTCGCCCCGGTCGCTCCCAGCGAGACCGACGTCACGTCGGCCACCCAGAACGCGATCAACTTGAGTGACAACGCGGTCGCCGCCGGCGACCAGATCACGATCTCTGGCCTGGCGCCCAACCAGTGGTACTTCACCTGGTTCTTCTCCACCCCCACCCCCACGACCTGGCAGCTCGCCTCCGCCGCCGGAACCATTGCCCTGACGGTGCCGACCAGCCTGCCCGCGGGCGAGCACCGCGTCATCGTGCAGAACTCCGCCGGTGCCGTCTACGGCTGGGCCGCTCTCACCGTGCAGGGCGAGCTGCCGCAGGCCACGGCAACGCCTACCGCGCAGCCGCGGGCCGAGTCCACGGTGCAGGCGCAGGGTGACGCCACCCCGCTGGTGCAGAAGTCAAGCAAGCTCGCACAGACTGGCTTCGACGCCGGCGTTTTGCTTGCTGCCGCCGGGGCGCTCGTTCTGGTCGGACTGATCCTCGCTGGCGTCGCGCTCCTCCGTCGCCGTCGACTAGTAACGCCCTAGCCACCCGCAAGACGGGATCAGCCCAGCAGCGCCGGCACCACCACGAGCGCGTTGAACGTCACGTGCGCCACAATCGCTCCGCCCAGCCGCCCGGTGAGCACGGCCAGTGCGCCCGCGCCCAGCCCGAACAGGAACGTAGACACCCCGATCACCACCGTCGCGATCAGCGACCCGGTGTCGATCATGTGAACCAGCGCGAAAACTGCCGCGCTCACCACCACGGCGGTCCCGGCAGCGACCGCCGGCGAAACCCCCTTGCCAGAGGCCGCGCCCCGCACCGACCGCAGCACCAGCCCGCGAAAGAACATCTCCTCTATAAGAGGAGAAAGAACCACGGGTGCCAAAAGCACCACGAACAGCCACCACAGAT
The DNA here is from genome assembly GCF_019443325.1 of Cryobacterium sp. PAMC25264. Taxonomy (NCBI): domain Bacteria; kingdom Bacillati; phylum Actinomycetota; class Actinomycetes; order Micrococcales; family Microbacteriaceae; genus Cryobacterium; species Cryobacterium sp. PAMC25264. The sequence goes on from NZ_CP080383.1 coordinate 13,698, forward strand.
CCCGCACCGGTTCGCCCAGAGTCGCGCCGGTCGATCCCATCTGACCGTACCCGGCAATCTCCACGATGGTGGCTAGCACTCGGGCCACAACGCCCACAGTGAGCCCCCACAGCACATCCAGCGGCCGAAAGCGCAAGCCAATGTCGCGCACCAGCGACCGCGTGCCAAACCCGAAACAGAAAATTAACACCGCGCCCAGAAAGGGTACCCACGCCACGAGGTAACTCAGCAGTGTGCCGAGCTGCTGGTCGAGAATGATGCCTCGAGTCAGCAGGATGTTTACCCCCACCACCAGCAGAACAGCCGCGACCACGCCAACGGCTGCAATCTCCACGCCAAGGCGCGGGTGGGCGTCGCGATCAGTGCCTGTTGTCATGAAGCCCAAACTATCTGTTCGAGGGGTTGCCTTTCGAACACTTCGGTGGATGAAGACCGGCTCGCGTATGGCACCATAACTAGGGGGTGAACGATTCTGGCCTCGTACCTGTCTGGCAAGCACCAAGGAAAGGCCGCTGAGTGGAACTTCGCGACTACATTCGTATCCTCCGCAAGAGCTGGGTGCTGATCGTGCTACTCACCCTTGTCGGAGTTGGTGCCGCCGCTGCGTTCTCCCTAGTTCAGACGCCCAAGTACAGTGCCACAGCAAAGGTCTTCGTCTCCACGCAATCCACCGGTACCGCGTCCGATCTGGTGCAGGGTAATAGCTTCACGGTCCAGAGAGTGAAGACATACTCCGACCTCGTCGCGACCCCTATTGTGCTGCTGCCCGTTATCGGCACTCTCGAGCTCGGAATTACGTCGGATGAACTAGCCGCGCGCGTAACCGCGTCCGCGCCGCTCGACACGTCGATTATCGACATCGCTGTGACCGACACTGACCCTGTGCGCGCCGCTGACACCGCCAATGCCATCTCACAAAGCCTCACAGCGGTCGTCGAGGAAATCGAGACTCCGCTCACAGATGACGCGATCTCCCCGGTCAAGCTCACCCGTGCGCAAGAAGCGACCGTGCCGTCCGTGCCGGTTAGCCCGAATGTGCCCCTGAATATCGCCCTCGGTGGGCTGGTGGGCCTTGCGCTGGGAGTTGGCCTAGCCGTGCTGCGTGAGACTCTCGAAACGCGAATTCGTAATGAACACGATGTCGAGGGTGTCACCGACGTCGCCATCCTCGGGGGCATCGTCTTCGATCCGAAGGCCCAGGACCGCCCCCTCATCGTGCACGTCGACCCACGCAGCCCCCGAGCCGAGTCATTCCGCACCCTGCGAACCAACTTGCAATTCCTTGACGTGGGTCGCACCGACCGCAGCTTCGTCATCACCTCTTCTATCGAGAGCGAAGGAAAGAGCACCACGGGCGCGAACCTAGCCATCGCCCTCGCGGACGCCGGGTCCAGAGTGCTACTGATCGATGCCGACCTCCGCCGTCCTAAGGTCGCCGACTACATGGGTGTAGAAGGCGCTGTGGGCCTCACGGACGTGCTGATCGGGCGCGCCGAGCTCGATGACGTCATCCAGCCCTGGGGACGAGCGCAGCTGTTCGTGTTGCCGGCCGGGCACGTCCCGCCCAACCCGAGCGAGCTGCTCGGCTCCGCGCGCATGACTCACTTCATCGCTGAGTTCAACCGCATGTTCGACGTAGTCATCTACGACACTCCGCCCCTGCTGCCGGTCACCGACGCGGCCATTCTGGCCAAGAACGTCGGCGGTGCGATCATCGTCGTCGCCGCAGGCCGCACGCAGAAAAACCAGCTCAAGGGCGCGATCTCCTCGCTCGAAAACGTCGGCGCTCCCATCTCCGGTCTCGTGCTCACTATGCTCCCCACTAAAGGCCCCGACGCCTACGGTTACAACCGCTACGGGTACGGATACGGCTACGGGTATGGCGATGAAGTCACGACTGATGAGCCCACCAGACGCGAGCGAGCCCAGCAGGCAAAGCGAGCACGGGTCACCAAGGCCAAACAGTGAGTGACCTGCCCGCCGCCCGGTTGAACGTGCTCGTTGTCTGCACCGGAAACATCTGCCGGTCACCGCTAGCCGAGCGTTTGCTGCATGCCCAGCTTGAATCCGCCGGAATCCCGGCGGTTGTCGCAAGCGCGGGGACGCAGTCGATGGTGGGGCACGACATGACCCCCGAAGCAGCGCAATTGGCGCAGCACTACGGCGCCGACCCGACTGCCCACCGCGCCCAGCAGCTGACCGAGCGACTAATCGCTGATGCTGACTTAGTGCTCACGGCTACGCGCGAACACCGCAGCGCGGTGGTTTCCCTGCACCCTCGTGCCTCCCGATACACCTACACGCTCAACCAGCTAGCCCGCCTCCTGCCCGGGGCCCTGGCCCCGTCGTCGGAGGGGGAGCCGCTCTCGCCGGTCGAGCTTGTCGAGACCCCGCAAGCCGACGCGGCCACGACCCTGCGGGCTCTCCTGGGCGACGTGTCCGCCACCCGAGGATTTTCCCCGCCCCCTACCCACCCCGACGACGACGACATTGAGGACCCCTACCGGCAGTCCGCCGAGGTATATGCGCGCGTGGGCAGTGTTGTGAATATTGCGGTCACGACTATCACCAACGACTTCGCCACCGCGGTGGGTCGCCGCTAACCCCATGCCCCGCCCACCCCGCTACAGACCCCGTGATGCCTCGCGCCGCCGCGGCTGGATCTATCTCGCCGTCATTGCGTTTATTCTCGTCGACGTGCTCCTCATCATCTGTGCATTGGGCGGCCGCGGCGCTGACACCGCTCCAGAGCCATCGCGGCCTATCCCCACGTTCACCCCGAGCGAGCAAACGCCCACTCCGACGGCCGAAGCCGCGGTATCTAACGCGATACCATCCACGCGACTGCTCTCCGCCCTTGACGCCACCACTGCCTGGAGGGCCACTACCGGGGAGTGTCCCACGGCGTCGGCCACACCGGAGATCTCCACTGATGCGGGAGCCACATGGCAGGCCACCGACGCTACGAGCGACGTCCAGGTCACGGCCTTGCAGCAACTCAACGTCGTCACTGAATCCCTCGTGGAGCTGGTGGGTTTATCCGCCGCAGACTGCACACCTCAGTTCGTGAGGTCATTCGTCGCAGGAGCGGACTACTCTGACTACCCGAGCCAGCTCGCCAGCGAGTGGTACATCGACCCAGCAGACCGGTCAATCGTCCATTCGCCTGCGGGCACGCAGGCTGCGTCGTGCTCTACGGTCGTCGCACTTGCGGCGCGCGCCGACGAAGAAGAAGACTCTGCTGCGGTTCTATGCGATGACACCCAGGTATTCACCACTGGCGACAGCGGCACAACCTGGGCCAGTCCCATTCAGGTGTCCGGCGCAGTTAATATCGCCGTAACCCCAATGGGGTACATTGTAGCGACGGTCGGTCTCCCCGATTGCAAGGGAGTGCAGCTTGCCGTCCTGACTACTGAACAGCAGTCGGTTCAGCAGACAGGATGTCTCGCTGTTGATCTGCCAACGGAGATTATGCAAGATAACGTGGCCATTTCTGAAGCGGGCGGCACGGTGTGGGTGTGGGCTGGCGATTCAGTTCAGCGATCCATCGACTGGGGAAGGACCTGGCAGTAGCCAGGTGTAACGCGGGGGACCATGAGCAAGACACAGGTAGGCGGAGCGACGGCCAACACCAGACGTCAGGGACGCAACTGGCGCGATGTGTATGCTGCCCGACTGGTTCTCACGGATCTTCTCGTGCTGGTCTGGGTGGTATTCGGTGTCCAAATCTTCTGGTTTGGGATTGCCGCTGCGGACGTTCGTTTTGGTGGCAACCTCACCGAGGTCGCTGTTAGTTATACCGCCATTTCTCTCACCATCATTACGGCGTGGATGCTGATGTTGGGGATCTATGGTAGTCGTGGATATCGCGTATTAGGCACTGGCCCCCAGGAGTACCGGCAAGTCGCTGACGGCACAGTTAGGCTATTCGGCCTCGTCGCAATCGTGTCGTTTCTCTTCCAGATCGACTTCGCCCGCGGTTACATTCTCATTGCATTTCCCCTCGGACTTGTTGTCCTCGTTTTCTCTCGATGGATCTGGCGACTGTGGCTCGGCGCCCAGCGACTGGATGGAAAGTTTTCGTCCAGAGTGCTGCTCGTGGGCTCCCAAGACTCGGTTATCCACCTGGCACGTGAACTGGCGAGGCAATCAGCAGCGGGTTATCTGGTTGTGGGAGCTTGTATTCCGGGAAGCTTCGGCCTCGATTACCTGCCCGGCACGACGGTCCCCGTGTTCGAGAACATCGACAAGCTTCAGGACGCGATGGCCGCTGTCGGAGCAGATACCGTCGTGGTCAGCAGCAGTGATGAGCTTCCCCCGCAGCGAATGCGCGAACTTAGCTGGGGACTGGAACCCGGTCGCCAGCACCTCGTAGTGGCGCCTAGCCTTATCGATATTGGTGGGCCGCGTATTCACACTCGTCCCGTTGCCGGACTTCCGCTAATACATGTGGAGACTCCTCGGTACGAAGGAAAGCGCCAGTTCGCGAAAAGAACCTTCGACATCATTGGAGCCGGCGGTCTGATTCTTGCTCTCTCGCCGCTTCTGGCGCTCATTGCGGTGTCAATTCGTCTAAGCACACCTGGCTCTGTCCTCTTCCGACAAGAGCGAGTAGGGCACAACGGGGCTCATTTCAGAATGCTCAAGTTCCGCTCGATGGTTGTGGATGCTGAGCTTCAGCTGAGCGGGTTGCAGAGCCAGGCACGTGATGAGGGCAACCGCGTGATGTTCAAGATGAAGAATGACCCCCGCGTGACTCCAATCGGTAGATTCCTGCGCCGGTACAGCCTCGACGAACTACCCCAGCTCTTCAATGTCTTCGGCGGGTCTATGTCACTCGTCGGACCTCGTCCTTCTTTGGAAAGCGAAGTCACAGAATACGAATCTCACGTGCACCGCCGATTTCTTGTTAAACCGGGGATCACTGGACTCTGGCAGGTAAGTGGTCGATCGAACTTGTCGTGGGCCGAGACAGTCCGCCTGGACCTCTATTACGTAGAGAACTGGTCCATCACGGGTGACATCTCCATCCTGTGGCGCACCGCGAAGGCTGTGATGGCACAGGAGGGCGCCTACTGATGATGATGATCGGACGGTACTCAACATCAGCGATATTCGAATATCTTCGGCGCAAATAGGAAGAGCAGAAACTTAGAGTGATGGGACGACGTAAGTGACCGCCAAGGATCAGGAAGTCAAGAAAACGGTGGCAATTGTCGGCACGAGGGGGTATCCGAGCTATTACGGCGGGTTCGAAACTGCGGTGCGCAGGTTGGCACCGTTTCTCGTACGTGAGGGTTGGGATGTCATCGTATACGGTCGTCACGGTGCCACGAAGGACGATGATCCCAGCCGCGAACCACTCGTCAAAAGACGAGTGACCCCAGGAATCGAATCGAAGTCGTTGAGCACCCTCTCCTACGGGCTAACTGCATGTCTAGATGTGGTTCGAAGCAAGCCGGACGTCGTGATCGTAATGAACGTTGCCAACGGTTTCTGGCTGCCTCTTCTGAAAGCACGGGGAATTCCAACGCTTGTGAACGTGGATGGAATTGAGTGGGACCGAGCCAAATGGGGCCGCTTCGCGAAGCTCATGTTCCGGGCAGGCGCAAAGATGACAGCTTGGTTCGGAGATCGCTTGGTTTTTGACGCACGAGCCATTGCTCGTCGTTGGGACCGGGAGTTTTCTAGAGGCGGCGAATTTATACCTTACGGTGGGGATATCCCCGCGCTCCTGCCGATAGAAGAGGGACTCAGTCATCGCGGCTATATTCTTGTGGTCGCCCGTTTTGTCCCGGAGAACACCGTTCCCGAATTTCTAGCTGCAGCTCGGACCCTTGCGGAATCGTGGCCGATTGTCATCGTTGGCTCGGGGGGGTATGGCGGGCAACTCGACGATCAGGCGAGAGCTCTGGCGGCGTCCTCAGCGAATGTGCACTGGCTTGGTCACGTGAGCGATGACGTGCGGCTGATGTCACTTTGGCAGCATGCCGGTGTCTACTTCCACGGTCATAGCGTCGGAGGGACGAACCCCGCCCTGGTGCAAGCTATGGCCTGCGGCGCGCCGACGGTGGCTCGAGATACGGAGTACAACCGTGAGGTCCTCGGGGAAGACGGCGGTCTGTTTGCGGAGCCCACGCCTGCCTCAATTACGCGCGAGATCGACCTGCTGATGAGGAATTCACTTCGTCAAGAGCACCTCAGCGGGCTTGTTGTGAAGCGTGCAAGTGCGGAGTACCAGTGGAGTGGAATATGCGCAAGATACAACGAGTCTCTGATGAAGCTAATCGACCGAGCGGAAAGGTGAACGTCCAATGAAGATCTTGGTGATAAACAAGTACTGGCGGAATCTGGGCGGTGTCGAGACTCACACATTTGCGGTCGCTAAGTGGCTGGCTGACTCCGGGCATGAGGTGATCCCATTTGCCATGCAGGAAAGTGAAACCCTTCCGACCCCTCACTCGGCATTTTTCCCGAGTGAGGTGGACTTCAGAATGCGATCTGCGCGAGGCGCGATCAAATCTGTGGAACGCTCGACTATCTCTGGCGAGACCAAGACGAAGCTGCGTGCCCTCCTTGATGAACACAAGATTGAAGCTGCGTACGTTGTCCATGCGTACCACCAGCTCGGCACAGTGGTCTTGAACATCCTCGCGGAGCGCGGAATACCCACGGTATTGAGTCTTCACGACTACAAAATCGCGTGTCCCAACTATCGGCTGTTTTCGGAGCGGACCAACAAGATTTGCACGAAGTGCCTTGATCACCGATCAGGGTTTCTCTGGGCTCCCGTGGTTGAGCGCTGTTGGTCTGGAAGCGCTATAGCGGGTATAGCTCTTACGTTAGAGGCTACCGCTACGAGGTTGAGGCGAAGCTATCTCGCTCCGGCGGTCGTTGTGACCACTAACTCATGGCAAGACCGATCTGCTATCGCTGCGGGCGTGGATCCTGCGCGAATTCTGCGCATTCCGCACCCGGTTGAGCTGGAACCAGAAAGAGAAACTCCATCGGACGCAGATCTCGTCATGATTGGACGTCTGGTACCGGAAAAGGGTACGGACATCATCATTCGGGCATCGGCGTTGAGTCGCATACCTGTGACCATTGTGGGAGACGGCCGCGATAGAGGGGCGCTCCAGGCTCTAGCGACCGAACTGGGGGCTCCTGTTCGTTTCACCGGGGCGCTGTCGCTCGATGAGACGCGCGAGCAACTTAAGGACTCTGCGGGCCTTCTTGTGCCGTCTGTTTGGCACGAAGTTAGCCCCTTGTGGTCTACGACGCAATTGCGCGGGACGTCCCAGTCGCGGGCTCCGATGTAGGAGGAATCTCTGATCAGTTGGCGGAAGGGCGAGGTTACTTGGTCGAACCCGGTGACGTCACAGCCTGGGCCGCGGTCATGGAGGAGATGATCAAAAACCCGGCCGGAGGCATCCAGAAGAGTCGTGCCGCCAGGGATTTCGCAGCCACACACTGGTCCCCGGACTCATGGGCGCACAACCTGACTGGTGCGTTCTCAAAGGCCGGAGTCAGCCTCACAACTGAGAATTCCGATTCTTCTTTAGATGTGCCGGAAAGCGGAAGCGGGACCTCAATTGTCTGACCATATCTTCACTCCAACGGCGGGTATTGAGCTTGGGGCCGAAGATGACCTTCACTTCGCGCGTGCTGACTCACGCATGCGAAGGTATGTGCCCCAACCGAATCTTCAACGCCACTGCGCAAGGTGGTCTGAGTGACCCTGGCTGGCGAGACCACCGATGGGTCAGTCAATGATTCGTATGCACTACTAGTTGTAGTTACGTATCGTTCCGAGTCGCACATCGATGAACTTGTGGATGTCTTGGGGGACTGGCTGAGTAGCGGGGCCGGCCGAGTCGCAATAGTCGAAAACAGTGGATCCAAGTCCCTGATTCGCGCTGTCGAGAAGCACCTCGCGTTCGCAGCACCGCGAACGCTTGTCCGCCTCAACGATGTTAATTCCGGGTTTGCCCCAGCCGTCAATGCGATGTTTGCAGAAGCAAGATCGACATGGGGCCCTCCGGAGCGTGTGATTCTGCTCAACCCGGATGTTCGGACTAGTTCTGCGACCATCACAAGCCTCTGTGACGTTCAGGACCGGGAAGGGTACGGAATTGTCGCACCTTTGCTTGTGGGAGAGGACGGGCACACGATCGACCGCGGGAGCATGCGACGTAGGTGGAACAAGAGGAGACTGTTCGCTGAGGTGATCGGCATACCGAAAGCTGCCAAATTCTTGGGCACGAGGGACCGGAATTTATCACGTCAAGAAATGGGTGCTTCAGGACGTCTCACTGTCGACATCACCTCCGGCGCTTTCATGGCAATTCGGTCAGACATCTTTGGAGATGGACTGGATGAGCGGCTTCCGATGTATTTGGAGGATCAAGAAATCTGTTATCGATCCCACCAACTTAAGTCAGGGGTTGTTGTCGCGTCCAATCTCGTTGCGACACACCTCGGGGGCGAAAGCCGAAAGTCAAACCTCAAGAGCCAGCGTGCTCTCCGGATGATGGAACTGGCGGATGCTCCTCTGCGATCTTGGGCTGACTGGAGTGGCGGGTCTTTAGGTGTCGGACGACTAATCGTTAGGACGGGCGGCCTTGTCAGGGTGATCCTGGCCATCTTGATGAGTCCCCTTCGTCTGCGGACACGCGAGAGCCGGAGTTGGCTCAAAGACCAGCTCGTCCTTGGCAGTTGGTTCATGCGCTATCGAGTCCGACGCCACAGCGCGTCTGGAGATCTGCGATGAGGCATCTTGCTATATCTGTGTCGCGCTCGGTACACGAGCCGGTACGTGGTGGTGCGTCTTGAATTCAGCGACGGAAGAATGGGACGGTCGCGGAGATACACGAAAATCGCTCGTGTCGATTTCGTGGTTTGTCCCATACTCCGGGATAGACCACGCAGGTGGTGAACTTTTACGTCGTCACTTGCAGGCGCTACTCCACGACTATGAGGTCGCGTTATTTGCCCCCGACGAAGGTCACAACCTCACTCCGGGCGATACCCACGATCCTGAGAGTGTTTCAGTTTTCAAGCTCGGGGGCACCATCCTGTCCCACAAATGGATGAGGCCGGCCAGAAAGACGCTGAGCTTTCTAAAAGGTGCAACATTGGGGTCTGATTTCGAGTTGGCGGCCCACCGTAGTCGGGTGCTGAAGAATCACCTTAGGGCCGCTTCGGTCGTAGAGTTCCAGTGGATTGAGAGTGCCTCTCTCGCAGGATGGGTACGCAGGATCGCGCCTACGGCGAAGCAAGTCTTGATCGTGCACGATCTCAACTCGCAACGCTGGGCAAGGCTGATTGAACACGAACCGAAGAGATCTCGGCGGATGGTGGCTCGAGTGCGAGCCTGGCTATCGAACCGAACCGAGGCCCGAGTGCTCAGGTCGGTAGATCACATCGTGGTGCTCAGTGATAAGGACCGAGACCTGGTGAAGGCCGTTTGTGAGCGTGCAACCGTCTCCGTGATCAATCCGCCTCTGGGAGTGGAGGGAACTGAAACTCGCGCCGTGGTGACTCCGGCGTCGTCAGCCAGTCGTGTGCTTTTTGTTGGGGCATTTGGGAGGCCAGAGAACAGCGAAGGCGCCCTCTGGCTAATTAAGGAGGTGTGGGAAAGAGTCAGACGACAAGTGCCGGACGCGACCCTGATCTTGGCTGGTTCCAAACCACCGCCCTGGCTCGTGGATGCGGCTGAATCTAGTGAAGGTGTCCTGGTCACCGGCTATGTGGACGATTTGTCGCCATATTTCAAGCAGGCTGATGTGTTTGTCGCTCCTCTTTTCCGAGGAGCAGGCGTGAAATTCAAGACAATTACCGCGATGCTGCATTGTGTTCCGGTAGTCTCGACGACAGTGGGCGCTGAGGGAATATCCAACGCTTCTTCCTACGTTTCTATCGTGAATGACGCCGACGGCTTCGCAGATGGAATTATCTCTGGCCTCACCAACATGGCGGCGCGTGAGGCGGCCGTGAAATCTGCATTCCAGTGGTGTGAAGGTCGCTTTGGTGAAGAGAAGTTTGCGGATGTTATAGGCCAGCTGTACCACCGGATTGAACAGAGTTCCAGGTAGATGAAAAGTACGCATAGAGGGGCCGATTCAGAATCGGCTCATTCCAACCTCACGGGCATGGGGTTGCGGTCCCGATCCAATACCAGCCCGGGCGAGCGGAGAAGACGTGGCTGAAGCCGTCCTTTTAATTCCGGCCTGTGTCTTCCTCGCACTCTTCACACAACGTTTCGGCTCGGCCGTAGCCATAGTCGTCGTTCTTGTAGGGTCGCTGGCGATCTTCCCCGTTGTACTCACATCTACTGTGCGTGCGCCCCATGTTGGGGTTGCGGGACCTGGCTTAGACATCTCCACGTACGGAGCAGGAGTCTGTCTGGCTCTGCTGATCGCCTTGTTTAGTCACGGCAGCGGGAGCAAGACTCAGCCGCTATGGATGTTCCTGCCTTTCGTTGTTTTCCTAATAGTTGGCATGTGCTTTCTCTGGTCGGGCACGAATGAGCAGGTTGCGGGCACTTGGCAGTATCTGCTGGGAGTAGGTGGCTGGATCGTTGGTGGATTCGTAGGGAGGAAACTCGTCGTCGGTCAAGGTGGGACCGCGGGTGCCTTCACGACTGTCATCTTCTGTGCGATCGTGATTCAGTTTGCGCTGAGCGTACTTCAGTGGGTGGGCGTGCTTGCGCCTTCCGTCGACGCGCAAACAGCCGAGCTTGTGGGCGGAAGAGTTAGCGGTTCGCTCAATCACCCAAATAACCTTGGCAAGACGCTTTTTCTCCTGATGGCGCTTTTGCTTCCGTTCACCAAGTCTGACAATCGGCGGATCCGGCTGACCTCGCAGGCTGGCTTGATTGTCGCGCTGATTCCGCTGGGCCTTACTGGTGGGCGAGCGGTACTCGCCGGTGCCATTCTGCTGATGGGAGCTTGGGCGGTCCTGCAGCCCGCCGCGCTTGATCGTGGGCGGCGCTTTGTCCTTCCTGCAATGGCCGGATTGGCCGTTCTGATGTTCGGAGGGGCAGCGCTATCTCGACTTGAAGAAGACCCAACGGGAGGGTCGCGGGACCGCCTTCTAGCAGTTGCTCTCGACCTGATACCGTCGCACCTTTGGACCGGGGTGGGCCCGAACTCATACGTCACTGCCGTGGGTCCATACGATGCGCTTACGGCGACCGGATGGCCAGTTCACAACACTTTCGTGTTGGGAGTCGTCGAACTTGGCCTCATCGGAGCAGTGTTGTTGTTCGTTCCCGTGGTGTGGGCTGCCCTGCGGGCCGTTGTGCACCTGGGACAAAAGGGCCCGCATGCTGCGTTTTCCGCCGCCGCGATTTCGAGTATCCCCGGCCTTCTGCTGATCGGAACCACAGGGTGGGGAATGCTCGCGGGGCCGATATTGCCATTGTGGTTTTTTGCAATGGCGGTTTTAACGAGTGCGGCCAGCGAAAACGGCCTGCGCGCGGGCCGGGCCAATGGCCAACAGGCATTCGAGCGCGAACCAGGCCTGACGTTCCTCGCACAGGCAACAAAGCAGACTTCCATGAAAGGTAAATAACGATGCGCTCAACAAAACTCTTTTGGTGGGCCCCTTCGCGGTCCATCAGGGCCTTAGTTCCAGAGCTTCGTTCAAATCCGGGTGTCTGGGCGCGCCTTGCCGTGTCCAGCCGACGGCTTTTGAAGAATTTCGGTGATGAATTTTCGCCCATGGCGTTGGAGTATGCGACGGGTAGGCGAGTGGAGTGGGCACCCTTGGGAAGCGCGGATGTCGTTGCAATCGGTTCCGTTCTAGACCTAGCCATCGAAGCGCAATCTGACGCGTTGTATTGGGGCACTGGAGCAAGAGGCCCGTTGAACGGTGTGTCACTAAGCTCATTCGATACTTCCCGCGTTCTAGCCGTCCGCGGACCATTAACAGCTGACGCGATTGGTCATCCAGATTCCACTCTTGGTGACCCTGGCCTTTTGATTTCTGAGTTCATAGCCAAAGCGGATAGGCGTAAGAAGCTGAACCACCGAGTATTTGTTCCGCATTTTCGTACGTGGGCTTCAGCGGCCGGAAGGCAAGAGATTCGGATTGCCAGGTCATCCGGCTATTCGATAGTCGAGCCAACTCGATCACCGATCGCCGTGGCGCGACAGATAGCGTCCGCACAGTTTGTGGCTTCTTCCAGTCTCCATGGACTGGTCTTCGCTCACTCTCTAGGAACTCCTGTTCAGATGGTCCTCCCGACCGGCGGTGAAGACCCTTTCAAGTATCGAGATTACTTTTCATCGATGGAATTGCCGTTCGACCCGATCACGATTGATTCTCTAGTCCTCCCTTCCACTGTGTCGCAGCGATTCGCGGCCCTCGAGAGAGATGCGAAGGTTGCCGCAACGAACGCCGCTGCCTTGAGTGAGGGCCTCCTGAGGGCTGCGAGTCGAGCGTGAGCACGAGCCGGGTTCACGCTCGGGGCGCCGGCGAGAAGGAGTCTAGGTCCTTGATTGCGCTCGTGAGAATCACGTCCAATCGCGACCCTTCGGAGGAGCTGAGTTGGCCTCTCTAGGGCAACAGGCGGCGAGGGGTGGGGGAATTACGCTCCTGGGTCAAGGGGTGAAACTAGTTCTGCAGATTGCCAACCTCGTAGTGTTGAGCAGGATACTTAGCCCTCGGGATTTCGGTCTTGTTGCTATGGTCACGGCCTTGATCGGTGTCGGTGATGTAATTCGGGATCTGGGACTGTCGTCCGCCGCAATGCAAGCCCGGACATTGTCGCGACACCAAAAGTCGAATCTGTTCTGGATCAATTTGGGACTCGGCGCTTTCCTCGCCGTGGCGACATTTAGCGTCGCTCAGCCGATCAGCGCCTTTTACGGAAAGCCCGAGTTGGTGGCGATAACCAGTTGGCTGGCACTGACTTTTCTTCTGAATGGCTTTCAAACTCAGTTTCAAGCCGAACTGGGTCGGAACCTTCGGTTCTTTAGTCTTGCTTGGACCGAACTATTGGCTCTGGTGCTGGGATTCGCAGGCGCGGTCTCAGCTGCTCTGCTGGGCTACGGATTTTGGGCATTGGTGGTCCAGCAGCTTGTTCAGTGTTTCTTCATGACGCTATTGCGAGTAGCGTCGGCGAGCTGGTGGCCGGGACTGCCTCGACGACATGCGAACATGGGTGGCCTGCTCAGATACGGCGGCAATTTGACCGGCACCCAGGTGCTCGTTTACGCAAGCTCGAATATCGACAGTGTTATCGTAGGAGCCGCTTTCGGATCGACCACGTTGGGTCTCTACAACCGGGCGTTCCAACTTCTTTCGGCTCCTCTCAATCAGTTTTTCTCGCCCATAACGCATGTCGCGCTGCCCGTATTATCTAAGCTGCAGGACAGCGCGAGTGAATTCATGGCCTACGTAGTTCGAGCGCAGCTCGTACTCGGCCACTCTGTGGCTTTTATCTTCGCGGCGGTGATTGTTGCGGCGGAACCTTTGATTCGCATCGTGCTGGGCGATCAATGGACGGCGTCCTCTCCTATATTGCAGATCCTGGCGATTGGCGGAGCCGTGCAAGCTGTGAGTTACCCGGCCTACTGGGTCTTTCTTGCACGCGGGCTGACTGGTGCCCACCTCAGGTTTTCCCTAATCTCCCGGCCCGTGGTTATTGCGATGATTGCTCTTGGCAGCATTTTCGGCGTAGAGGGCGTCGCTGCCGGCTATGCGGCAGGCATGTGCATTACCTGGCCGTTGTCGCTCTGGTGGCTTTCGCGTCAGGGTGTATCAGACGTCAAGCTTCTCCTCTTCACAGGATTGAGGGTCCTTGCTGCTGGCGCCTTAGCTGGCAGCGCTACGGGAATTCTCGTCCACTTGATTCACCCAAGCAGTTCGGTTGCGCACATCGTTCTCACTGCCGTTTTCTTGTTTGCGTCATACTCCATATTGATTCTCGTGAGCCGAAAACTGCGATCGGACCTAAGAGCCATGGTGCTCGTGCTGATGCTGCTGCGAGGACGTAAGGCAATCGGGCAGGAGACGCAGCCGCCCGCAGGCACGATGCGGGGTAGGGGGCGTTCTGCTTCGATGTGGCGCCTCGCGTCTAGAAGCCGAAGGAAAGCAAATCGGGAGTGAGTATGAGCTGAATGCTAGCGTCAGCCCCTGGTCGCCGCGCGACTCGGATCCTGACTCTGGATTCTGGGACGGACATGCCCTTGCGGCATTATGGACGGCGTACCCCAAACCTGTTTGGCGGAATAGGAGTGCAAACGCCGCCTTTCAGAATCGTCGTCCACCCCTGCGAATGGCGAATTACCACTAAAGAAGGGCGCAAGTTGAAGATCCTCGTTACCGGCGGCGCCGGTTTCATCGGCTCGAACTTTGTTCGCCGCACCCTGCAGGACGCCTACCCGGGCCTGGAAGGCGCTGAGGTGGTCGTTCTCGACGCCCTCACCTACTTCGGGAACCTGGAGAACCTGGCCCCCGTGGCCGACTCCCCCCGGTACTCCTTCGTGCAGGGCGACATCCGTGACGGTGCCCTGCTCGACACTCTCTTCCCCGGCCTGGACGCCGTGGTGCACTTCGCTGCGGAGTCCCACGTGGACCGCTCCGTCCGCGACGCGTCGATCTTCGTCGAGACCAACGTGCTCGGCACCCAGCAGCTGCTCGACGCGGCGCTGCGCAACGACCTGCCCCGGTTCGTGCACGTGTCCACCGACGAGGTCTACGGCTCCATCGCCGAGGGCTCCTGGAACGAAGAACGCGCCCTCGAGCCCAACTCCCCGTACTCCGCGTCGAAGGCCGGAAGCGACCTGCTCGCCCGCAGCTACCACCGCACCCACGGCCTGAACGTGTCGATCACCCGCTGCTCGAACAACTACGGCCCGTACCACTTCCCCGAGAAGGTCATCCCGCTGTTCGTGACCAACCTCATCGACGACCTGCACGTTCCCCTCTACGGCGAGGGCAACAACATCCGCGACTGGCTGCACGTGGACGACCACACCCGCGCCATCGCCATGGTTCTGGTCAACGGCCGCGCAGGCGAGATCTACAACATCGGCGGCGGCACCGAGCTGACCAACGTCGAGCTCACCCAGCTGCTCCTCGACGCCACCGGTAAGGACTGGTCCTACGTCGACCGCGTCGCCGACCGCCTCGGCCACGACCTGCGCTACTCCGTGGACATCTCGAAGATCCAGGCCGAACTCGGCTACTCTCCCGAGGCGCCCTTCGCCCAGGGCCTGGCCGACGTCGTGCAGTGGTACCGCGGCAGCCGCTCCTGGTGGGAACCGCTCAAAGCCCGCGCGGCGCTGAGCTAGCAGCCGATAGCCGAAGCGCATACCGTTTGCGCTGTCGGGCGGTTGCAGTGGGCGGGTTCGAAGACCTGGACGGTAGCGTTGACCTAGCTTCGCACCCGATGCACACCAGAACGGACCCAGAATGTCACATTCCCACGCTCGCACTCGGCGATCCCGACCGGTTCGGCGCAGGCGACGTGTGGCTGTGTGGGTCATCTGCAGCGCGGTCATTCTTGTCTTGGGTGCGGTTGCCTGGGTGGGCTCGCGGGCGTTGATGGCGAAGAGCGAACTGGAGAGCGCAATTCCGTTGGCGAGCGCTGTGCAAGACCAAGTGGTGGCAGGGCAGAGTGCGGAGGCAGGTGGCTCTGCGGATCAGCTGGTGAAGCATGCAGTGCGGGCCGCCGACCTCACCAGCGACCCCATCTGGCGGGCATTCGAAGTGATTCCCGCACTCGGCCAGAACCTGTCGGCGGTGCGCCAACTGGCGGCAGTCGTGGAAAACATCGCCACGGGCGCGGTCGCGCCGCTGACAGAGGCTGCTGGATCCATCGATATCGAGGCGTTCAAGCCGACAGACGGAGCTATCAACGTGCAGCCTATGGTGGATGCCCAGCCCAGTGTGGCCCGGGCCGCGTCAGCCTTGTCGACGGCCCAGACGGATATTTCTGCGATCAACTCTGCGAACAGCATTGGTCAGGTCAGCGACGCAGTGAATCAACTTCGCGAGGTCGTTGACGGTGCTGCTCTGAGCATCGACTCCGTGGACCGCGCAGTGCGCCTTCTGCCCTCAATCCTGGGGGTCGCTGGCCCTCGCGACTACCTGGTGCTGTTCCAGAACCCCGCAGAGCTGCGTTCGACAGGTGGCATTTCCGGAGCGGTCGCGCTGCTGCACACGGACGGCGGTCAAATCTCGCTGGCTCAACAGGTGTCGAGCGCCGAATTTAAGCATTTTGACTCACCGGTGCTGGAATTACCCACGGAGACGCGCGGCATCTACGGTGACATCACGGGCCGTTTCATCCAAGACGTGAATCTCACGCCCGACTTCACCCAGTCCGCGAAACTCGCCCAAGAAATGTGGCGCCTGCAATTCGGCCAGGACGTGGCCGGGGTGTTGTCCATCGATCCGGTCGCTCTCAGCTACCTATTGCGGGCCACGGGTCCGATCACGCTTCCGACGGGCGATGTCATGTCTTCGGAAAACGCCGTGCAGTTGCTGTTGTCAGATGTATATGCGCGCTACCCCGATACTGATGACCAGGACGCGTTCTTCGCGTCAGCGGCAGGGTCAGTGTTCGCCGCAGTGGCCGGTGGAAGTGCCGACCCCCTAACGCTTGTGCAGGCTCTGGCCCGTGCGGGCAGTGAACATCGTGTTCTCGTGTGGAGTGCGGACGATACGGAACAGAGCATTCTGGCCGATACCACCCTGGCGGGTGGGCTGCCGATCAGTAGTGCAGACACTGAGCGGTTCGGGCTCTACTTCAATGACGCGACGGGCGCCAAGATGGGACCTTTTTTGGACGTGCAAACGGCGGTCGGGCAAACGATATGCCGTAACGACCGTCGGCCCAATTACGCGGTTGACGTCATACTCACCAACACTGCGCCCGCAGACGCCGCGACGGCGCTGCCCGGATATGTAACCGCGGAAGGAAACTTCGGCGTGCCCCCAGGAAGCGTCAAGACGATCGTGTCGGTCTACGGCGCACCCGATATGGACAATCTCGGACTTACCCGGGACGGTGTGCCTGTCGGCTACCACCCGGCGACAGATAGCGGCTACCCGGTAAGCGGAATCGCCATCGAACTCGCGCCGGGCGAAACCACGACCATTCGATTCAACTGGTTGGGCGGCAGCGCCGCAAAAAAGACCCAGGAGCTACAAATGACACCCGTTATTCACAGGAATGAAACAAGAAAACTGGAAATAGCCTGTTAACGTGCCCTAGTCTAGAAAAAGCCTCATTCGAGGTCTGCCCCATTCGGGGCACGCCAGTGTCGGCAAATACGTTCTAAATCCAGCAGGGGGTACCACCATGGCAAAAAGACCTTTGCGACTATCGCACTCGCGGTTCTCGCAGTCTTCGCAGTTCCGGCCGCAGCTAACGCTGCCGGCTACGTCCCGGAGAGCAACGTTGTTGTCTCTGGCACCGTCGCACCGGGAGCAACGGTCGCCGTTGCTTTCACCGACGGATCCTTCACTCCCGGCGAAACGGTTTCGTTCGCTGTCACCGGGTCTGGTACCGCCACCCTCTCTGTCGTCAAGGCCGCCACGGTCTCGCTCACCAAGTCAGCAACGGGTGCGGGCGCCGCCAGCGTTAACGTTGTGCTTCCGGCCGACGCGACGGGCACCTACACAACGACCGCCACCGGCCTGACCTCTGGTACCGTCGGCACCGCAGCCATTAGCCTCGCTGCAGCAGACTCCGCCGCAGGCTCAGGCTCGTCCGCTAACGGCGGACTTGCCAGCACTGGCTACGACGCACCGATGCTCGCCATCTGGGGTGCCGCCGGAGCACTGCTGCTCGGTGTGGCGCTGACGGTCGCACTGACCGTTGTGCGCCGCCAGCGCGCCAACGCATAATCGCCCCAACAGGCTAGAGGCACCACCTTCCGACACTGTGTGTGGTAGCTAGTCAGCAAAACAGAAGGCCCCGAACATTATGTTCGGGGCCTTCTGTGTGTTCCGCGGACGCTTGAGTAGGCAAGTTGCACTGTCCCGGTATGCTCTGATGCATGGGCGCAATCGAATGAAAATTTCAGTTATCGGCTGCGGATATCTCGGCGCAGTTCACGCCTCGGCAATGGCCGAATTGGGCCACGAGGTCGTCGGCATCGACGTGGACGTCGACAAGATTCGGGCTCTTGCAGAGGGAATCACGCCATTCTACGAACCTGGCCTTCCCGAGGTGCTGTCGTCTGCACTTGCATCCGGTCGTTTGCGTTTTAGCGCGGACATTGCGGATGCCCGTGGTTCAGCCGTGCATTTCATCGCCGTGGGCACTCCGCAAAAGGCGGGCAGCAACGCTGCAGACCTGCGATTCGTGGACGCCGCTTTACACGCACTGATACCACACCTGCAGAAGGGCGACCTGGTCGTCGGAAAGAGTACGGTACCCGTCGGTACCGCTGCGCGCCTCGCTGAGGTGCTTTCTTCGTCCGGAAGCGGAGCCATATTGGCGTGGAACCCCGAATTCCTCCGTGAGGGGTTCGCCGTGCAGGACACGATTGCCCCCGATCGTTTGGTGTACGGCGTTGCGGCCGGGGAAGATGGGCGCCGGGCGACTGCGCAGCTCAACGAGGTCTACGCCACCGCGATTGAGGCCGAGACCCCTTTGGTCGTCACTGATTACGCCACAGCTGAACTCGTCAAGGTCGCCGCTAACGCGTTCCTCGCGACCAAGATCAGCTTCATCAATGCGATGGCGGAAATCGCGGAGGTTTCGGGTGCAGACGTGACCCAGCTCGCTGACGCGATCGGCTACGACAGCCGCATCGGTCGACGATTTCTCAACGCAGGTGTGGGGTTCGGCGGAGGGTGCCTTCCCAAAGACATCCGTGCCTTCACCGCACGAGCCGAAGAGCTTGGTCGTGGCGAGTCGGTTGCTTTCCTGAAAGAAGTGGACGCCATCAACCTGCGGCGGCGTCAGCGTGTTGTCGACCTCACTGTGGCTGCGTTGGGCCGCTCCGTGCACAACGCCAAGGTCGCAGTATTAGGGCTGAGCTTCAAGCCGCACTCCGATGACGTGCGGGACTCACCAGCTCTGGACGTCGCCGTGCAGCTGAGAGGCCTTGGTTCTGACGTAATGGCAACTGATCCCCAAGCCATTGAGAATTCACGTTTGCGTCACCCGCAGATCACGTATTCCACAGACATCGAGGAGACTCTTCGCGGTGCCGACGCGGTGGTCCTCGTCACCGAGTGGCCCGAATTCAAGTCAATAGACCCAGTCTGGGCAGCCGGACTCGTGAATTCGCGCACCATCATCGACGGGCGCAATACGCTGGACGCGGCAGCATGGCGAGACGCCGGCTGGAACTACTACGGATTGGGCCGACCCTAAATGGCATTGCAAGACCCCCGCTTAGTCGCTTTTGACCTCGATGACACCCTGGCTCCCTCGAAGTCACCCATCGATCAGCGCATGGCGACGTTGCTGGTGAGGCTGCTGGAGGTGGCAGAGGTGTGCGTCATCTCGGGCGGACAGTTCGCGCAGTTCTCCATGCAGGTCATCGATAACCTGGCCGGGGTTGACGACAGCGCACTCGCGCGCTTGCACCTCATGCCCACCTGCGGTACTCAGTACTACCGCCACCAGTCTGGGGACTGGGAGCAGGTCTACGCCGAGAACCTCACCGATGACCAGAAACAACGCGCCCTCGCCGCAGTGGAGACGACGGCTCGTGAGCTGGGCTATTGGGAGACCGAGACGTGGGGGCCCATCCTTGAGGACCGGGGCTCCCAAATCACCTTTTCGGCCTTGGGCCAGGCGGCTCCCGTAGCGTCAAAGACAAAGTGGGATGCTGACGGTGCAAAGAAGACGGCGTTGCGGGAGGCTGTTCAGGCTTTGCTGCCCGATCTGGAGGTTCGCTCCGGCGGATCGACATCCGTGGACATCACCCGCCGGGGGATCGATAAGGCGTACGGTATGACCCGCCTGGCCGAACTCACCGGGATTCCGCTGGCAGACATGCTCTTCATCGGGGATCGACTCGACGAAAACGGCAACGACTATCCCGTGAAGGCACTCGGTGTCGACTGCGTTGCCGTCGAGAATTGGGAAGACACGGCGTCGGTGCTGGACGACCTGATCCCCACTCTCGTCCCTTAGGACGTCGCTGCGATATTGAGGCCTTGCCTTCAGCTCGTACTCGTGTGTTTATGTACGCACACACTGTACGACTGGAGGCAACCCGATGCCCAATGTCCTGACTGCCCTATCACCGCGCTCGCTCTTCCTGCGTCGCGGTCGACGTTGCCGCCAATGCGGATCGCCGATCGCCGATCGCGAACGCTACTGGTGCTCCGACGAATGTGAGGAGTACTGGGTGGATGACTGTCTGTAGGACTATTCGCCGTTGAGGTCTGCGGTAACTCGAGCGCTCTGATCAGGGCAGTTCTTGGCCGCGGACTGCTCGAGCACGCGGTGGGCCAGTTCCACGCGTGATTCCTCGGAGAGTCCCTCGGTGGCGTAGGTAGCAAGCACCTTGTCGACGGCGGCGTTGAGGTCGATGTCGGGGTGCTCGGCGAGGTTGGTACAGACAACCTGGCTGTAGAGGTTCACCATGGTCTTGGTCTGCTTGTCGAGCAGCTGCGGTTCCGTAAGTGCCGTCGGCGTCGGCGTTGCCGTCGCCGTGGGGGTTGCCGTGACCGCGGGCTCTGGGGCGGAGCACCCTGCGAGAAGGATGGCGCCGAGGAGAACGGTGACTGGGGCTTGAAGACGCATTCCGTGAGCATACCCAGTGTGGGATGCGAATTCACCCGTGGCCTCGGCCGGGTTCACATGGTGCGGATGGCGTAGAGGGCCAGAGCGGCCACCACAACCGCGGCGATAGTGACGAGGATCACGCGGGCGGCTAGCATCCCCGCGCTGTGTTCGTGCCGTCGGTACCAGCGGCGAATCCGACGAGTCCGTCGGCGGATTCCCATGCGGCCCAACCTAACGGACGGTGACTTCAAATGCACCCCGAATGAGGACCCCCAGTTCGGGTGTAGGTGAAAAGGGGGACACTAGCCCGGTCTGAACCGGCGGTCTATGGTGTGCGCACCGCATCCCGACTGTTCCGCAGGAGGCAACCCGATGCCCACAGTGCCCGCAGTGCAACCCGCCCCGGTGCGACATGAAGCGCCGCCCGCCCGCCGGCGGGTCTGGCACATCGTGTTCCTGGTCTTCGGGGTCGTCGCCGTGGTGGTGTTCGCGGTGGCGGGTGTCACGGTCTTCAACCTCACCCGCAGCTTCGATGCGGTCGAGAAGATCCCGGATGCGTTCCCGGCCGCGAGCGTGGACCGGCCGCCGGTCTCCACGGGAACCGCGGCCACGGCGCTGAACTTCCTGCTGCTCGGCTCCGACTCCCGCGGCGACAGCACCGGCTCGATCGCGAACATCAGCGGGCAGCGCTCCGACACCATCGTGATCCTGCACATTCCCGCCGACCGCGCCGGCCTGTCAGTGATGTCGATACCCCGCGACAGCTGGCTCGAGATCCCCGGTTATGGGGAGGCCAAGGTGAACGCGGCACTGTCGTATGGCGGAGTACCGTTGGCGGTGCAGACCGTGGAGGGCCTGATCGGGGCGCGCATCGACCATGTGGCGGTGGTGGACTTCGCCGGTTTCAAGGCTGTGACGGATGCGCTCGGCGGTGTCGACATCGACAACCCAATCGCCTTTGACTCGTACCATCTCGCCGGCCACGTCTTCCCGCAGGGCGTGCAACACCTCGACGGCACCGAGGCTCTGGCCTTTGCCCGGGAACGCTACGCCTTCACCGACGGTGACTTCCAGCGGGTGCGTAACCAGCAGTTGCTCATCCGGGCCCTGCTCAGCGGTGTGATGCACAAGTCCACCCTGACCGACCCGGGCAGCATGGGGGCGGTCATCGGGGCGGTCACGCCTCATCTGGCGATCGACGACAAGCTGTCCTCCGCCGACCTCGTGGCTCTCGGCGTGGAGCTGCGTGACGTGCGGGCGGACGACGTGTCGTTCTTCACCATTCCCACCGCCGGAACGGGCACAGCAGACGATGGTCAGTCGATTGTCAACCTGGACTGGACGGCCCTCCCCTCGGTACAGGACGCCTTCCGCGCGGATACCGTCGGAGCGCTGGCGCAGCAGTAGGTTGCGGGCTGACTAGGTCAGGTAGCCGTCTTCGGCAGCGCGGCGGATGAGATCCCCCCGCCGACTGGCCGGCCTGCCGACCTTGGCGTACTTCTCACGTACCCGGCGGAGGTACGTCTTGGCGGTCTCGTATTGCACTCCCATGTGCTCGGCCACATTCCTGGTGGTGTGGCCAGCCGAGTAGAGACGGAAGGCAGTGACTTCTCCAGGGCTCAGGAGGGGCGGTAATGGCCGCTGTGCACCTCGTGGGGGTGCGGGAAGGGGTTCCAGCGCCTCCAGGCGTGACGGGCGACCCATGACCGCGCGGGCCGCCTCCATGAATTGAGCCATCGAGAGATCCTTGGTGAGGTAGCCCGTGGCCCCGGCGAGACGGGCACGGTCGTGAACCTTCCAACTGTCGACGTTGCTGACCACGACCACGTTGGCGCCGGCTGCCCTGCACGTGCGCACCCGAGCTTCGATAGACACCGGTCCGGCGATGTGGTCGTCCAGGACCACCAGGTCGGCAGGGAAGTTGGGATGGTGCACGAAGTCCGCCCAGGTGGTCGCGGTGAGGACCAAATCAAAGTCCGGCGCGTGCTGTCCGATCCACGCGCCCATGCCGTCCAGCAGTAGTTCATGGGTGTCCAGAAGGCCAAGCCGGATCGGTGCGGTGTCGTCACGCGTGGTCACAGAGGAATCTCACAGTCAGGTTGGCGGCAGAGGGTTCATGGCGGCCCTGAGAGGTGGAGAGCTAGGAGGCGGGTCCGAGGTGCCCACCACTGAGTCCCGGAGGACCAGCCTACGCGCTCACGTCGTCTGTGATCCTGCCTTGTAGACGAGAGCGGGGGAGCGGGAGCCGATCGCGGCGAGCAGCACCAGCGCCAGCAGTGCACCGAGCAGGGACCCGGAGGTGTTGGCGATCACATCCATGACGGTGGCGTAGCGAGAGGGTAGGAAGACCAGCTGCCCCAGCTCGGTGACGCTGCTGGCGACCAAGCCCGCCAGAACGGCCATCCACCATCGTGCACTGCCGAGAAGAATCACACCGAGCAGCCCGACCGGCACGAACAACGCAATGTTGGCGGTGAATTCCACGAGCCCGTAGTTGAACCACGTCGGCACGCCGTGCGCATGCAGGTGGGCCAGGACGGTCGTGATGGGGCGGTGCGCACCTCGGTCCACCGGGGTGGGCCAAAATGCGATGAGAGCAAGAGCCACCAGGTACGCAGCTGCGAGGACAAGGGCGCCGCGCCGCAGGGCGTGAGGTGCGCGCCGGCTGTCAGTGCTCATGCGACTCTCCCTCCTGCGGAACGGGAGAGGCCTCCGGCACGGTTCATCGCGGGAGGACATCACCGTCAACGGACCAAGTGACCAGACTAGCGAGCCGCTGCTGTGAGGCCAAGGGGAGTCAGCGGCCGGGCACCTCGACGCGCTTGGGCAGCAGGAACACCAGGAGCAGGGCCACCACGCTGAGCGCGGCGCTGACCGCCATCGCCAGGGTGGCGCTGTCGGTGAATCCCGTGGCCAGGGCCTCCGGGCCGGGGCCGGCCACCACCAGGGTGCCGAAGAACACGCTGCCCACGACGGCGATGCCCGCGGCGCTGCCCACGCGCTGCATGACGCCCACCACGCCGCTGGCCGCACCGGCCTCGGCACGGTCGACGGTGGCGACGATGAACGACACGTTCGGGGCGATGAACGCGCCACTGCCCAGGCCCGCGATGAACAGCGGCGGCAGCAGGAGCCAGTTGGTGAGGTCGGCCGGGTCGGTGATCAGCAGCACCAGCCACACCCAGACGAGTCCAACGGTGACCAGGGCCACGCCTAGCACCAGTACGGTGCGGCCCAGGCGCTGGGTGAGCCTGTTGCTCTGCGAGGACGCGATGATCGAGCCGATCGCGAACGGAATGGAGACGAGCCCGGATTCGAGCGCGGTGTGACCGAGACCCGCCTGCCAGAGGATGGAGATGGTGAAGAAGATGCTGGTGAAGGCCGCGAAGTAGACCAGGGCCAGAATCACGCCGCCGGTGAAGGCCGGGTGGGAGAACAGGTGGGGCGGCACGAGCGGGCTCTGGCCGGCCTTGCTGACCCGCACCTCCCAGGCGCCAAACGCCACGATCAGCAGGGCGCCTGCGGCGAGTACGAGGTAGGTCCAGACCGGCCAACCGCGGTCCTGGCCTTCGATGAGCGGCACGAGCAGTGCAACAAGACCGGCCGAGACCAGCAGCAGGCCCACCCAGTCGATGCGGGAGGACGCGGCGGCGCCCGGGTCGGAGGCCGTGCCGGTTCCGGAGGGCAGCAGAATGGCGGCCGCGATGAGCGCGACGATGCCAATGGGCAGGTTTACCCAGAACACCAGGCGCCAGCCGTTCTCCACGCCGAAGGCCTCGATGATCAGGCCGCCCACGATCGGGCCGAGCGCGGTGGACACGCCGATGACCGAACCCATGATGGCGAAGGCCTTGCCGCGGAAGCGCGGCGGGAACATCAGCTGGATGACGGCCGTGACCGCGGGCACGAACATGCCGCCCGCGAGTCCCTGCACTACCCGGGCCACGATGAGCTGCAGCTCGTTCTGAGCCAGACCGCACGCCAGGCTGGCCACAGTGAAGAGGGCCAGGCCGGTGAAGAAGACCCATTTGTGGCCGATGCGGTCACCGATGCGGCCGGCCGGGATGAGCGCCAGGCCGAAGGCCAACGCGTATCCGGAGATGATCCAGGAGAGAGTCGCCTCCGACGCGGTGAGGCTGGTCTGGATGCTGGGCAGCGCCACGTTGACGATTGTGGTGTCGAGCAGAGCCATGAACATGCCGGCGAGCAGCACGATGAGCGCCTGCCAGGCACGGCGGGAGACGGCGGGAGCCGGCGACGCGAGGGGGGAGTCAGACATGAGGGCCTTCCGGGCGCAGAGGAACAGAAAAACCCCCACTCGCAAGAGTGGGGGTTTCTTCTGTCGGGGTAACAGGATTTGAACCTGCGACCTCGTCGTCCCGAACGACGCGCGCTACCAAGCTGCGCCATACCCCGATGGCCCTGTAGGCCTCGTCAAGTATAACCCCATCGGCTCGGGGGGTTTCGACCAGCCCGTTTCGCCGGGCTCAACCACCGTGAGTACGGTGGTCGAGCCTGGCGAGACCTTGTTACTGCTTGCCCACGACCACGATCACGGTTCCGCCCGGAATGGCGGGGGAGCCCGCCACCGGGTTCATCACCGTGACCCGGCCCACCTGGGCGGGGTCGGTGACCGTGTCTTCGAGAACCTGCACGCCGAAGCCGCTCAGCGATCCCTTGGCCTGATCCAGTGTCTGGCCCACCACGTTGGGCAGCAGCACCTGGGAGCCGTTGCTGGAGTACGCGGTGATGATGGATCCGATGCTGGCGGAACCGCCGCCGGCCGGGTCGGTGCGGGCCACCATGCCGGCGGGCAGCTCGGAGTCGGTGATGCCGCCGTCGGCGAAACCGAAACCGGCGCTCTCGATCTTGCTCTTGGCATCGCCCATGCTCAGACCACGCACGTCGGGAACGGAGACCTGGGCGCCGCGGATGACGTTGCCGGAGGCAGCCTCGAAGTCATCTCCGCCGTATTTCTCATTGGCGGCGCTCATGATGACCGGCCAGATGCGGTGTCGGGCCGTGGCTACCTGGAGTCCATTGAACTTGGTGTCGCGCTGGTTCTGGAAGCCCGTCACGTTCACCACTCCGACGACTGTGGCGACCTTGGTGCTCGCTCCACTCATCCAGGTAGCGAGAGCATCGTCGGTCGTACCGGTCTTACCGATCATCGGCACCCGCGGGTAGGTGTTCCCGTAGGACTGCGTGGCCGACCCCTCGCTCATCACCCGTTGCATGGCATAGGCCATTCCGGCGGCGACGGCCGGCTCCACCGATTCGGTGCACGTGGACGCTGGTGGGGTGATCTCCGTTCCATCGGCACCGACGATCCGGTCGATCACGATGGGGGAGCAGGTGGTGCCCTTGTTGGCGATACCCGCGAAGGCCACGGCCATGTTCAGGGGAGCCACCTCGTTGGTGCCGAGCACCGACGACGGGGTCTTGCTGAGCGGGTCGCCATCCGCCCGCACCACGCCGAAGGAGGTGGCCATGTCGCGGATCTTGCACAGGTCGAGGCGCTTGGCCATACCCATGAACCCGGTGTTGATGGAATCGATCGTGGACTGCAGGGCGGTGTAGTTGGTGCCACCCTCGTTGCCGTCGTTGCGAGGGTTGTATGACCCGGCAGACTGCGGTCCGTCGCAGTAGTCCTGGAAGGTTCCCCAGTTGGACTTGCGGGCCGAGTCGACTCGTTCGCCCAGCGCGTGGCCTTCCTTGAGCCATTCGGCCAAGGTGAACACCTTGTAGGTGGAGCCAGGCTGGAAGCCGGTCGAGCCGCCCTCGGTGTAGTTGGTGTTGTAGTTGATGCCGGTGTACTCCGGGCCGGGGGCTTCCTCCAGCTGGGTGTACTTCTTGTTCTGAGCCATCGCGATCACCCGGCCGGTGCCCACCTGCACGCTCGTGGCCACGGCGCCGACGTCCCAGGACGCCGTCATGGGGATCTGGGCGTTGATGGCGTCCTCGGACGCCAGCTGCAGGTCAAGGTCGAGGGTGGTGTAGATCTGGTAGCCGCCGCGACGGAAGTTGAGCATCCGGGTATCTTCGTCGGCGCCGAAGGTGGGGTCGCTGCGCAGCACGTGGGTGACGTAGTTGCAGAAGAAGCCAGCGCCGCCGGCGGTCTGGCAACCGGTGGAGGGCTCGGTGATCTGCGGCTCGATGGGGCTGGCGACCGCGGCTGTGTAGTCGTCGGCGCTGATCTTCTCGTACTTGAGCATCTCGCGCAGGATGTAGTCCCGGCGGTCCTTGTTCGCGGCGTAGCCGTTAGCCGCGCCGTTCGTTTCGCTGTCGGGCCGGTCGAGGCGGAACTTTTCCGGGTTGTTCACGATGGCGATCAGGCTGGCCGCCTGGGGCAGGTTGAGCGTGGCTGCGCTGGCGTTGTAGTAGTACCGGGCGGCGGATTCGATGCCGTACACGGTGCCGCCGAAGCCGGTGATGTTGAGGTAGCCCTGCAGGATCTGGTCCTTGCTGTACTGCTTCTCCACACCGATCGCCAGGCGCATCTCCTTGAGCTTGCGCTCCGGGCTGGTCTTCGTGGCGTCGTCGAAACAGGCATCCAGCTTGGCCTGATCGGTCATGATCTCGCACTTCTGCACGAGAACGTTTTTCACATACTGCTGGGTGACCGAGGAACCACCGGACACGTCACCACTGGGGGTGAGGGTCGACAGTGCTCCGCGGATGGTGCCCTGCAGGTCCACGCCGCCGTGCTCGCGGAACCGGGGGTCTTCACCGGCGACGACGGCATCGAGCACGAACGGGCTCATTGATTCGATGCCCACCTCGACGCGGTTCTGGTCGTAGAACGACGCGAGCGGATACGGGTTGCCATCGTTCTGCACCGCGTAGATCGTGCTCACCTGCGAGAGTTCCTCGATCGCCAGGTAGTTGGGCAAGTTCTCGAAGGCGTTGATCGTGCTCGTGGTGGCCATGCTCGAAATTGCCAGTGCAGGCGTGATGGCCACGGTGACCAGCAACCCGGCGACCGCGCTCATTGCGACCAACCCGAGAAGCCCGCCGAGCGCGCCACCGAATGTACGTTTGTTTTCCCCCATAAGCGTGAGCCTATGCCAGAACGGCTGGATCCCGCCTTCAGAGGGTGGCCCCAGCTTGGGGGTCGAGGTGCGGAATTACGCGGCGGTGAGGGTGAGCAGGGTCGCCTCGGGCGGGCACGCGAAGCGCACCGGAGCGTAGATCGAGGTGCCCAGTCCCGCCGAAACATTGAGGTACGAGGTGCGCAGGCCCACGTTCCACAGGCTCAGGCCCTTCACCTGGCGGCGCGGAATATCACAATTGGTTACCAATGCGCCGTACTTGGGTATGCACACCTGTCCGCCATGGGTGTGACCGGCCAAAATCAGCTGCGCGCCGTGGTTCACAAACGAGTTGAGCACGCGCTGGTAGGGCGCGTGCACCACTCCCACGGTGAGGGTCGAGCGCGGGCCGGTCGGCTCTTCGGGGTCCGGCCAGGTCTCCTCGGTGAGCGGGTCGTTGCCGCGCAGCTCGTCGATGGCGCCGGTGATGAGGTCGAGACGGTCCCGGCGGATGTGCGGGTCGTCCACGCCGAAGAACTCGAGGTGGGTGCCGTTGATGTCGAGCGCATCCGCCGCGTTGTTCAGGTCGATCCAGCCGAGTTCAGCGAAGACCCGGTGCAGGTCGTCGGTGTCGAGCTCGATGTGGCGGGGGCGCAGCATCGACGGGCCGCCGAAGTACTTGAGCGGGTTCTTCGGCTGCGGGCCGAAGAAATCGTTCGACCCGTTCACGAAGATGCCCGGGACGCCCGCAAACGGCTCCAGTGCGTACTCCACACCGGCGATGCCGTCTTCGTGGCCCAGGTTGTCGCCCGTGTTGACCACGAGGTCGGGTTTGAGGGCCGCGAGGCCCCGCACCCAGTCCTGTTTGTCGCGCTGCCACGGAGCCATGTGCAGGTCGGAGAGATGCAGCACCCGGATCGGGTCGGAGCCGGGCGCGAGCACGGGAACGGTGACCTCGCGCAGGGTGAACCGACGTCGTTCGACGAGGGACCCCCACGCGAACGCGGCCAGACCGGCCGCGGTCACGGCGGCGGTCGACGCGACGATGGCGCGTCCGGCGCTCAACCCGCAGCCCCCATCTTGCCGACCACGATGGTCACGGTTCCGCCCTTGGTGCCGGGGGTGCCGGCCGCCGGGCTCATCGAGAGCACCTTGTTGTTCTGCGTCGGGTCGGTGACGGCCTGGTCGTTGGTCACCACGCCGAAGCCGTTCAGGGTGGCCTTGGCCTGGTCGGCGGTCTGGCCCACGACGTCGGGAATGAGAACCTGGTTGCCGTTGCTGGAGTACACCGTGATGGTGGCTCCCACGCTGGCGTTGGACCCGTTACCGGGGTCGGTGCGCGCCACGGTGCCGGCCGGCAGCTCTGAGTCGGTCACGCCGCCGTCGAGGAACTCGAAGCCGGCGCCCTCGATGGCACTCTTGGCATCCGCCATCGACTTACCGCGCACGTCGGGCACAGTTACCTGAGCGCCCTGGATGACGTTGTTCGAGGCTTCGTCGAAGTCGTCTCCACCGTACTTGGCGTTGGCGGCGCCCATGATGTCCGGCCACATGCGGTGCCGGGCGGTGGCGGCGGATCCGCTCTCGAAGTTGTTCTTACTGGAACGCTGGTTGGCGTCACCGGTGACGGTCACGACGCCAACCACGGTGGCGACCTTGGTGCTCGCGCCGCTCATCCAGGTGTCCTTCGCGCCGTCGGTCGTACCGGTCTTGCCGATCATGGGCACCCGCGGGGAGGTGGAATTGTAGGACTGCGTTGCCGAGCCCTCCGTGAGCACGCGCTTCATGGCGTACGCCATGCCGGCGGCCACCGACGGCTCCACCGACTGAGTGCAGGTGGAGGCGGGCGGCGGGATCTCGGTGTCGTCCGGGCCGACGATGCGGTCGATGACGACGGCGGAGCAGGTGGTGCCCTTGTTGGCGATGCCGGCGAAGGCCACCGCCATGCTCAGCGGTGCGATCTCGTTGGTGCCGAGCACCGACGAGGCGCCCTTCTCGAGCTCGTCACCGTCGGCACGGTGCACGCCGAAGGATTCGGCGGTGTCGCGGATCTTGCAGAGGTCGAGCTTCTTGGCCATGCCGATGAAGCCCGTATTGATCGAGTTGATGGTCGACTGCAGGGCGCTGTAGTTGCGGCCAGCCTCGTCGGCGTCATTCTTCGGGTTGTAGCCCGGGAACGTCTGCGGGCCGCTGCAGTAGTCCTGGAAGGTGCCCCAGTCTGCCTTGCGGGCCGAGTCGACCCGTTCGTTGAGCGCGTGGCCTTCCTTCAGCCATTCGGCGAGGGTGAAGACCTTGTAGGTGGAGCCGGGCTGGAAACCGCTGGAGCCGCCCTGGTTCTTGTCGGTGTTGTAGTTGATGCTCGTGTACTGAGCGCCCTGGCTGAGGACGTCAGGGTCCTGGCTGTAGATCTTGTTCTGCGCCATGGCGAGAACCCGGCCGGTACCCACCTGAACGCTAGTGGCGACGGCACCCATGTCCCAGCCGTCGAAGGTCTCGGGCACGTTTTCGGAGATGGTGTCTTCGGCGGCCTGCTGCAGGTCGAGGTCGAGCGTGGTGTAGATGTCGTAGCCGCCGCGACGGAAGTTCGTCATGCGGGTGTCTTCGTCTTCACCGAAGGTGGGGTCGGTCTTGAGGATCTGGGTGACGTAGTCACAGAAGTATGCGCTGCCACCGGCGGTCTGGCATCCGGTGCTCGGCTCGGTGATGCTGGGTTCGATCGGCGCGGCGATGGCGGCGTCGTAGTCTTCCTGGCTGACCTTCTTGTACTTGAGCATCTCGCCGAGGATGTAGTCGCGGCGCTCCTTGTTGTCGGCGTAGCCGGTGGCGGTACCGTTGGTTTCGCTGTCGGGCCGGTCGAGGCGGAACTTCTCCGGGTTGTTCACGATGGCGATGAGGCTGGCCGACTGCGAGAGCGTGAGGTTGGCCGCACTGGTATTGAAGTAGTAGCTGGAGGCGGCTTCGATGCCGTACACGCTGCCACCGAACAGGGTGATGTTCAGGTAGCCCTGCAGAATCTCCGGCTTGGTGTATTCCTTCTCCACGCCGATGGCCAGACGCATCTCCTTGAGCTTGCGCTCAGGAGTGGTGGCGGTGGCCTCGTCGTAGCAGGCGTCCAGTTCGTCCTGGTCGGTGAGGACCTCGCACTTCTGCACGAGAACGTTCTTGACGTACTGCTGGGTGATAGAGGAACCACCCTGGGTGCCGCCGCCGGTGACCGTGGACAGGGCGCCGCGAATGGTGCCTTGCAGGTCGACTCCGCCGTGTTCGAAGAAGCGGGGGTCCTCGCCGGACACCGCGGCATCCTGCACGAACTGGCTCATGCTCGCCAGGGGGACCTCGACGCGGTTCTGGTCGTAGAACGAGGCGAGAGCGTAGGGGGCGCCGTTGTCCTGCACCGCATAGATGGTGCTCTTCTGGGACAACTGGTCGACCCGGAGGTAGTTGGGCAGACTCTCGAACACGTTGATCGTGTTGGTGGTGGTCATGCCCGTCACGGCCAGGGCGGGGGTCACGGCGACAGTAACCAGAACACCGGCGACGGCGCTCATTCCGATAATGCCGAGGAGACCGCCGAGCGCTCCACTAACCGTACGTTTTTTGGCAGACATACAATTGAGCGTAAGGGACAATTCTGAAAAACAGCCTGAATCGGAGCCGCATGACTGCCTGGGAGTACCTCACCACCCCGCTGATGATCCACAACACCGCCGCGATCCTCAACAACTGGGGATCGGAAGGCTGGGAGCTCGTGCAGGTCGTCACCGGCCCCGAGGGTGGACTCGTCGCCTATCTCAAGCGCCCTGTCGCCGGCGCAGAAGGAGCATGACAATGTCACAGGTAGAAGCTCGCCTGGCCGAGCTGGGAATCGAACTGCCGTCGGTCGTTCCGCCGGTCGCCTCGTACGTGCCCGCCGTCGTGAGCGGGTCGCTGGTGTTCACCTCCGGCCAGCTGCCGATGGTCTCCGGCGCGCTGCCCGCCACCGGCAAGGTCGGCGACGGCCACGGCCTCGTGCCGGCCGCGGACGCCAAGGAGTACGCCCGACAGTGCGCGCTCAACGCGCTCGCCGCCATCCAGAGCGTGATCGGGTCGCTCGACCGCATCACCCAGGTGGTCAAGGTCACCGGTTTCGTCGCATCCGCCCCCGACTTCACCGGCCAGCCCGGCGTCGTGAACGGGGCCTCCGACGTGCTCGGCGAGATCTTCGGCACCATCGGCGTGCACTCCCGCTCCGCCGTGGGCGTGGCCGTGCTGCCGCTGGACTCGCCCGTCGAGGTGGAGCTCATCGTCTCCTTCGCCTAACCCGCCACTTCAGGGCATCGTGGGTCGAGCTTGTCGAGACTCATCGGGATCTCGACAGGCTCGATCAACGTGTCGCCGGGTTTATGAGGCGGTCGCGGCTTCGGGGCGCGGATGGCTGGCCGAGAACGCGGCGCCGGCACGGGTGGCCAGCGCCTGCGCGGGCAGTTCCACCCAGCGGTACATCAGCTGTGCGAGCACCAGGCTCAGCGGCACCGAGATGAGCGCACCCCACCACCAGTGCTCCGGGCCGAAGAGCTGGGCGAAGGTGACCACCACGGGGAAGTGCACGAGATACAGGCTGAAGCTGATGGCGCCGAGCCAGCCGAGCAGCCGGCCGCTGAGCAGCCGTTGCACCGGCGACCAGAGGGCCACCGTCGCAACGATGAGAACGGCGCCCGGAACGCGGAGCGCCAGGGCCAGGGAGTTCCACGGCTCGCTGAGCAGCGGGCGCGCCAGCCAGTAGCCGATGAGCAGCGCCGGCCCCAGTATGGCGATGGCCGCCCATGCCAGCGTGCCGCCGCGTCGCCGGGCGAGCCGCGTCGAGCGGGCCAACAGCGACCCGTGGTTGGCCGCGAGCAGCGCACCCAAGCCGAACGCGGGCAGATACATCAGCGGCTCGATCCCCAGCACGTACCCGATGGTGGAGGTGGCCAGCAGCACGGCCACCCAGGCCAAGGTCCACCGTCGGGTGGCCACAGCCAGGATGACGCCGATGGGGAGGAGCAGTGAGAACCACATTTCCCAGGCCAGCGACCACAACGGCGGATTGACGTCCGGGCGCCCCGTGTAGCCGACGATGCTTGCTTCGCGCAGCAGATTGCCGATGCCGAGACCGGCGTCGCCCTGCTTCGCCATCCAGGCGCCGGCGTTGGCGTCGACGCTTCTCGGAACCAGGGCGATCCACACGGCGGCCAGCCCCACGGAGACGAGTACTGGGATTGCCAGCCGGATCACCCGGCGGGGGTAGTAGGCCAACCAGTCGTAGCCGGCCGAATGCGCCGGGGGCGCGACCGGGATCTGGGTGCCGGCAGCGGGATGGGCGTCCGGCTGCATCCACGGCCAGCGGCGCAGCGGGGCGAGCACGAGCACGAAGCCGCTGAGCACGAAGAACACCAGCACGAACTCCGGCCCGGCGAAGAAGATCTTGAGGGGGGAGAGGGTGGCCCACCAGCCCGTGGAGAAGATCGCCACATTCGCGCTCGACGAGTACGCGGCCGAGATTGACGGAGCGGTCATCGACACGTGGTGCACGAGCACGACGACGGCCGCGACGCCACGCAGGGCGTCGAGGGCGACGAGACGGGTGCGGGGTTCGGCGGCAGACATCCGCTTCACGCTAGGGCCCCTTCGTGAACGTTTCCTCCAAGCACACCCGCGAGCCGTGAGCTAAGCACCTTCCCGGGCCCGGGACGGTGCTTAACTCACGGCTCGCGAGGGGTCAGCGCATGCTGTCGGTGATGATCTGCATAATCGAGGTGTCGGCGAGGGTGGTGGTGTCCCCGATCTCACGGCCCTCGGCCACGTCGCGCAGCAGGCGCCGCATGATCTTGCCCGAGCGGGTCTTCGGCAGCTCGTTCACGATGTGGATCTCCCGTGGCCGGGCGATCGCCCCGATCTGCAGTGTTACATGTGCGCGGAGGATCGCACTGATGTCGGCGTGGCTCGCCGCATCCGTCTGGCTGTACTTGATGATGACGAACGCAACCACCGCCTGCCCGGTGGTCTCGTCGTGCGCGCCCACCACCGCGGACTCGGCGACCATGGCGTGCGCCACCAGCGACGACTCGATCTCGGCCGTGGACAGCCGGTGCCCCGACACGTTCATCACATCGTCGACCCGGCCGAGCAGCCAGATGTCGCCGTCGCGGTCGAACCGGGCGCCGTCGCCGGCGAAGTACAGCGGGCCGTTCGGCGCATCCTGAAACTTCTCCCAGTACGTCTCGATGAAGCGCTCCGGGTCGCCCCAGATGCCGCGCAGCATCGACGGCCACGGTTCGGTGACCACGAGCAGGCCGCCGTTGCCATGCCCGACGTGGTGGCCGTCTTCGCCGATCACGTCGATGGAGATGCCGGGGATCGCCACCTGCGCCGCGCCCGGCTTGGTCTCGGTGATGCCGGGCAGGGCGCTGATCATGATCGCGCCGGTCTCGGTCTGCCACCAGGTGTCGACCACCGGGGTGAGCTGGTTGCCGATCACCTCGCGGTACCACATCCACGCCTCGGGGTTGATCGGTTCGCCCACCGATCCGAGCAGGCGCAGGCTGGTCAGGTCGAACTTCTGCGGTTCCTGCCGACCGATCTTCATGAACGTGCGGATGGCGGTGGGCGCGGTGTAGAGGATGCTCACCTGGTACTTCTCGATGATCTCCCACCAGCGGCCGGGGTGCGGGGTGTCGGGGGTGCCCTCGTAGAGCACCTGGGTGGCCCCGTTGGCCAGTGGCCCGTAGACCACGTAGCTGTGGCCGGTGATCCAGCCCACGTCGGCGGTGCACCAGAAGACGTCTTTCTCGGGCTTGAGGTCGAAGACGTTCTTGTGGGTGAAGGCCACCTGGGTGAGATAGCCGCCGCTGGTGTGCAGGATTCCCTTGGGCTTGCCCGTGGTACCGGAGGTGTAGAGGATGAACAGCGGGTTCTCGGCGGGGAACGGCTGCGCCTCGTGCTCGGCATCGACGGCGGCGAGTTCTTCGTGCCACCACTTGTCGCGGTCGTTCCACTCCACGTCGCCGCCGGTGCGTTCTACGACGAGCACGGTGTGCACGCTCGAATCATTGCTGGCCAGGGCCGCGTCCACTGCGGGCTTGAGCGGGGTGGCGCGGCCCTTTCGGTAGCCGCCGTCGGCAGTGATCACGACCACGGCCTCGGCGTCGTCGATGCGGGAGCGCAGGCTCTCGGCGCTGAAGCCGCCGAAGATCACCGAGTGCACGGCGCCGATGCGGGCGACGGCGAGCATCGCCACGACGGCTTCCGGGATCATCGGCAGGTAGATGGCCACCCGGTCGCCGGCGCGCACCCCGAGGCCGAGGAGCACGTTCGCGGCGCGCTTGACCTCGTCGGTGAGCTGCGCATAGGTGATCGAGCGGGAATCGCCCGGCTCGCCCTCCCAGTGCAGCGCCACCCGGTCGCCGTTGCCGGCGAGCACATGCCGGTCGAGGCAGTTGTAGGCCACATTGAGTTCGCCGTCGTCGAACCACTTCGCGAACGGTGGGTTGGTCCAGTCCAGCGTGCGGGTGAACGGCTTGTGCCAGTGCACCAGTTCGCGGGACTGGTCGGCCCAGAAACCGAGCCGATCTGCTGCCGCATCCGCGTAGAGAGCCTCAGTGGCCACCGATTGGGCGGCGAACTCTGGAGAGGGCGGGAATCGGCGGGACTCATGGAGAAGATGGTCGATTTGCACGCTCATGATGGTTCGCTCCTTTGCGAGTTCAGGCAGTGTCGAGGCGCCGCGGCGGCCTCATCCCTGAACCCTACACGGCCCGTGCGACCCGCTCGAGAGCATTTCTCGGCGAAAGAACGACCGAATTTCTGCCCGGGATACATTCGGAAAACGCTTCTCACGTGGCTTTCTTTTCGTGTCCTCATTTAGGGGGACCCAGGGGACTTGCGTATCTGGTTTTCCCAAGTATGCTTGAGCTTGTCTGAACGAAAGTTTTGACCTGTGGTGCGTTTGGTTCCCCCAATCAGCGCACTGCCGAGGCGGCACCTGTTCCCCCCAATAGGTGCCGCCCCCCTCTTTTTAACGGCGCTCCCGTGTCTCTCAACGACATGCCCGCGCCTTCCCCCGCACGGCTCGCGCGCCCCACTGCGAGTCGTGCACCTGCGTGACCAGCTGTACCGCTTCACCGCTGTATCGGCCCCCTCCAGGCACACCTGTTGCCCGGTCGGACTTCTGAGCCCCGCACGCCGGGCGCAGTCGTCCGGCCGGGCAACACGTGTCTCTCCGCCCGGGCGCCGCTCCTCCACAGTGGGGTGCCGAGCACGCCTCCGCACAACGGTGGCTGTGGCCCCTCCCGCCGGCCGCCCCAGGCCGTACGGTGCACGAATGCCAGAGCCCTTCGTCGCCGTACCCTCCTACCTGAGCCGGCCCAACCCCGTGACCGTCAGCACGGTCCCCCATCCCGCCGCGGCTGGGGGAGACCCGGCCCGTGACAGGCCGGGCGCGCAGCCAGATCGCGCCCGTGGTGTGGCCGATTCGGCGCCAAGCCCGGCCCGCGACACCATGCCGCCCGTGCTAACCCGCGCCGATGTGTCGGTGCTCGGGCCGCTCGCACCCTTCGCCCGCGATGGTGCCGTCACCGATCTGTTCATCAACGGGGCGGCCGGCCTCTGGCTCGACGCCGGTCACGGCCTGGTGGTCGCGCCGGACTGGCACAGCGACGAGCGCGGCATCCGGGACCTGGCCGTGCGGTTGATCGCGCTCGGCGGGCGCCATATCGACGAAGCCAGCCCATGCGTGGATGTGCGGCTGGCTGACGGTATCCGGGTGCACGCCGTGCTGCCGCCGGTCTCGAGCACGGGTACCTTGCTTTCCATCCGGCTACCGCGGGCGCACCGCCTCAGCCTCGACGCCCTGGCCGCCGCCGGCATGTTCGGTGCCCGTGAGGCTGCGGACGCTCAACTCGGCCGCCTGCGCGCCGCGGTGCTCGACCGACAGAACCTGCTCGTCACCGGAGCGGCCGGCAGCGGCAAGACCACCCTGCTGGCCGCCCTGCTGGCCGAGGCTCCGGCCGACGAACGCATTGTGGCCATCGAAGACGTCGCCGAATTGCGCATCGATCACCCGCACGTCGTGGGCCTGGAGTCGCGGCAGGCCAACCTGGAAGGGGCCGGGCGGATCGGACTGGAGAGCCTGCTGCGCGAAGCGCTGCGGATGAGGCCCGACCGGTTGGTACTCGGCGAGTGCCGCGGCGCCGAGATCCGCGAGCTGCTCGGCGCCCTCAACACTGGGCACGACGGTGGGGCTGGCACCCTGCACGCCAACTCCCTGGGAGACGTGCCCGCCCGGCTCGAGGCGCTCGGCGCGCTCGCCGGGATGAGTCCGGCCGCCGTGGCGCGGCAGACCGTGAGCGCCATCGGCCTGGTGCTACACCTCGAACGCCGCGGCGGCACCCGCCGGCTCGCCCAGGTGGGCCGGTTCGTTCTTGACGCAGCCGAACGCCTGAGCGCGGTGGAGGCATGACCAGGCGTGCGGCGGCGCCCAACCCGATTGATGAGGTCGCCCGGATCGCCGAACGCCTGGCCGTGCTGCTCGCGGCCGGAGTCTCGCCGGTCTCCGCGTGGGACTACCTCGTGCCACCTGCCGGCGCCGACCCGCCGGAGCGGCGATCCCGCAGCATCCTGATGCGTCGCGCCCTCGGCCGGAGAGCCGCGCCGCGCCACGGCCCGCCCGGCCGCACACCCGTCGGGTGGTTTGGCCGGTGGTTCGGCCGGGCGCCGACCGACGCCGGCTCCCGCGCTGTGCTGCTGGCGGCCGCACGGGCGGCGCACGCCGGCGACAGCGTGTCCGAGGCGATCGCCCACGAGGCGCAGCAACTGCCCACCCAGCCGGCGGATGCCTGGCGGGCACTCGCCGCTGCCTGGGAGGTCGCGACGCAGGCCGGTGCCCCCTTGGCCGGATGCCTGCGCGACCTGGCCGGCGCGTTCCGTGACCTGGGCCAGCTGCACCGCGACCTGACGGTGGCGTTGACCGGACCCCGGGGCACCGCCCGGATGGTGCTGGTCCTGCCGCTGGTGGCGCTGCTGTTCGGCGCACTGCTGGGCTTCGACACCGTGCACACCCTGTTCTTCACCGGCCCGGGCCTGGGGTGTCTCGCCGCGGGCTTGCTGCTCATGGTGGGTGCGTCCCGGTGGAACCGGGCTCTGGTCGCCTCCGCCGGGGCCCAGCTCACGGCGCCCGGTCTCGAGCTGGACCTCACCGCCATCGGGATGGCCGGAGGAAGCTCCATCGACCGGGCCCGCGACGTGGCACGGCAGAGCGCCGAACGGTTCGGTCTGCGCCCGGTCCACACGGAGATCGCGGCCGACACGGTGATCGATCGGGTGCTCGAACTCTCGGCCAGAGCGGGCATCCCGGCCGGTGAACTGCTGCGCAGCGAGGCCGACCAGGCCCGCCGGGATGCCCGCAGCGCCGGCCGGCAGCGCGGCGAATCGCTCGGCGTAGCCCTGATGATCCCGCTCGGGGTGTGCGTGCTGCCGGCCTTCATGCTCGTGGGCGTGGCGCCGCTCCTGCTTAGCGTGCTCTCCTCCACACTCACCGCGTTCTAGGTTTTCGCGTCAGAGCGCCGGGCGCGCGACCGGACTCGTCCCCCTCCCCCTCCCGCGAGCTGTGACTTAAGCACCGAAATCCCGGGTTTTCTGGGGCTTTACTCACGGTTCGCGGATACGTGGGAGGGGTGTTTGCGGGCTACAATCCTTATCAACGTCAGTGGTCAGCGAGAGGGTGGGATGTCACCAGACACAGAGGGGGAGCGATGCCTGAGCACGTGCCGGAGCACACGCGAAAGGACTGGAGCCAGCCCGCCGTGGCGAAGATCCAGGGGAGATGGATGAACCCGCCTTCGCGCGGTGGAGAGCCCGGGGAATCGATACTCCTCAGCATGTACACCGACGACGACTTTTACGCGATCTACAGGAAGCCCACCTGCGTGGTGGTCTGCCCGTTGGATGGGTGCGGAACCCGCCTGATTGCCAAGAGAAATGATCATGAAACTCGTTGGCTCGCCACCCACCCTGGATCGGTGTCCTGCTCCCACAATGACGTGCCGTTGATCCGACCGACCGGTGGCGGTGGGCCGGAATCGGATGAGCATCTGTGGATGAAATCGCGCATCGCTCTCGTTTGTCGCAAGTTCGGCTACGACGCTGTGATCGAACACCAGCCCACTCACGCAGACGTCTTCCTCCCCGACTCCAAGATCGCAATCGAGTACCAGCGTTGGGACACCAAGTTCGACAAACGGAATCTGGATCGTTCACATGCGGGCGCCGACACCACCCTGTGGTTCTTCCCCGAGCCCCCGCGGGGATTGACGACGCAGGACGACAAAGCGCTGGACACGCTCATCAAGGCCCGCATCAGGCAGCACGGCGGGATTTACCTCACTCCGCGCGGGAGAGGCAGCCGGGTTGACAGCCGTCTGGTCAACCAGAAACCTTGGGACCATCCCAAGGACACCGAGATGAGGCGGACGACGAGGTTGTTCGTTTCCGGCTCGCTCGTCACGTACAGCAACGACCGCGACACCAAGGGCCTGAAATACGCCGGAAGCGTCGGCCTTCAGCGCTTCATCAGAGAGGTCGTCAGCGGCGAACGCACGCTGCAATACGCGAACGTCCGGCTCGGCGATGGCACCGTCCGGAGAAAGGTATGGGTGCTCGCCAGCGACCTGCAGCAGGTCGCGGCGGATGCGGCGAGGGCGGCGGCGCAGAAGGCAACGGCGGAGAAGGCCGCGGCGGAGAAGGCGGCGGCGGCGGCGGACGAACGGGCACTTCGGATGCGCGAGGAGGCGGACAGGGTCGTGATGAACGGGGAGGGTCTGCGGGCTGATGAGGTCCAGGGCCCTGCACTGGCGCGGGAGATCGACAATGCCGAGACAGTACAGGCCGACGGTCTCACAGCAACAGAAATCCCCTCACCTTGGGAGTCGACGGCGGACGTTCACACGCCACGCGTGGCCCGCCGATCACTATGGCAGCGGGTGAAGGGTTCGCTCGGAAAGCGTTGGCCCAGGCCGTGAAGTGGGTGCGTGCATGAGTGCACCCGCGGCATCCTTCGGGCGATGACCGAGCGTCTCATGTGATGCCTATTGGAGCCGATCCGGCACTCCTCCACAGGTAGGTGCGTCGATGATCTTTGCACTGACGGGACCACAGCGATGGTGCGCACGGTGCTGCCGACACAGAGTGGCTGGACTCGTGCCACCGCACCGCGTCTCTGACGCGAAAGGAGACCCATCATGCTCACCCGCCACACCCTCGACACCACCGATCCGCGCACAACCGGGAGCGGTCCGACCAGGAACGGCCCGAAGCTCGAACCGGCCCCGCCCGAGGAGGTGCACAGTGTTCGCCACCAGCCTCCGACCGCCAGCGTGGGAACCGGGGTAGGGAACGGCCTGGTGCGCACCCGCACCATCCGTTCGAACACCCAGCGGGCCCTTGGCCGGCTGCGGGACGACCGCGGTGCCGCCACCGCCGAGTACATCGTCGCCACCATGGCTGCGGTCGGCTTCGCGGGGCTGCTCATCGTGATCCTGCGCGGCGACGAGGTGCGCGGCATCCTCACCGAGTTGGTGCGCAGTGCGCTCACGGTGGGGTGACGCGCAGCGCGGCAGTGTCACGGCCGAGTTCGCCGCGCTGCTGCCGGCCGTGTTGCTGCTGCTGGGCTGTTGCCTGGGCGCGGTGCAGGTGGTCGGTCAGCAGGTGCGGTTGGCGGATGCCGCAGGGTCGACGGCCCGGTTGCTCGCCCGAGGGGAGGGGTCTGGTGCGGCGGCGGGGCTGGTGTCCGGTCTGGGCCTGAACGCCACTCTCACGGTGCAGCATCAGGGCGAGTTCGTCTGCGCCCAGCTCCGTGCCGTGAGCGCGTTCGGGCCGTTCGCCACCGTGGGGCTCACCTTCGGGGCGCGCTCCTGCGCTCTGGCGGGCGGCCCGTGAGCCCGCCCGGTTCGGCGGGAGCGGCCGTGCGGGTGCGGCCGTCGGGGGAGCGCGGCTCGGGGTCGGTGCTCGCCGTGGCCGTGGTGGGAGCGATCGTGGCGGTGACCGTGCTTCTGCTGCCGATTCTCGGCCTGCTGGCGATCGGCCAGTCCGTGCGCGCCGCGGCGGACGCATCCGCGCTCGCCGGAGCGGACACGGCTGCCGGGCTGGTGCCCGGGGTGCCGTGCGAGGTGGCGCAGCGAGCAGCTGACCTCAACACGGCGCGGCTGGTGACCTGCACGGTCGACGGCCTCGTGGTCACCGTGATGGTGTCCAGAAGCGCCGGCGGCTTCCCGATATCCGCCCGCGCGCGAGCAGGTCCGCCGCCCGCCCGTGGTTAGACGATGGCTGGAGCACCGCTAGAGCGTTTGCGAGGCGACGGAAGACGCGGAGCGGGCGCATCCGCTCACCGGTTCAGGAGGCGGAGGAGCCAGACGCCTCGAAAACGGCCTCCAGATAGCGGTAGTCCACGGCCGTGGGACGTTCGGGGTGTTCGGTGGAGTCGAACTCGAGCCCGGCGGCACGGGCATAGAGGTAGCGCTTGCCGTGCGAGTCCGAGGGAATCTCGATGCGGGGCCGGGGATCGCCGGATTCGAGAAATTCCGTCGTGACGGTCTTGCCCTCGAGCGGGCCATCGGTGAGTTTCGCCGTATATGTGTCGTGCGTTGCTGTACCCATGTCTCCATTCTCCGTCTGGGCCCCCAGGAGGCAACCCCCCAATCCGAATCCGGCGCTCGGGCCATGCCGGGCACCGCACGCCCCCAGCGCATTTCCGGGAACATGTGCGGCGCCCGGCCCAGGCCTTGCATCGGGCCACAGTCGAGCTACCGTGGAGGGGATTCGGAGCCCTCCAGCGCGGTCTCGGTAGGCGCACACCCGATTCCTGTGTGTATGGTGTGGCTTGGTCGTTACACAGACCGTTACCTATAAAGAGGAGTCTGGTGCCAGGCACTAAGAAGCTGGTCATTGTCGAGTCGCCGACCAAGATGAAGTCGATCGCCGCCTATCTGGGCGACGGATACGAGGTTTTGTCGTCGGTCGGTCACATTCGAGACCTGATCGAGCCCAAGAATCTGCCGCCGGAGCTCAAGAAGGGCCCGCTGGGCAAGTTCTCCGTCGACGTCGACAACGGCTTCGAACCGTACTACGTGGTCTCCGACGCCAAGAAGAAGACGGTCAGCGACCTCAAACGAGCTCTGAAGAACGCCGACGAACTCCTCCTCGCAACTGATGAGGACCGCGAAGGCGAGGCCATCGCGTGGCATCTCCTCCAGGTTCTCCAGCCCAGGGTTCCGGTCAAGCGGATGGTGTTCCACGAGATCACCAAGGACGCCATCATCGCGGCCACCAACAACACCCGTGATCTCGACACCGCGCTGGTGGATGCGCAGGAGACCCGGCGCATCCTCGACCGTATCTACGGCTACGAGATCTCGCCCGTGCTCTGGCGCAAGGTGGGCCCCGGCCTGTCCGCCGGCCGGGTGCAGTCCGCCGCCACCCGCCTCGTCGTGGATCGCGAACGCGAACGCCTCGCCTTCGTCTCCGCCGGCTACTGGGATCTGTTGGCCCAGCTCGCTCCGGGCGCCTCCGCTGAGAACGGCTTCCAGGCCAAGCTCGTGCGCCTCGGCGGCGAACGTATCGCTACCGGCAGCGACTTCGATGACACCGGCAAGCTCAAGCCGAAGGTTGTCGCTGCGACCCTCGACGAGGCATCCGCCCTCGCCCTCGCCGACGCGCTCAAGGTGCCCGGTGTGCCGATCACGGTCACCAAGGTGGCCTCCAAGCCGTACCGGCGCAGCCCCGCTGCGCCGTTCACCACCTCCACCCTGCAGCAGGAGGCCGCGCGGAAGCTGCGCTTCACCGCCCGGCAGACCATGAGCGTGGCCCAGTCGCTCTACGAAAACGGCTACATCACCTACATGCGTACCGACTCGCCGTCGCTGTCGCAGCAGGCGATCACCGCCGCCCGCAAGCAGGCCGCGTCGCTGTATGGCGCCGAGACCGTGCCCGCGAGCCCGCGCCTGTACAAGGGCAAGAGCAAGAACGCCCAGGAAGCGCACGAGGCCATCCGCCCGTCGGGTGACACGTTCCGCACCCCGGCGTCGCTGGCCAGCTCGCTGCGCGGCAACGACTTCAAGCTCTACGACCTGATCTGGAAGCGCACCGTCGCCAGCCAGATGGCGGATGCCACCGGATCGACCGCGTCGGTGACCATCGCCGCGGGCCCCACCGGCCAAGCCGCGCACC
Source organism: Cryobacterium sp. PAMC25264 (assembly GCF_019443325.1). Taxonomy (NCBI): domain Bacteria; kingdom Bacillati; phylum Actinomycetota; class Actinomycetes; order Micrococcales; family Microbacteriaceae; genus Cryobacterium; species Cryobacterium sp. PAMC25264. The sequence goes on from NZ_CP080383.1 coordinate 56,676, forward strand.
CCGCCGCGTCGGAGGCGCTGGCCGAGTTCGCCGCCAGCGGCACCGTGATCACCTTCCGCGGCTTCATGCTCGCCTACGAGGAGTCGAAGGACGAGGAACGCAACGCGTCCACCGACGCCACCGAATCGAAGCTGCCGCCGCTGGAGGAGGGCCAGTCCCTCACCCTCGTCGAGGTGGAGGCCAAGGGCCACGAGACCACCCCGGCCGCCCGCTACACCGAGGCCAGCCTGGTGAAGAAGCTCGAAGAGCTCGGCATCGGCCGCCCGTCCACGTACGCGTCGATCATCTCCACCATCACCGACCGCGGCTACGTCACCCCGCGCGGCCAGGCTCTGGTGCCCAATTGGATCGCCTTCTCCGTGGTGCGCCTGCTCGAGGAGTTCTTCTCCGACCTGGTGGAGTACGACTTCACCGCCGAGATGGAAGACGACCTCGACCGCATCGCCGGCGGCACCGCCGACCGGGTCGACTGGCTGACCAGCTTCTACTTCGGTTCCGACAAACACCGCGGGCTCCGTCAGGTCGTCGACAACCTCGGTGAGATCGACGCCAAGTCGATCAACTCGATCCACATCGTCGACGACATCACCCTGCGCATCGGCAAGTACGGCCCCTACCTCGAGGTCGTCGACCCGAGTGCGGGCCCGGATGCCACTCCCCGCCGGGTGAACATCCCGCCGGACCTGGCACCCGACGAACTCACCCCGGCCAAGGCCCGTGAGCTCGTCGACGCCCCGGTCGTGACCGACCGCGTCATCGGGGTGAACCCCGACAACGGCAAGGAGATCGTCGCCAAGGACGGCCGGTTCGGCCCCTACGTGACCGAGCTCGAGCCGCCGGCCGACACCGACGGCCCCGGCGAGACCGTGGACCCGCTCACCGGCGAGGTCACCCAGCTGGCCGACGCCACGGCGACGGCCGCCGCATCCGCTGCCGGCGCCAAGCCCAAGCGCAAGGCCCCGGCCAAGAAGGCCGCCGCCGCGGTGAAGCCGCGCACGGCGTCGCTGTTCAAGTCGATGGACCTGGCCACGGTCGACCTCGACACCGCGCTGGCGCTGCTCAACCTGCCGCGCGTGGTGGGTATCGACCCGGAGACCCAGACCGAGATCCTCGCGCAGAACGGCAAGTTCGGCCCGTACCTCAAGAAGGGCGTCGACACCCGCTCACTCACCAGCGAAGACCAGATCTTCGAGATCGACCTCGCCGGTGCCGTCGACCTGTACAACCAGCCGAAGTACGGCGCCCGCCGTGCCTCCAGCGCGCTCAAGGACTTCGAAGAGCCCGATCCGGAGAGCGGCAAGGCCATCAAGATCAAGGACGGCCGGTTCGGCGCCTACGTGACCGATGGCATCACCAACGCCACCATCCCCAAGGCCGAGAGCATCGAAGAGGTCGACTACGAGCGCGCCGTGCAGCTGCTCGCCGACAAGCGGGCCAAGGGACCGGCGGTGAAGAAGGCTCCGGCCAAGAAGGCGGCCGCGAAGAAGGCGCCCGCCAAGAAGCCCGCCGTGAAGAAGGCTCCGGTGAAGAAGGCCGGCAGCGCCACCACGACGGCTGCCAAGCGCGCACCGGCCAAGAAGACCGGTACCTCGGCCGCGACGCTCGGTACCTCACCGCGCGCCGAACGCACGCCGGAGCAGAAAGCCGCGACAGCCGCGAAGGCAGCGGCCACTCGGGCGGCCACCGCGGCCGCGAAGGCTGCCCAGGCTTCGCAGTCGTGACGGATGCTGTGACGCCCGGCCTGTTCATCACCCTCGAGGGTGGCGACGGGTCGGGCAAGAGCACCCAGGCCCAGCTGCTCACCGATTGGCTCCAGGCGCAGGGGCGCACGGTCGTGCGCACCCGCGAGCCCGGCGGCACCGAGGTGGGTGTGGAGATCCGCGAGATCGTGCTGCACCACCGTGGCGAGGTTTCGTCGCGCGCCGAAGCCCTGCTTTACGCTGCCGACCGGGCCCAGCACATCGCCACGCTGGTGCGCCCGGCGCTCGCCCGGGGTGAGATCGTCATCCAGGACCGCTACCTCGATTCGTCCGTGGCCTACCAGGGTGCCGGCCGGGTGCTCGGCGGCACCGAGGTGCGCGACCTCTCACTCTGGGCGGTCGAGGGTCTGCTGCCGCACCTGACCCTGCTGCTCGATCTCGACGAGACCGCCGCCCGGAGTCGCCTCGACGCCGACAACAAGGTCTTCGACCGGCTTGAGGCCGAGAAGGGCGAGTTCCACGCCCGGGTACGAGCGGCCTTCCTTGACCTGGCCGCCGCTGAGCCCGACCGGTTCCTGGTGCTGGATGCTGCAGCGCCGATCGACGAGATCGCGGAACGCATCCGGGCCCGCGTCGCCACCCTGCTGTAGCAGCCGGGCCCGGGTAGAGGTCGTCTCGGCCTGGGGGATCTCCCGTGAGTTGCGGCGAAAGTAGCCGTCCCGGGCGCCGAGGCGGCACTGTGCCGCAAGTCGGCGGATGCGGCCGCCACGACATGCGGCGACCCGCCCCCCTCCCGGGCTCCCGCAGGGGACTTGGCGGCAACTCGGTGGCTCGGTGGCATGGACGCTGCTGTCGCCGACCTGCCGCTGGCCCTGCAAGTGGGTCCGCTTCGGTGAGTTGCCAGTTGCCGCCCCGTCGCGGGCGCCCAAAGGGCACCAACTGGCACCTCACCGCAACGCAGGGTCGTGAGTTGGCAGTTGGGGCCGTTTGGCGGGCATCCATGGGGCGTGAAGTGGCATCTCAGCACCCAGCCGACGCTCGGGGAACGTGAGGGCTATCCGGAGTCGGAGCACGGCCGGGAAGCACCGGCTTGTCGGCGGGGCCGGGTACCCTTGTTGGATGGCAGTGTGGGACGACCTGACGGGTCAAGCAGACGCGATCGCCATTTTCCGCGCGGCAGCAGAGCGCCCGGGAGCGGTCGCCACTCTGGAGCGCCCCGACGGTGACGAGGATGCCGCCGCAACCGGCGCCGTTACAGGCAGCCGGGACGCCACGTCGGCAGCCGGCACCGCTGCCGCGAACACCGCATCGGTCAGCACCGCGTCCGCCACCACCTCGGCGTCGATGACCCACGCTTGGTTGATCACCGGGCCGCCCGGCTCCGGGCGCTCCAACCTGGCGTTCGCGTTCGCCACCGCGCTGCTCAGTGACGGCACGCCCCAGGGGGACACCTCCACCGGCCGGCTGGTCGACGCGCGCACTCACCCCGACCTCACCGTGCTCAGCACCGAGGGCGTCATCATCAAGATGGAATCCGTCAAAGAGGCCGTGGCCCGGTCTCAGTACTCTCCGTCGGTGGGCCGCTACCGGGTCGTCGTCGTCGAAGACGCCGACCGCATGGTCGAGCGCACCTCCAACGTGCTACTCAAGGCGCTCGAGGAGCCGCCGGAGCGCACGGTGTGGATCCTCTGCGCCCCCAGCGAGGCCGACCTGCTGCCCACGATCCGCTCCCGGGTGCGCACCGTGCGCCTGCGGGTGCCGAGCATCGCCGACGTGGCGACCCTGCTCATCCGCCGCACCGGCGTGGACCCGACGATCGCCGAACGGGCGGCTCGGGAAGCCCAGAGCCACATCGGTATGGCCCTGCGGTTGGCGACCAACGCCGAGGCCCGGGCCCGCCGGGAGGAAACCCTCCGCGCGGCGCTCGGTCTCAGCGGTGTCTCCAGTGCGGTCAACGCCGCCGCCCGGCTGCTGGCCATCGCCGGCGACGACGCCAAGGCGATCACCCTTGAGCGCGACGCCACCGAACGTGAGGGCGTGCTGCGCTCACTCGGCGTGGAGCCGGGCCAGTCGGTGCCGCCCGCGCTGCGCGGCCAGATCAAGGCCCTCGAAGACGATCAGAAGCGCCGCGCCACCCGCAGCCTGCGGGATGGAATCGACCGCATCCTGGTGGACCTCACCTCGCTGTACCGGGACGTGATGATGGTGCAGCTGGGCCGGGACGACACCCTGATCAACCTCGAACTGCTGACCGAACTCCGCCGCGCCGCGAACGCCTGCGCGCCGGCCGCGACGGTGGCCACGATGGATGCCATCGCCCTGGCCCGGCAACGCATCGAGGCGAATGTGGCCCCGGCGCTGGCACTCGAGGCCATGCTGGTCTCGATGATCCGCCGCTGACCCGGCTGCCCGCCGATGTTGACGACTCCAGACGAAGAACCGAAGAAGGGGAACCCGTGAGCAAGCGCACACGCGTATTCACGACCATGGCGGCCGCGGTGGCGCTCACGCTCGGACTGACCGGCTGTGTGCCATGGTTCCTGCCGCAACCGGCCCCGTCGACCTCCACCCCCACCGGGGAGAACGTGGAGGGCGACCTCGCCCCCTTCTACGGCCAGGTGCTGGCGTGGACCGACTGCGAGGACGGCATGCAGTGCACCACCGCGACAGCTCCGCTGGACTGGGAGGACCCGGCCGCCGGGTCAGTCGACCTGGCGCTGGTGCGGCACCCCGCCACGGGTAACCGGATCGGCTCCCTGCTGGTCAACCCCGGCGGCCCAGGCGGCTCCGGTTACGACTTCGTCAAGGACTCCGTGGACTACGCGACGGATGCCGCGCTGCAGGCCCGGTTCGACATCGTCGGGTTCGACCCGCGTGGTGTCGGCAGGTCCTCGGCCGTGGCCTGTTACGACCCGGCGCAGATGGACGAGTACCTGTACGGGCTCACCACCGCCGAACGCGGCAGCGACGCCTGGATTCAGGAGCAGGAGGCCAGTGCCGCGGGCTTCGCGACCGCCTGCCAGGACAAGACCGGCGCTTTGCTCGGCGAGGTCGACACCAAGAGCGCAGCCCGCGACCTCGACCTGCTCCGCGCCGTCCTCGGCGACAAACAGCTCAACTACCTGGGCTTCTCCTACGGAACCTTCCTCGGCGCCACCTACGCGGAGCTGTACCCCGACAAGGTCGGCCGCCTCGTTCTCGACGGCGCACTGGACCCGTCCACCAGCAACTTCGAGGTGACCAGCACCCAGGCCAAGGGCTTCGAGAGCGCGCTGCGGGCCTACCTCACCGACTGCCTGGCCGGTAAGGACTGCCCGTTCGACGGCACCGTCGACGACGCCATGGCCACCATCTCGGCCTTGCTCGCTTCGGTCGACGCCAGCCCCATCACCGCTTCGGACGGTCGCCAACTCGGCGCGAACTCGCTGCTCACCGCCATCATCTACCCGCTCTACCAGGCCACAGCGTGGAGCTACCTCAGCGACATGTTCGAGGGCGTCTTGCAGGGCAGCGCCGACGGCGCCATGCAGTTCGCGGATGCCTACAACGGCCGAAACGCCGACGGCACCTACCTGGACAACTCCACCGAGGCGTTCATGGCCATCAACTGCGTGGACTACGCCTACAACGCCGACCCGGCCAGCATGCGGGCCGAGGCCGCCCAGATCGAGCAGATCGCCCCCACCATCGGCAAGTACATGGCCTACGGCGATATCTCCTGCGCGGCCTGGCCGTACACCTTCACCGGAGAACGCCAGGAGATCCACGCCACCGGCGCCGCCCCGATCCTGGTCGTGGGCACCACCAACGACCCGGCCACCCCGTACGTGTGGGCGCAGAACCTCGCCGCCCAGCTGGACAGCGGCCAGCTGGTGACCTACGAGGGGGAGGGGCACACGGCGTACAACAAGTCGAACTCCTGCGTGAACGACGCCGTGGACAACTACCTCATCGACGGCACGGTGCCCGCGACCGACCCGACGTGCTGACCGGCTCCCGCCCGGCATCCCACCGGGCGGGCCGTTTGCGCCGCGTGCAACAATTGAGCCATGGCTACGGAAGCTGACGGAGTGGGTCTGCGGGAACGCAAGCGCCTCGCCACGCGCCGGGAAATCCAGCGGGCTGTGCTCACTCTCTGTTCCGAGCGGGGTATCGACAAAGTCACCATCGAGGAGATCAGCCGGCACGCCGACGTGTCGCCGCGCACCTTCTTCAACTACTTCGCGTCCAAGGATTCCGCGCTGGTCGGCGACGAGCTGGAGCTGGCCTGCGACTCCGACATCGAGGCCTTCGTGGCCGCCGGACCCGGCGATGTGCTCACCGACCTGGCCACCCTCCTCGCTCAGAGCCTGCAGAACACCGACGGTGACCGCGAAATCCACGAACTGCGCCGCGCGGTGATGAAGGAGAACAGCTACCTGTTCACCATGCGGATGGCCACCCTGCGCAACTTCGAGGCCGGCCTGCAGGCGATCGTGGAGCGCCGGTTCGCGGCCGACGACCCCCGACTCGCCCAGGACCCGCAGGCGTTATCGCAACGGGCGTTGCTATTCACCCTGGTGGCCATGGCGGCAACCCGGCACGCCTGGCGGTGTTGGGCGGAAGCGGACGATTGCAGCCCCTCTCGGCGTGGGTGGCCAAATCGTTCCGCGAGCTGTACACGGTGACCTCTCCGACCGACTAAGCTTGGATGCTGTGTCGCCGAGCGTTCTTGCGCAAGGAAGAATTCGGTCTCACGCCGCCTTAGCTCAGTTGGTAGAGCGATTCACTCGTAATGAATAGGTCATCAGTTCGATTCTGATAGGCGGCCCCAACACGGACCGAAGCCTCACGGCTCCGGTCCTTTTTTCATGCGTGCGATCCTTCCCGCTTGCCGTCTGCCCCGGGGTAGGGTCGAGACGTGCCTGACTGGACCGAACACGTAATCTGGTGGCACGTGTACCCGCTCGGCTTCGTCGGAGCGGACGTCGCCGGCGTCGACCGCCGGCCGACGCACCGGCTGCGGATGCTCGTGCCCTGGTTGGACTATCTGCTCGAGCTCGGCGCCAACGGCCTGGCCCTCGGCCCGGTGTTCACCTCCCGCACGCACGGATACGACACCACCGACTACCTCGAGGTGGATCCCCGGCTCGGCGACACCGCCGATCTCGACTACCTCGTCGCCGAGGCGCACCGCCGCGGCATTCGGGTGATGCTCGACGGGGTCTTCAACCACGTGGGCCGCGAGTTCGGGCCGCTGGTCACCGCGCTCGCCGACCCGGCCGCGGCCGAGAACTCCCTGTTCCGGCGCACGCCCGCAGGCGACCTGGTGGCGTTCGAAGGGCACGACGCCCTGGTGACCCTTAACCACGACGACCCCGCCGTCGCCGACCTCGTCACCGGCGTGATGACGCACTGGCTTGACCGGGGTGTCGACGCTTGGCGCCTCGACGCCGCCTACGCGCTGCCCGCGGAGTTCTGGGCGGGCGTGCTCCCGCGGGTGCGCGAGCACCACCCGGAGGTGTACGTGATGGGCGAGGTGCTGCACGGCGACTACGCCGCGTTCGTCGCCGCATCCGGGGTCGACGCCGTGACCCAGTACGAACTGTGGCAGGCGATCTGGCACAGCCTGGCCGAGGGCAACTTCTTCGAGCTGGACTGGGCGCTCACCCGGCACAACGCGTTCCTGGGTGCCTTCGTGCCGTACACGTTCGTGGGCAACCACGACGTGACCCGGCTGGCCAGCCAGATCCCCGACGCGCGCCACCACGCGCATGCCCTCGTACTGCTACTCACTCTGGGCGGGACCCCGGCCATCTACTACGGCGACGAACGGGGCCTGCAGGCCGTGAAAGAGGAGCGCGCCGGCGGCGATGACGCGATCCGGCCTGCTTACCCGGAGAGCCCCGCCGGCCTCGACCCGGCGGGTGCTGCCACGTTCGTGCGGCACCAGGAGCTGATCGGACTGCGCCGGCGGCATCCGTGGCTGCACACGGCCACGAGCCGGCCGCTCACCCTCACGAACACTGGGTACGTGTTCGAGGTGACCGACGGCAGCCGTCGCCTGGTCGTGGCGCTCAACCTGAGCGACGAGGCCCTGCCGGTCGACACAGATGCGACCCCGCCGCTGGCCGGCACGGCCCACGCGGGCCCGGCCGGGGTCACGGTGCCGCCGCACGGCTGGGCGATCTTCGGCTGAACGGAGCGACCTCGCTGGTCTGGTGCCGGTTGCCCTTCAGCCGAGCGGCCCACGGTGCCCGGAGATCGTCGTGGCGCAGGTTTATCGTCGCGGCGCAGGTTTGCGCGGGGTTTAGCGTGCGCCGCGAGACGCATCCTGCGCCGCGAGACGCATCCTGCGCCGCGAGACGGAACCTGGGTCGCGAGCATCCGCGCGCTTCGCTGGCACCGGCGCTCGCGCGCATGGTTGACTCAGGTATGGCTGAAACTGGGCGCGAACGGGTCGAATCGGATGCGCGAGCGCGCGGGCTCGAGATCGACATCGTCGAGCGGCCCGCGGCCGACAGCCTTGAGAGTGCGGCCCGGCTGCTGGGGATCGACCCGGCCGGCATCGTGAAGTCCCTCGTGGTGAAGCGGCACGACGGGGACTACATCTTCGTGCTCGTGCCCGGCGACCGGCAGATCAGCTGGGCCAAGCTGCGTGGTCTCGTGGGCGTGAACAAGCTCTCCTTGCCGCACGAGGATCTGGCCCTGGCCGCCACCGGATACTCGCGCGGCACCATCACCCCGCTGGGCAGCAGCACCGCCTGGCCGGTGTACGCCGACGAGCGGATGCGCGGCATCCGCGTGGCGATGGGCGCGGGGAGCACGGCTACTCGGCGTTCGTCGACGCGGACGCCCTGATCACCGCCTACGACGCCACGGTCGCCGACATCACCGACGAGCTCAAGCCCCGCTCCTAGGTCTGGAGTGGCGCCACAAGCCGCATCCCCTTTCGCGAACTGTGACTTAAGCACGCGTCCGGGCCCGTTTTAGGTGCTTTGCTCACGGTTCGCGGATGGGGTGGGGCGTGTTCCGGGTTGCAGCCGGAGTTGTGGCGAGGGCCGTCTCTCGCTCTTTCCCCTTCGCGAACTGTGAGTTAAGCACGCGTCCCGGGGCTTTTTTGGTGCTTTGCTCACGGTTCGCGGGATGAGCGCGCTCGCCGTCGCCTCCTAGGCTGGGGAGATGGCCGACCCGCGCACACCGACGAACGATCCGGGCGCGCCGACGAACGGCCGGCTTGTCTCCGCGAAACCGGCCGGGGCGACCCGCCGGCACAAGATGCTGCTGCTGGGCGCAGGGCTGCTGGTGGTTCTCGGCGGCACGGCCGCGGTCGGGGTGGCCCTGACCGGCTTCGGGGCGGCATCCACCTCGTCGTTGGTGCCCACCCTGCCCCGGCCGCCGCGGAACCGGCGCCGACGGCTCCGCCCACGGATCCCGCGGAGCCCGGCGACGCCGCCGAACCGACCGCCCCGGCCCCGGCGCCGGCCCCGGTGGCCGTCTTCCTGGGCGACTCCTACACGCAGGGCTATGGTGCGGTTCCGGTTGAGCGGCGCTGGTCCTCGCTGGTGGCCGCGGACGCCGGGTGGACCGAGGTGAACCAGGGCCTGGGCGGCACCGGTTATGTCACCCCCGCGGACCTGCACGCTTGCGGCCTGGACTACTGCCCCACCTACGTGGAGAGGGTGCCGGGCGTGATCGCCGCCGCCCCCGATATCGTCGTGGTCGCCGGTGGCCAGAACGACCGCTGGGCGCTGGCCGGCAGCCCCGATCAGGTGCGGGCGGCGGTCGACGCGACCTTCGACGGCATCCGCCAGGGGTTGCCGACTGCTCGCATGATCGCCGTGGGCCCGTCGACCGCCGAAGCGCCGACGGCGCTAATCGTGGAGCTGGACGGCTGGGTGCGGGCCGCCGCCGAGCGCGTCGGTGCGGAGTACGTGAGCCTGATCGAACCGGTGTTGATCGAGGAGGCGATGATCGCGCCCGACCGGGTGCACGTGACGGATGCGGGCTACCGCGCCCTCGCCGACCGGGTGCTCGCGCAGATCAACCGGTGAGGCTGACGGGTCAGCGGGGCAAGCGGCGGTCCTTGACCACCAGGACCACGAAGACGTAGAGGCCCACCAGCTGCCAGAGCGCACGAAATAGCAGGTCGGTGGGGGAGTTGCGGGCGCAGAAGTCGGGCGGGGGCGGGGTCGCCGGCCGCGTGGGGGAGACGGGACTCGGCACGACTCGCTGGTGCTGAGCCGTGCGCCGGGGGAGAAGCAGATTCTCGCTCACGGGGGTCAGCGTACGCGCGGCCGGTGACGGCTCGGCAAACGGCAGATGACGCATCCGGGACGCCGCAACTCGCTGGTTGAGCCTGGCGAAACCAGCTGGCGGACCCGCTCCTCGGAGGAGACCGGCCTCCGTGGTCTCGACAGACTCGACCGACGATGGTGCCGTGGTCTCGACAGACTCGACCGACGATGGTGCGGTGGTCTCGACAGACTCGACCGACGATGGTGCGGTGGTCTCGACAGGCTCGACCACCGAAGGTGCGGTGCCCAGGTTGGTGAGCGGCCGGCTGCCGCGACCTACTCGGGGTTGCCGGGGCACACGGCGGCCGTTTCGGCCACGTCGATGCGCTTGATTCCGTCGGACCTCTCCTCCACGGTCACCCGCGGCGCGGCATCCGCTTCGCTCGCCTTGGGCGCGGTGGTGAGCTGATCGTGCCGGTTCTCGTCGAAGGATTTTTCGCTCATGAACGGCACAATAACACGCCAATCGGGGAGCGGCCGGGCCGATTCGCTAGGCTCGCAGCATGACTGAAGCACTCCGCTGGGGAATCCTGGCCACGGGCGGAATCGCCCACCAATTCGCCGGCGACCTCGTGAAGAACAGGTTCACGGTGCAGGCCGTCGGCTCCCGCAGCCAGGCGTCGGCGGATGCGTTCGCCGCCGAATTCGGCATCCCCACCGCGCACCCCTCCTATGAGGCGCTCGTGGCGGACCCGGAGGTGGACATCGTCTACGTGTCCACCCCGCACCCGTTCCACGCGGCCAACGCCGCCCTCGCCCTCGAGGCCGGCAAGCACGTGCTCGTGGAGAAGCCGATCACCCTGAACGCCGCCGAAGCGCGCACCCTGGTGGCGCTCGCCGAGAGCAAGAACCTGCTGCTGCTCGAGGCCATGTGGACCCGGTTCCTGCCGCATATGGCGCGTATTCGCGAACTGCTCGCCGCCAACGCGCTCGGCGACGTGCACACGCTGCTCGCCGACCACACCCAGGACCTGCCTGACGACCCCGCGCACCGCATCAACTCGTTGCCGCTGGGCGGCGGCGCGCTGCTCGACCTCGGCATCTACCCGGTGTCGTTCGCGTCGGCGCTGTTCGGGCAGCCGGAGAAGATCCTGGCCGCGGCCACGTTCAAGGACACCGGGGTGGATGCGCAGATCGCCAGCGTGTTCCGCTACCCGGGCGGGCAGATCGCAACGCTGCACTCCGCTAGCGACACCAAGGGACCGAACACCGCGAGCATCCTCGGCACCGCTGGGCGCATCGACATCGACGAGGTCTGGTACTCGCCCACCTCATTCCGCGTGTACGACAGCAACAACGAGGTCGTCGAGACCTATGACACGCCGGAGTTCGCCGGGCGGGGCATGCACTTCCAGGCCACCGAGGCCGAGCGGCTCGTGGCCGCCGGACTGATCACCAGCGAGCTGCTCAGCACCGCCGAGTCGGTGCAGATCATGGAGACCCTCGACGAGATGCGCGCGCAGATCGGTCTGGTCTACCCCGGCGAGTAAGGCAGCCTCACACCCTCGCTCGCTAAAATGAGCGGGTGGATACACCAGATGCGACCGTGCCCGATCCCGGGGATCCCTCGCTGAACCCGGCTGAAGAATCCACCCAACGCATCGGAACCGCCACCTCCGACGGCGCCGGGTCGGGCGCTCCAGCCGGCACCGGCGGTTCAGCCGGTCCCGCTGGAGCATCCGGCACCGGCGCATCCGCGAACCTCGCAGCTCTCTGGGCCAACCGGAGGTTGCGCGTCATCCTCGCGGCGGCCGTGGCCTTCGTGCTGCTCGGCAGCGGTGCCATCTGGGCCGGCGCCGCCACCGGAGGCCTCGAACCGCGGGCGGTTCCCGCGGCCGGGACCACGAGCACCCCGACCCCGACACCCACCCCGACCACCCCGGAGTTGCGACCGGCCCCCGCGGCCGCCACCGCCGCCAGCCCGCTGCGCACCTGCTCGGTGGCCGACCTGGCCGGCGACTCCCGGCTCGGTGACTTCCAGGCGCAGGTCGTGAACGCCGCCACCGGCGAGATCCTCTTCGACCGCGGCGGCAGCACCACGTCGCGTGCCGCCAGCGTGCTCAAGGTGCTCACCTCCGCGGCGGCCCTGAGCGTTCTCGGACCGGACTACCGCGCCACGACCACGGTTGTAGCTGGCAGCGAGCCCGGCCAGATCGTGCTCGTCGGCGGGGGCGACCTCACCCTGTCGAGCACCCCCACCGGTGACGAGTCGTTCTACCAGGGTGCGGCCCACCTCGACGCGCTGGCGGAACAGGCCCGCACCGCGGTGGACGGGCCGATCACCTCGGTGGTTCTGGACTCCTCCTACTTCGGTGACCCCGGCTGGGAACCCAGCTGGGAGCGCAAGGAGCAGACCGACGGCTACATGCCCGAGATCACCGCGCTGCAGGTCGATGGCGACCGGAACGACCCGTACCGCAGCACCTCCGCGCGCAGCGACGACCCCGTCGCCCGCGCCGGCGCCGCTTTCGCCGATGAACTCGGCGGCGACGTCAGCGTGAGCGTGGGCACCGCCCCGGCCGGAGCCACCGTGCTCGCCTCGGTGCAGTCCCAGCCCGTGTCGGTGCTCATCAAGCAGTCCCTGATCGTCTCCGACAACGCCCTGGCCGAGATGCTGGCCCGCCTGGTGGCCGTCGAGGGCGGCTCCGGCAACACCTTCGACGCCATCGAGCCCGCAGTGCTCGCGGGGCTGAAGGGGTACGGCATAGACACCACGGGCATCCGTATCGTGGACGGGTCGGGTCTGTCCGACAACAACGCGGTGCCGCCGGCCTACCTCACCAAGTTGTTCCAGAAGATCAACGCCCGCGAGGGCAATCTGGGCGTCATCTTCGACGGCCTGCCCGTCGCCGGCGGCGACACCGGATCCCTGTCGTACAGCGACCGGTTCACGGGCGCCAACGCGGATGCCGACGGTGCCGTCTTCGCCAAGACCGGCTGGATCGACACCGGCTACACCCTCTCCGGCATCATCAACGCCGACGACGGCACCACCCTGACCTTTGCCGTATACGCGCTGGGGGATGTGGGCGATAATGCGAAGCAGGCGATCGACACCATCACGACGGGGTTCTTCCGCTGCGGAAACAACCTCTCGAACAACTGAATTCCAACGATAGGAGTGCTTCCGTGACCCGCGCACTGATCATCATCGACGTTCAGAACGACTTCACCGAGGGCGGCGCCCTGGGCGTCGCCGGCGGGGCGGCGGTGGCCGAGGCCATCACTGCGCTGCTCACGGCGCATCCACACAGCTACGAGCACGTTTACGCCTCGCGCGACTGGCATGACGCCGAGGGCGGAAACGGCGGCCACTTCGCGGTGGACGCCGAACCCGACTACGTCGACACCTGGCCGGTGCACTGCGTGGCCGACACCGCCGGCGCCGCGTACCACCCGGCGCTGCACCTGCCCGAGACCACGGTGCACATCCTCAAGGGCCAGGGCCGGCCCGGCTACTCCATCTTCGACGGCGTCGACGTCACGGGCCAGAAGTTCGGCGAGCTGCTCATCGACGCCGGCGTGACGGATGTCGATGTGGTCGGCCTGGCCACCGACTACTGTGTGCGGGCCAGTGGGCTCGACGCCCTGGAACATGGCCAGCACGTGCGCGTGTTCACCGACTTGGTGGCCGGGGTGGCGCCGGAGTCCAGCGAGAAGGCTCTGGCCGAGCTCGCCCACGCGGGAGCGGTGCTGGCCGCCTCGGAGCTCGTCGACCAGGCCTGAGTTCGCGGCAATTCGTTGCGGCGTCGCCTGCCGCTGCGCTGACCTGCGGTATGTTGCCGTCTGCAAGGGCGGGACGGGCCACTGCGCGGCACGTGGGCGCTGAAGGATGTGCCGACTTGCCGGCAACTGCCCTCTGCGCGGGCGCGAGACGGCGCTTCGCGGCAAGCGGATGCTGAGCGTCACGCCGAGGCGTCGCCACGTGGCCCGGGGATCGGCCCTGGTCTGCGCCGCGGCATCCGGCAGGCGCGGTATCCCTCGTACAGCGCCATCCCGCGGGCTGCGGCATCCGGCGGGCTGCGGCATCCGGTGACGTGGCAGTTGAGGCCCCCTGGGAGTGCTTGAAGGGGCGGGAAGCGGCAACTCGCACCCTCGCGGAAATTTTCCAGGGCGGGTGCATCCGAACGGGGTCTCTTCCGGAAGTAACGGGTAACGGGTAAACCGACAGGTTCCCGCTCTCGTTTCACTGACTGGAGGAAACCATGCGCAAGACCCTTATCGTCGGCGTTGCAGCCGGCGCCCTTGTCGCCCTGGCGGGAATCGCCCCGGCGAACGCCGCAGACGACGTCGCCCAACTATCGGTGTTGCACGGGGTACCCGGCCTCACCGTCGACGTGTACGTCAACGGCGACCTCACCCTGGACAACTTCGAGCCCGGCGACCTCGCCGGCCCGCTCGAACTGGCGCCGGGTACCTACACTGTGGCGATCACGGCCTCGGATGCGGCGGACGCGAGTTCACCGGCCATCGGCCCGGTCGACCTCCCGTTGGAGGGCGGCAAGAACTACACCGCTGTGGCTCACCTCGACGCCGCCGGAACGCCCACCGCCACCCTGTTCACCAACGACATCAGCACCGTCGGGGCCGGTGAAGGCCGACTCACGGTGCGTCACGTGGCCGCGGCACCCGCTGTGGATATCCTCGCGGGCGGCACCGCGGTGATCACCAACCTGACCAACCCAACGAGTCGCTGCTCACGCTGCCGGCCGGTACGGTGTCGGCCTCGGTGGCCGCGACCGGAACCACCGACCCGGTGGTCGGCCCGGCCGACGTGAACGTGGCCGAGGGCACCAACACCATCGTCTACGCCTGGGGCAGCCTCGCCGACAAAAACCTGGCGCTGGCCGTGCAGACCATCGACGGCCTGCACTCCAACCCCGACGGTGTCCCGGCCGGTAGCGCGGGTCTGGTCGCCACCAACCAGCCCGGTGACGCCACCGGCTGGTGGATCGGCGGTGCGGCCCTCGCCCTGGTGCTGGCCATCAGCGCAGCTGCGGTCTACGGAACCCGCCGCGCCGAGGCGCGGCGCTAGCGGAAACCGATAAGGAAAGGTCGGGTCACGGTGAGCTTGTTCGGGTTGCCCACCGTGGCCCGCGCCGTGCGGGAGCGGGGCCGTCAACCGGCCCGGTCCCGTCGGCCCAGGAACCGGCGGCCCGCCGTGGTCACCACCCTGGCCGGCGGTCTGCTGGCCGGTTTGGTTCTCCTCAGCGGATGCGCCGCCCCGGGCGGGGCGCCGGCCGGCACTGATCCTGCCGCCGGTGCCTTCACCGGCCTGGGCGGTCCCGCCTCCGCCACGCTTCCCGGCGGCATGCCGGGCGCCTCCCCGCGCCCCGATGCGCGAGCCGAGGTCACCGTGCCACGGATGACAGCATCCCCGGCGCCCGCCCCGTCGGCCACAGTGTCGCGGCAGTCCGCGGCCCTGGCCGCGCAACCGGCTCCGGTCAGCGCCCCGGTGCGGGTGCGGGCCGAGGCCCTCGATATCGACATGCCCATCGAGGCCGAAGGCCTGGCCGACGGTGGGGCGATGGCGCTGCCGGCCAATCCGGCCGTTGCCGCCTGGTACCGGTACGGATCCGGCCCCGGCAGTGCCGCCGGCGCTACCGTGGTCGCCGCGCACGTGGACTCCCTCGCCTACGACATCGGCCCGTTCGCCGCTCTGGCGGATGCCCCGGTGGGAACGGAGATCGTTCTGGAGACCGCCGACGGTGGCGCGCACCGGTACACCGTCGCATCCGTCGAAAGTCAGGAAAAGCCCGAGGTGCCGTGGGCGAGCGTCTTCGACCGCACCGGGCAGCCCCGGCTCACGTTGGTGACCTGCGGCGGCGAGTTCGACTACGACGCCCGGCGGTACCTGTCGAACGTGATCGTGACAGCGGTGCCGGCACCATGACCGGGGTCCGGATGCTGCGGTGGGTGACGCCTGAACGGGGCGTGCGGGAATCGGTCGGTGCTGGATATGCTGGTCGCACTTGCGAGCCGGAACCTGCGGGTCGCGAGGTCTGAGATGGATACCCGCACCACGCGGCACCGACCCGGGAGGCCACACGGCTTCGTGAGCGCACCCTACGCGAACGGCACCGACGACGACCGCGACCTTGCGAGCCTGGTCGCCGGCTTCAGCGCGGGCGACGAACGAGCGCTCGCCGAGGCCTACGCACGCTGGTCGTCGCTCGTATACACGCTGGCGATGCGTTCGCTCGGCCACACCGGCGACGCCGAAGACGTCACCCAGAAGGTGTTCATCGCCGCCTGGCGGGGCCGCACCGGATTCAACGAGGCCCGGGCGCCGCTGCCGGCCTGGATCGTGGGTATCGCCCGGCACTGCATCGCCGACGCTCACGAGGCCCGGGCGCGGCAACGGCGCATCGAACAGAGCCTGGTCGACGACGCCGACACCCTCGCCGTCGACGAGTCGGCGGATGTGGCCGAGCGGCTTCTGCTGGGAGAAGAACTCAACAGGCTCGAACCGGTGCCGCAACGGGTTATGCGGCTCGCGTTTTACGAAGACCTCACCCACGTGCAGATCGCCGATAGCCTCGGATTGCCGCTCGGCACAGTGAAGAGTCATATCCGCCGCAGCCTCACCCGCTTGCGCACCCGATTGGAGGCGAACGATGACGCATCTTGACCGCGATACCCTCGCCCTGGTCGCGCTCGCTGAGCTCGAACTCAGCCCCCAGGAACGCGCCCACTTGGCCGACTGCCCCGGCTGCACGGGCGAGCTGGATGCGTTGCGCCACACCGTGCTGATCGGCCGCAGCGCCGGCAGTGTCGACCTGGTCGAACCGGCGGATGCCGTCTGGGGGCGCATCCACGCGGCCCTCGGACTGTCCGAGGGCGTGGTCGGGGTGCCGAGACTGGCGGACCCGCAAGGCGCCGCGGCCGCCGAGGAGTTCGTCGCGGACAGTGCTGCCGTGCGGCCGGAGGGTCCGGTGGCGGCCGAGACCACGGAGGTCGGTCCGAGAGGTGAGAGCGACGAGGTGCCGCGAGCGCCGGCTGCGCCGAACGTTCCCGGTCACACGGGCGCCGGGGTTCCGGGCGCTGGGCCTGATGATGTGCCCGGTGGCCCGGCGCGACTTCCGGCATCCGTTGCGGATCTGGGTCGGCGCCGGCGCCGCTGGCTTCCTCTGGCCGCCGCGGCCTGCGCGGTGGGTCTGGTGGGCGGTATCGCTGCCGGAGCCTGGTGGCAGGCGACCCGGTCACCCGCGCCGGTGCCCGTGATCGCCGAGGCACAACTCGACGCACTACCGGGCTGGACGGCCAGCGGCAGCGCCGCGGTGGAGGAGAGTGCGGACGGTGAGCGCGATGTCGTGGTGGACCTGACCGGGGGAGATGACTCCGCCGGGCTGCGCGAGGTCTGGCTGCTGACCGCTGACGCCACCGGGCTGGTGAGCGTGGGCCTGCTCGACGGCTCGAGCGGACGGTTCGCAATTCCGGCAGATATCGACCTGTCCCAGTACCCCGTGGTGGACGTCTCCGCCGAACCCGACGACGGCAACCCGGCGCATTCGGGCGACTCCATCGTGCGCGGCACCCTGCACGGCCTCTGACCGCACCGAGCGGCCAGCGAATTGCCACTTCGCGTCCTCTCGGAGGCCGGCACTGGGCCTCAAGTGGCAACTCGCAGGGCGGCGCTGCCGTGACGTGCCAGTTGCCGCCCATTGGGACGCCGTGAGGGGGCCTCAAGTGGCAACTCGCGCGAGAAGCGGACTTGCCGGCGCACCTTCCTCTCCACCCGGGCGCCGCTTCACCCGAGTGGGGGATTGTGACCGACCCGTCGGGGGAACAGGCTGGCGGCATGACCGCCCACCCCACATCCGCCCGCCCCACCCTCGCCGAGACCGACCGCGCGACGCCCCGGCGTTGGTGGGTGGCGTTGCTCGTGGTGGGGTGGTTCAACCTCGTGTCGGCGGTAGGCGGTGGCGTCGGCCTGATTCTCGGCAACGGGATGGGTATGCCGCTGAGCTGGCTGGACGGTACGCCGTTCGACTCGTTCGTGATCCCCGGGCTTGTTCTGCTGCTCGTGGTCGGCGGCACCCAGGCACTCGCTGTGCTGCTCCAGCACCGGCACCTGCCCTGGTATCCCGCCGCAGCCGGGGTCGCGGGATTCGGCATGGTCATCTGGATCTACGTGGAGGTGGCGCTGCTGCCGGTCTATTCGATCCTGCACACCATCTACTTCACCACCGGGCTGCTGCAGCTGATCTTCCTGCTGCTCTGCCTGGGCATCCTGCCGGCTGATCGACGGGCGCGGGGTTGATTCGAGCCGGGCCGGTCTCGGCGGACGACCGGGGTGCGACTCGCACGGGAAGCGCCGGTGCCGCGGCCGGTAGGGGATGCTCAGCGGCACGCGAGTAGATTTGAAAGCAACGACTTCAGGGAGGCATTTGTGGCGCACGTAACCGAAGCAGAGCTGCTCCAGCACGTACCCAACGAGCTGTACATCAACGGGCAATGGGTGCCCGCCGCCGACGGGAACACCCTCACCGTGCACGATCCGTCCACGGGCAAGGTGATCAAGACCATTGCCGACGCCGGTGTCGCCGATGGCCTGGCCGCCCTCGCCGCCGCCGCCGAGGCGCAGGATGCCTGGGCGGCGACGCCGCCGCGGGTGCGGGGTGAGGTGCTCCGCCGCAGCTTCGAGCTGCTGCAGGAGCGCAAGCACGAGTTCGCGCTGCTGATGACCCTGGAGATGGGCAAGCCCCTCGCCGAGTCCTACGGCGAGGTCGCCTACGGTGGTGAGTTCCTGCGCTGGTTCAGCGAGGAGGCCGTGCGCATCACCGGCCGCTATGGCACAAACCCCGAGGGCACCGGGCGCATGATCGTCTCGCAGCACCCGGTGGGGCCCAGTTTCCTGATCACCCCGTGGAACTTCCCGCTGGCCATGGCGACCCGCAAGATCGCGCCCGCGCTCGCGGCCGGATGCACCGTCGTGATCAAGCCCGCGGCGCTCACCCCGCTCACCACCCTCTACCTGGTCAAGCTGTTCGAGGAGGTGGGCGTTCCCGCCGGGGTGATCAACGTGGTCACCACCTCGCAGTCCTCCGCTGTGTCCGGGCCAATCATCGCCGACCCGCGGCTGCGGAAGCTCAGCTTCACCGGGTCCACCGGCGTCGGCCAGAGCCTCATCGCGCAGTCCGCTGAGAACGTGCTGCGCACCTCGATGGAGCTCGGCGGCAACGCCCCGTTCCTGGTCTTCGAAGACGCCGACATGGACCGCGCGGTGGAGGGCGCCCTCGCGGCGAAGTTCCGCAACGTGGGCCAGGCCTGCACCGCCGCCAACCGGTTCATCGTGCACCGTGACGTGGCCGAGGAATTTGCCCGCCGGGTCACCGAGGCGGTCAGCGAATTCACCGTGGGCCGAGGCACCGAATCCGGCGTCAACATCGGCCCGCTGATCAACGCGGAAGCCGTGACCAAGGCCGACACCCTGGTGCAGGATGCGCTCGGTCGCGGTGCGACGCTACTCACCGGCGGGCACGCCCTGGCCGGCACGGGCACGTTCTACGAGCCCACCGTGATCAGCGGAGTCAAGCCGGGCAGCGACATCCTGCGCGAAGAGATCTTCGGGCCGGTGCTCTCGATCGTGCCGTTCGACGACGAGGACGACGCCGTGCGCATCGCCAACAACACCGAGTACGGCCTGGTCAGCTACGTGTTCACCCGGGATCTCGCGCGGGGGCAGCGGATGATCGAGCGTCTGCAGACGGGCATGATGGGCCTGAACATGGGCGTGGTTTCCAACGCCGCCGCCCCGTTCGGCGGGGTCAAGCAGTCCGGACTCGGCCGTGAGGGCGGCTCCGAGGGGATCCACGAGTACCTCTCGACGAAGTACACCCTCACCCCCGACCCCTTCGTCGACTACGACTAACGCCTTCCCTTCCCTCCCCGTCCGCGAACTGTGAGCAAAGCACCCAAAATCCGGGATTTTGGGTGCTTTACTCACAGCTCGCGGGGGTGGTCGGGGTCGTTAAACTCGGGGGATGCCCGTTATCGAGATCTCCGACCGCAGCGACCCCCGGCTGGCCGACTACACCCAGTCGACGGATGTGGCGCTCAAGAAAACACGCGACACCGAGCACGGGCTGTACATCGCCGAGTCCGCGCTGGTGCTCGAGCGGGCGCTGCGCGCCGGACACCGGCCCCGCTCGGTGCTCACGCTGGCGAACACGCTCGACGAGGCTCGCGCGCTCGTCGGCGACGACGTACCGGTGTTCGTCGGACCGGGAGACCTACTGACCGAACTGACCGGCTACGTGCTGCACCGGGGACTGATCGCCGCGATGCACCGGCCCGCGTTGCCCGACCCGGCCGCACTGCTGGCCGGCGCCCGCCGCATCCTGATCCTGGAGAACGTGACCGACCCCACCAATGTGGGCGCCATCTTCCGCTCCGCCGGGGCGATCGGGGCCGACGCGATCCTCGTCACGCCGCGCTGCTCCGACCCGTTCTACCGCCGGGCCATCCGGGTGTCGATGGGCACCGTGCTGCAGGTGCCGTGGACCCGGGTGGGCGACTGGCCGAGCACCCGCCGGCTGCTCACCGAGCACGGTTTCCACGTCGCGGCCCTGGCGCTCACCCCGGACGCGGTGAGCTTGCGCGACGTCAACGGGGAACAGCATGCCCGGCTGGCCCTGCTGCTCGGCGCCGAGGGTGAGGGGCTCACGGATGAGGCGCTCGCCGCGTCGGACTCCGTGGTGCAGATCCCCATGAAGCACGGCATCGACTCCCTCAACGTGGCCGCCGCCAGCGCCGTGGCGATGTGGGCCCTCTCGGGCTGACCGCCCCCGCCGGGCGCGTCCGTCCGGCGCACCGCCGTCGCACCCGCCGATCGCACCCGCCGATCGCACCGCGATGGTCCCCGCCAGTCCGGTCCCCGTCGGTCCTGGCCCGGCCGGTGTGCACAACTCCTGCTCGATTCCGCCCGGCCGGGCCGGGGCCGCGGGATTCCGGCATCCGCTCGCCCCGCCATACCGGCGGGACTTGCAGGAGTTATGCACCCGTCTGCGCCGGGTGGCGAGCCTAGGCTGGGGGCATGAGCAATGATGCTGTCATCGTCGACGTCGTTCGCACGCCCTCCGGCCGCGGTAAGCCCGGCGGTGCGCTCGCCGGGGTGCACCCCGCCGACCTGCTCGCGGGGGTGCTGGGCGAGTTGGTCAGCCGAAACGACCTCGATCCGGCGCTGGTCGACGACGTGATCGGCGGATGCCTCACCCAGGTTGGCGAGCAGAGCACCAACATCACCCGCACCGCGCTGCTCAGTGCGGGGTTTCCCGAGTCGGTGCCGGGCACCACCATCGACCGGCAGTGCGGCTCGAGCCAGCAGGCGGCGACCTTCGCCGCCCAGGGCGTGCTCGCCGGCAGCTACGACATCGTGATCGCCTGCGGGGTGGAGTCGATGAGCCGGGTGCCGCTCGGGTCGGCCGGGGGACCGGTTCCCGCCGGCGGCTCCGACGCGGCCGGCCGCACCGAGGGCTGGGGCTCGCCCACGGCCTGGTCGGCGGTGGCCAGCCAGGACCCGCACGGCCGGCTGATGCACGAGCGCTACCCGAACGGGCTCGTGGGCCAGGGAGTCTCGGCCGAGCTGATCAGCGCCCGATGGGGCCTCACCCGGGCCGAACTCGACGAGTACGCCGCCCGGTCGCACCGGCTGGCCGCCGCAGCCGCCGACCGCGGGGACTTCGCCGGCAGCCTGCTCCCGGTGTCCCTGCCCGACGGCCGCCGAGTCGAAGATGACCAGACCATCCGGCGCGGCACCACCATCGACACCCTCGCCGACCTTCCGCTGGCCTTCCGCACCGACGAGCTCGCCGCCCGGTTCCCCGAGGTGGACTGGCAGATCACCGCCGGCAACTCCTCCCCGCTCACCGACGGCGCCTCCGCCGCCCTGATCATGAGCGCCAGCCGCGCCGCCGCCCTCGGCCTCACCCCGCGGGCCCGGTTCCACAGCTTCGCGGTCACCGGCAGCGACCCGCTGCTCATGCTCACCGGCGTCATCCCCGCCACCCGACGCATCCTCGCCCGCTCCGGGCTCGGCATCGACGACCTGGACGCCTATGAGGTCAACGAGGCGTTCGCCTGCGTGCCGCTGGTCTGGCAACGCGAATTGCACGCCGACCTGGCCAAACTCAACGCCAACGGTGGAGCCATCGCCCTCGGCCATGCGCTGGGTTCCTCGGGCACCCGGCTGCTCGGCACGCTGCTCGAAACCCTCGAAGTCGGCGGCGGCCGCTACGGCCTGCAAACCATGTGCGAGGGCGGCGGCATGGCCAACGCCACCGTCATCGAACGGCTCTGACTGTGCGTATCACCGGATGCTCAGCCCTCGTCACCGGCGCCGCCTCCGGCCTGGGCCTCGCCACTGCGCAAGCGCTGCTCACGGCCGGAGCTCACGTGGTGTTGTTCGACCTGGCCGGCTCGGCGGGCGAGGAACGGGCGGCGGAGCTGAACGCATGGGCCCGGTCAGCGCCCCATTCGGCGGGCGACAGCGCCGGCTCGGATCCGGCTCATTCCCTGGCGGGGATGGAGTTCCCCGCAGGAGCCACTGCTATATTCCATCCGGGGGATGTGACCTGCGAGTCCGACGTGGCGGCGGCGATAACGGCAGCCGGAACCCACGGACCATTGCGCATCGTGGTCAACTGCGCGGGGATCGCCCCGGCGGCCCGGGCCGTGGGCCGGCAAGGCGCCATGCCGCTGGCTGACTTCGAGCGGGTGCTCCGGGTGAACCTCCTCGGCACCTTCAACGTCGTGCGCCTGGCCGCCGCGGCAATGCAGGCCGTCGACCCGCTCGACCCCGGCGCCGCGGGCCCCGCAGGCAGCGCGGGCCCCGCGGGCCCTGCGGGCCCTGCGGGCTCTACGGGCCCTGCGGGCCCCGCAGACCGCGCCGGCTTAGCAGGTTCCGCGGGCTCCGGCCCGCTCGGCGCAGAGACCGAATCGGGCTCGGCCGGCACCGATCGGTTCGACTTCACCGTCCGAGGCACACCGGAACGCGGCGTGATCGTGAACACGGCATCCGTCGCGGCGTTCGACGGCCAGATCGGACAGGCGGCCTACTCCGCCTCGAAGGGCGGGATCGCGGCGATGACCCTGCCGTTGGCCCGCGAGTTCGCGCGCTCGCTCATCCGCGTCATGACCATCGCCCCCGGACTGTTCGACACCCCGCTGCTGCAGGGGCTGCCCGCCGAGGCCCGCGCGTCGCTGGGTGCCCAGGTGCCGCATCCGGCCCGGCTCGGTCACCCGGCCGAGTACGCCGCCCTGGTGCGCCACATCGTGGAGAACCCCATGCTCAACGGGGAGACCATCCGTCTCGACGGCGGCATCCGGATGGCGCCTCAGTAGCAGTCCCCCAGCGGCCGGATGGAGCCCGCGCGTGGGGACGCCCGCGAAGCGATCCCTCGTAGCGTGCCTCAGCGCTCGCTGCGTGTCTCGGCGCTCGCAGCGTGTCTACGTGCTCGCGGCGTGCGGTAAATCGGCAACTATCGCCTGCTTCGAGCACTTTCTCCTGCTTCGAGCACTTTCTCCTGCTGCGAGCACGTTCACCCGCCGCGAGCACTATCTCGTGCGCCGAGGGGGACCAGCGGCCGGGCCACTACACTCATCAGAAAACTTCAGGGAAGGTGCCGGCGTTGACATCATTCGAGACCGAACTGCGGCGGGTGGTGCAGCCCCGCGCCCGGGTCATCATCGACAACGACTTCTCCGGCGATCCCGACGGGCTCGTGCAGCTCGCCCACCATGTGCTCTCGCCGTCGGTGGAGATCCGCGCCATCATCGGCTCACACCTGAAGCCCGGCGACCCGTTCGACCCCTCCGAGCAGACCGCCGACAACGCGGCCGCGGCTGCCAGCACCGTGCTCGACCTGCTCGGCCGCGCCGGCACGATTCCCGTGCTGGCCGGGTCGAACGCCGGCATGACCGACCCGCTGTCACCCATCCGCTCGGCGGCGACGGATGCCATCATCGCCGAGGCCATGCGCACCGACACGAACCTGCCACTGTTCGTGGCCTGCGGGGCCGGTCTCACCGAGATCGCCAGCGCCTACCTGCTCGAACCGCGCATCGCGACGCGGCTCACCCTGGTCTGGATCGGCGGCCCCGAGCACGACGGCCTCGCCGCACCACCGCCCGGGTCCCACGGCCCCGAGTACAACCTGGCCATCGACATCCCCGCCGCCCGCGTGATCTTCGACTCGTTCATGCCGATCTGGCAGGTGCCGCGTGACGCCTACCGGCAAACCCTGTACTCCTGGGCCGAACTGCTCACGGATGTGCGCCCGCACGGCGCCATCGGAGCCCACCTCTACGACGCGCTCGCCCAGGTCGCCGTGATGGCGGGCAGCCACGGCCTGCCCCTCGGGGAGACGTACATCCTGGGTGACGGCCCCCTCGTGCTGCTGACCGCGCTGCAGTCGTCGTTCGAGCCGGACCCCTCGTCGAGCGAGTACGTCACCCGCACGGTGCCGCGGATTCGCGCCGACGGGTCCTACGACACAATTCCCCGGCAGGGCCCCCGGCCGATGCGGGTGTACCACCGGCTCGACCTGCGGCTGCTCTTCGCCGACTTCACCGCCAAGCTCGCCGCCCACGCCGCCGGCTGACCGCCCTGCGCCCTGGCTGCTGGGGCCGGCGCCCGCCCCGTTGCCTGGCGGCGTGGCGGCCCGGCGGCCTGACCTGTGGCCGCACGGGTTGCGCGGGCACTGTGCCGCTGCGCGGGTGGCGCGCGCCGGGCGCGCAGCGGCGTCTGACCCGCGCATCAGTATCCTGCCGGCTACCGCGCGCGGGGTGACGGCCGCGACGGGCCCCGGCAGGACGACGTCTGGTGTGGCTCCGCGCTAGCGGGCGGCGGCGAAGAGGGGCGCACGAAGGTGGCGAAGTGGGGATTCGCCGACTGACAGGCCGCTTGCTACGAGGAGGCCGGCAGCTTCCTGTTCGAGGTCGGCACGAGCGTGGCCGAGTTGCCCCTGTCCGCCCCGATCGTCCTGAACTGAGCGGCGTCATGAGCGACCTTTCCTGGCCCAACCCGCTGATCGCCGCGTTCTACCCGTGCCCACGCTGGGGGGCGTCTGTGCACCCACCCTTCGGTACCGTGACGGAGTCTTTTACGTGGTGGTGACGGATGCGGTGGGGCGCCCAGGAGACCGCAGACTCGTTCACCGGCTTCCGCGCCAACGGTACTGAGTGACTCCACCGCGAGCTGAGACAAAAGCCCCAGAATTCTCGAATTCTTGGGGCTTTTCTCACAGTTCGCGGGTTGGGGAACGGCTTGCGGCGATAGCACCTGGGAGGATCAGTCCATGGACTCCCTGACGATCCCCGGCCCGCACGGCACCATCCCCATCCGGGTCTACCGTGCGGCCGGTGCCGGTGCCGGTGCCGGTGCCGGTGCGGATGCGCGCCCGGCGCTCGTCTGGGCGCATGGCGGAGGCTTCGCCTGGGGAGACCTCGACATGCCCGAGGCACAGTGGGTGTCCCTGGAACTCGCGGCGCTCGGGGTCACCGTCGTCAGTGTCGACTACCGGCTGGCCCCGGTGTCGGAGGCGCTGACCGACGGCGAGCCGGCCCGCGACGGCGTGCGTTTTCCGGTGGCCTCAGAGGAAGTCGCCGAATGCTTCCGGTGGACCGTCGCGCACGCCGGGGAGTGGGGTATCGACCCCGGCCGGGTGTCGCTCGGCGGTGCGAGTGCCGGGGGCAACCTGGCCGCGGGGGCGGCCCTGCGGTTGCGCGATGCCGGGGGTGAGCATCCGGTGTCGCTGATGCTCGCCTACCCGCTGGTGCACAGCGTGCTGCCGGAGCCCACCGCGGCTCTCGCGGGGATGATTGCGCTGCTGCCCGCTGAAGCCCGGTTCGAGCCCGACGACGTGCGCGCTCTGAACCTCAACTATGTGGGCGATCCCGCTGAACTGGCCAACCCCTACGCCTTCCCCGGCGGGCACGATCCGGCCGGGTTGCCGCCGACCTTCATCCTGAACTCCGACCACGACAGCCTGCGCTCGTCGGGGCAGGCGTTCGCCGCCGAACTGGCGCTGGCCGGCGTGGACGTGACCGTCTGCCACGAGCCCGGAACACGGCACGGGCACCTCAACGAACCGGACAATCCCGGCGCGCACGCCAGCATCCGCCGTATGGCCGCCTGGCTCACCCGCCGCGAGCTGTGAGTTAAGCCCCGAAAACGGGCGTTTTTGGTCGCTTAAGTCACAGTTCGCGGACCGGGGCGCGGGGGAGTGCGGGGGAGTGTGCCAGCATGGGGGCATGGCGCGGCGGGGCGAGATGCGCATCCGCCGGCCGGGCATGGGGTGCCTGATGGTTATTGCTCTAGGGATTGTGCTTCTGGGCGCATCATCGACGCTGTTCACGGCAGCGGTGCGGATCCGCGCCCGTGCGAACCCGCATGACCCGTTCCCCTTCTGGTCGAACCCGCCGGTACGGCCGCCGCGGGCAAACCTGCTGCAGGGACTGGCCGGCGCGGCACTGATACTCGGCGGCTTCGTCCTCTTCCCCGCCCTGGGCTTCTTCACCGCCCTCCTGTTCGCCGCGGCCACCGTGGCGCCGGCGCTGGCCATGCTCGGGCATAATCGCGCGGCGGTCGCCTGACTCCTGCTCGTCCGGCCGGTTCCGGCCCGCGAACTGTGAGTTAGGCCCCGAAAACGGGCGGTTTTGGGTGCTTAGGTCACAGTTCGCGGGGAGAAAATACCAGAGCTGGTGGGCCCTGCTGCGAACCTGAAACCGGGCGGTCGACACCTTGAGAGCACAGGGACTCTCGGCCCGGCTCTTACCTGGGGAGAACGCCGACGCCACCCAGCTGGTGGAACCATCGTGTTCCTCCTGTCCGGCACGCTGCTCACCTTCTCCGCCTGCCTGTACCTGCTGGCGGCTGGGCTTGGGCGGCCGTGACCCGGGCGCCGGTGAACTCGGTTTGTGTGCCGTCGACGGTCAGGGTCGCCTGGGCCGCGCGCCCGGCCGGGAGCAGGCGGCCGACCGCGCGGGTCTCCGCCGCCCCGATCAACCCGGCCATCCAGGCGAGGATCGGTGCGATGACGGCGTCGTCGACGAATCCGCCGTTATCGTCGAGCAGCAGAACGTCCACGCCGCGCTCCCGGGCGGCGGCCACCACGGTGCGGAGCGGGTCACGGGCCAACAAGCCAGCGCGCAGCCCGTCGCGGAGGTCTCCCTCGCAACTGGCGTACTCGCTCCGCTCAACGTCGGTCGGCTCCGTCCCGCTGCCGATGCGTCGCAGCAACGGGATGACCGTCCGGGCGAGTTCCGCGACCCGGCCGGTCAGCTCCGAGCGCGCGGCCAGCGTCCAGCTCTGCTTCTGCGCCGAGACCAGGGCTTCCCGGTGCAGCAGGGTGATGCGTCGCTGCATCCGGTCGACGACGAGGAGGAGCGCGACGGCCAGCCCCACCAGGACCACGGGCCGCACCCCGACCTGCACGATCTGCACGGCCGGGGCGCCCCCGAGAACGCCGGCTGTGACGAGCACCGCGACGATCACTGCGGTGCCGACCAGGGCCACGCCGCTTCGCCCGCGCAGGGCGAGCGAGACCAGGAGGAAGGCGGCGCCGACGGCGAACCACATGGTGCCGTAGGAGAAAGCCATGCCGTAGAGGGAATGGGAGGCGATGACCCCGGCGATCAATCCACCACCGGCCAGGGAGACCACGACAGCGGTGCGGCCAAGTGACGGTACCCGGTGGGGAGCGGCTCGGAGGATCTCCGCGGCGCCCAGGGCCGTCGCGAGCATGGCCAGCTGCAGCGGCCAGGAGCCGGGAATCAAGATGGCCGCGAGAAGGGCGCACGCGGCCTGGGTCGCGACGTAGATGTACGTGAGGACGGTGACGCCCGCGCGCAGGGATACCCGGTTGTCCGGCAACCCGATTTCCGGCTCGGGGGCCACGGTCACGCGGAGACGGATAACCGTTCCACGCCCGGGAGCCGAATCGATGTCGGCGCTGCCGCCGGGCAGACGATCCATGCGACCGACGATGCTCTGCCGGATACCCAACCTGTCGTCATTGATCCGGCCCGGGTCGAAGCCCGGCCCGTCGTCGCTGATCTCCACGCGGATCTCCGAGTCCGTATAGATCAGAACGACGCTGCGTGCCGCATCCGGAGCGTGTTGGATGCTGTTGCGCAGAGCCTGTCGCATCGCTCCGATCAGGCCTTCGTGAGTCTGGGCGAAGGTGGCACCGGATGCCGGCGTGGACTCTCCCCGCACGCTGAAAGAGACGCAGTGGAGCCGGGCCTCCTCGGCCAGAGCCGCGCGCAGCATGACCGGCTCGTGCGCCTGCCCGTCGGCCAGGGACGTCACCGTGGACACGGCCGTGCGCGCCTGCGCGGCGAGCCGTTCCCGGGGGATCGGAAGGTCGGTGGAGGCGAGCACCAGGGTCGCGAGCACCTCGTCGTGCACCAGTGTCGCTGCCTTCGTGCGCGCCGCGAGCCGCCCGCTCTCGGCGGACTCCCGGGTCGCCGACACGGCAGCCGACGCCGCCTCGCCGTCCAGCCCGCGTCCGACGGCCAGCATGTGCCCGCCGATCACACAGATCAGCGCGCCCGTCAGAAGCGCTTGCAGGTCGTTGACCACGCCGTCGAGGTCGAGTCCGCCGTAGAGGGTGCGGAATACCATCCCGGCCGTCGTGCCGGCGATCACGGTCGCCCAGCCCAACGCCCGACCGCCGGCCACGAGCGCAGCCGCCGCCGCTGCGCCGGTGGCCGACAAGGTCCACGGAATGCGATCGATCCCCTCAACGGGCACCGCTGCCGGGAAGGTGACCAGGGTCATCCAGTACAGGGCCACGGCCAGCAGGGCGAGCAGGCGCAGCGTCAGATCCGAGACCCGGCGGGCGATGACGCCGGCCACGAGCGTGACGAATGCGGCGAGCCAGGCGATCATCAGCGACCACAGGGGGAACTGCCCCTGGCCGCCCTTGAGCAGGAAGGTCACGTGAACGGCCACGACGATCACGATCAGCAACGCCGAGTCGAGGACGAGGATGTGTCGTGCTGACCGCTCAGCCGTACCGATTCTCTCGCCCCGGCCGGTGTTAGTCACGCCCGGGCGCCTGCACGAAGCCGTCTTCGATGCCGCGCTGGTAGAGCTCGACCTTGGTCGTGGCCGACCGGCCGAGCCGGTGGTAGAGAGAGCGGATGCGGCGGAGATGATCGTTGACCGTGTTCTCGGAGATGAACAGGCGCTCCGCGACCCCGCGGGCGCCCAGGCCGGACGCGTAGAGGCTGAGCACCTCGCGCTCCCGGAAGGTCAGGGGAGCCGCAGCGAGCAGCGGGTCGGTGTCGAGGGCCGACGCCCACTCGGTGGTGGGCACTAGTTCGCCCCTGGCCGCGGTCTGCACCGCTTCGACGAGCGCCTGGCGGGGTGTTGACTTCCGCACGATGCCGAGCACCTCGGCCCGTGACGCGTTCCGCACCAGGAACGGGTCTTCGCCGGAGGTGAGCACGAGCACGTCGGCACCCCAGTCACGGATCAACCGCACGTTCTCGGCCGGGTCGGTGCCGTCGCGCAGGATCAGGTCGAGCAGCACGAGGTC
Source organism: Cryobacterium sp. PAMC25264 (assembly GCF_019443325.1). Taxonomy (NCBI): domain Bacteria; kingdom Bacillati; phylum Actinomycetota; class Actinomycetes; order Micrococcales; family Microbacteriaceae; genus Cryobacterium; species Cryobacterium sp. PAMC25264. Next base: position 86,199 of record NZ_CP080383.1, read on the forward strand.
GGCGTCGCGCATCCGGCCCACCAGGCCGGCCACAGATGTCGCGTGGCGGGCGAATACCAGCCCGTCGGCCGCATCGACCAGGTTCTGCACTGCCAACGCGACCAGTTCGTGGTCGTCGACGATCGCGACCCTCGTCGTGGCCCTCATCTGTGCTCCTGATCTGTGGCGCTGCCCGCGTTGCCCCCGCATGAGGGGACGTGACCGGGCCTTATCGTCAGACTAGCGGTGCCGGATGCCGCTTTTATAACCCCGTCGGGGTACACGGTGAGTCAACGTCGAATCATGACGGCGGCGGGGGAGGGCCCCCTGCGTTTTGGGACCGGTCAACGGTCCGTCGCCGGCCGGGTGGTGCGGGACTCAGACGTTGCTGTCGGAGGTCAGGGCGAGGGTCATGAAGACACTGTGCGGGTCGAGTACGTAGTCCGCGAAGGGCGGGCAGACGGTGAACCCATGCCGGGCGTAGAGCCGGTGGGCCGGCGCGAAGAACTCCTCCGTGCCGGTCTCCAGGTAGAGCCGCTCGAGGTTGCGCTCGCGGGCATCGGCCAGGATCCGGGCGAGCAACAACGCGGCGACGCCCCGCCCGCGGGCCGTGGCGGTGGTGCGCATCGACTTGATCTCAGCCTGGGTGGCGGTCAGGCGTTTCAGCGCGCCGCAGCCCAGCAGCGCCCCGTCCTCGCGCGCCGTCCAGAACGAGATGTCCGGCGCCGACAACGCCGAGTGGTCCAGGGCGTGCACGCTGTCGGCCGGTGAGGTGGCGAACATGTCGGCCAGGTGCTCATCCAGCAGCAGACGCACGTCGACGGTGGTGGGGCTGTCCGGCTCGATGTGAATCATGGGGACAAATTTACCGAAGGGCTAAACAGGGCGCTGCCGGCGGTTTGATGTTGTGGGGTACCGTGGCGATCATCCAGGGTGTCGGGCCGGCCGGTCTCCTCGTGATCATCCCGGTCTGGTTGCCGGCCGTCCTGGTGATGCTGCGTCACAACCGCCGCCTCGCGGCGTAACGCTCAGAGCGTCGGCGGCCCGGCGGCGATGGCCTGCAGTGCGGCGACATGGATGCGCATCGCCGCCAGGCCGGCATCCGTGGCGGTGAGCCAGGTGCGCGGCCGGTTGCCCACGAAACCCTTGCGTACAGTGACGTAGCCCGCTCCGCTGAGGGTGCTGATGGCCTTGCTGAGCGCAGAGTCGTCGGTCTCGAGCAGGTGGCGCAGGGTGGCGAAGTCGATTTCAGCATCCGCCCGCAGCGCCGCCATCACGGAGAAGCGCAGCGGGGTGAGCAGGGCGTCATCGAGGTCGTGCCGGGGGTGGTGTTCGCCCATCAGACCTCCCAGATCGGCGCCGGTCGGAACGCCGCGACCACCAGCGGAGCCGCGATGAGGAGGCCGCCGACGACGCTCACGGCGTCGAGGTTCCAGCTGGTGCGGGAGAGCACGACGGACAACACGAGCGTCAGTGTGTACGAGTAGCCGAGCGCGGTCCACTGGGCAGGTCCCCAGTCCTTTGCGATTTGATCCAGGTCCACCCGGGTGGTGTGGCTGGCGATCAGGAACAGCAGGAACGCGCACGCGGCGATGGTCCCGGCGAGTCCGAAGGACGGCCCGGTCAGCACTCCGATACCGCCGAGTCCGATGCCCAGCGCCGCGGTAAGGGCCCGGCCGGTGGGGTCCAGTAGGCCGGAGAGGGTCGGCTCCGAGCGTCGGACCCCGGCCGCGCGGGCCCGTCCGGCCGAGCGCAGCGCGACCACGATCACGGGAACAGTCGAAGCGACCGCCAGCGCCAGCGTCGCCGACCACGGCGTGCCCGGTGCCAGGAAGGTCAGGTAGGCCATGGCCGCGAACGGGAGGAGGCACCCGGCGATGTAGCCTGCCCGATATCGTTTGGCTCCCCGGCGTGTGGGTCGCCGCAGGCTATCCGAGAGCCCGCCGGTCAGAGTGGAGAGGGCGAAGATCCCCGACAGGACGAGGGATCCCAGGTCCATGGCGTCACGCCCTCTGTCATAAACCCCAGGGATGAGGTTCGTGCCGGACGCCCCACTGAAGCCGGTCAAGGCGAACGCGAGGGCGTAGGTCACCACCGCCAACGCCATCCACGCGTCGATGATGGCCTGCGTACGGGCATCGATGGCCTCGCGCACCCGGTCGCTGACCGCGTCACTGGCCTGCAGCAACCGCGCTGCCGCCTCCGGCGTACTGCGGTTCGTCTGCTGGTGGTTCGTGTTCTGGTCGTTCATCGTGTTCCCCCGATCACCGCGGCGATCGCGCCGCACAGTCAATCTAGCATCTACTTGCCACTTGGCAAGTGGATGATCGCCTGCTGGTTCGGCCGCCCCGACGGCGCTCGCCGCGGCCGTACTGTCTACTGTGGAGGGGTGACCATTGAGCCAGAATTCCCCTCCGCCCAGGACGCCGCCAACGATTCGCGGATACTGGTCTTCGGACGCCTGCTCGGTGCGGCGAATCGGCTCGAGTACATCCTCGGTCGCTCGCTGGAGGAAGAGGCCGGACTCAGCCACTCGCTGTTCGAGCTCCTGCTCGTGGTGGGGCGTGCGGGTCCCGGCGGAATCGCGGCCCGCGACATCGCCCAGGCGCGGGTACTCACCTCCGGTGGGGCGACCCGGCTCGTCAATCGTGCGGCCGAACGAGGCCTGATCACTCGCCGAGTCTCTGACGACGACGGCCGGGTGCAGCTCATTGAGCTGACCCCGCACGGCGAGGAGGTGCTTCTGGCGGCAAGCACGCTGCACGCGCACAACGTCCAACGCTATCTCCTCGATGTGCTGCCCGCAGACCAGGCCGAGGCATTCGCCCAGACGATCCGCACGCTCAGCAAGGCGGCGGCGCAGGCCCTTCCGCTGATGCCCTGACGGCTACAACCGAAGATCTCCACCGAACGGGAATAGCTGACTAGTCAGCTAACGTTATGAGCAGTGTGCGGCTGATCGCCGCTGTACTCGGGCTCGTCCGAGTGCCCCTACGGAAGGATGATCTGTCACCATGTCGCTCAACTATGAGGTGTTCGACCTCGATTTCCCCGCCGGTTCTCAGAACAAGTCCGCGGTGCTCGTCACCGGCGACACCGAGGCGCTGCTCGTCGACGCCGGTTTCACCCGCGCCGACGGACACCGTCTGGTGGCCGCCATCCTCGACTCCGGAAAGACCCTGACGACCGTCTTCGTCAGCCACGCCGATCCCGACTACTACTTCGGCCTCGAAGCCATCGCCGACGCGTTTCCTGATGCCGCGTTCGTTGCGACGCCAATCGTGATCGAGCACATCCAGGCCTCGTTCGAGGGCAAACTCAAGGCCTGGGCCGCACTGGGGGCGAATCTGCCCACCCGGCTGGTCGAGCTCACCCCGCTGACGACGGATGCCCTCGTCGTCGACGGCCAGCACCTCGAACTCCGGGGCGGCTCCGCACTGCTGCCCGACCGGCACTACCTTTTCAGCGCCGACGATCGCGCCATCCTCGGCGGCGTGCTGGTGTTCCAGCAGGAGCATGTCTGGACCGCGGACACCGCGACCCCCGAGCTGCGCGCCGCCTGGATCGCGCAGCTCGACGAGATGCTCACCCTGAACCCGGCTCTCGTCATTCCCGGCCACCGGCTGCCCGGCACGGCGACCGATTCCTCCGCTCTGGAGTACACCCGCGGCTACCTGCAGGAGTTCGAGCGTGTGCTCGAGATCTCGGCAGATGGCGCGGCGACAACCGCCGCACTCGTGGCGGCGTATCCCGCATCCGGCATGCTCATTGCGGCCCAGCTCGGCCCGAAGGTTGCCAAGGGAGAAATGACATGGGGCTGATCGACTCCGACCCGGCCACCTCAACGGCGCCTCGCGATGTCGTGCGCCGGCAGTACCTCGCCTCGGCCGCCGGCGACCTGGAGGCGCTCCGCGCCACGATGGCTCCCGACGTGGAGTGGACCGAGATGGCCGGCTTCCCGTTGGCCGGCACCTACCGCACCCCGGAGGGCGTCACCTCGAACGTGATGGAAATCCTCGGCCGCGACTGGAGCGGCTGGGCAGCCCACGACGACAGCTACGTCGTCGACGGCGAGAACGTGGTGGTGCTCGCCCGCTACACCGCCACCCACCGCACGACCGGCAACAGCCTGGACGTGCGCGTCGCCCACCACTTCATCGTGCGCGGCGGGCTCATCGTGCGGTTCGAGCAGTTCGTCGACACCCTCAAGGTCGCCGAAGCCGCTCAGGGTCACGCGGCCTAACCCCGCCCGCTTGCTGCACGGAAAGTCGAGGCCGCGACCGGGGCGTCCATCGGTATCCTCAACGTCTCGTCGTACGGCAACCTGACGAACCCCGAAGACACGCATGGCGTTCCCGTCGTCGCCGCGTGGTGCGGCTAAGTTCGAACGATGTCAGTACATCGCACAACCTTGGTCATCTTCGGCGCCGGCGGAGACCTGAGCACCCGATTGCTCCTTCCCGGGCTCGGTCAGCTGCTGGCGTCCGACCGCGACATCGACCTTGAACTGATCGGCGCGAACAACGTGGAGCTCTCCACGGATGCGTGGCAGGACATGCTCCGCACCGCGTTCCTGAAGGGCGGTGCGGACCCGGCCGCCACCGATCCGGTGGTCGCGCGCAGCCGCTACGTGGTGGTGGACGCCACCGACGCCGAGGATCTGCGCCGCCTGATCGGCGACTGTGCCACCCCGCCCGTACTGTACTTCGCGCTGCCCCCGGCTGTGACCGAAGCCAGCTGCCGGGCCCTGGACACGATCGAGCTCCCCGAGGGCCTCTCTCTGGCCCTGGAGAAGCCATTCGGCACAGACCTGGCCAGTGCAGCGGCGCTCAACCGGCTCGTCTCGCGGCTCGCACCCGAGGCGCGGATCCACCGGGTGGATCACTTCCTCGGCAAATCCACGGTGCTGAATCTGCTCGGGTTGCGCTTCGCGAACCGCCTCTTCGAGCAGAACTGGAACGCCGAGAATATCGAGAAGATCGAGATCAGCTACGACGAGAAGCTCGGCCTGGAAAGCCGCGCCGGCTACTACGACAAAGCCGGTGCGCTCGTGGACATGATCCAGAGCCATCTGCTGCTCGTGTTGGCGCTGGCCACGATGGAACCGCCGTCGACCCTCGACTCTGACGACTTACGTGGAGCCATGGCGCAGGCCCTCCGCGCCACGCACCTCTGGCCGGGTGACCCTCGCCTGGTGGCCCGCCGTGCGCGCTACACGGCCGGCACCATCGACGGACGTGATCTGCCCGCCTACACGGACGAGAAGGGTGTCAACCCGGAGCTGGAGACCGAGACTCTCGCTGAGATCACCCTCGCCGTCGACAACTGGCGCTGGGCGGGCGTTCCCATTGTGTTGCGCTCGGGCAAGGCCCTCGATGACACCCGCAAGAACATCGTGATCACCTTCAAACCCGTGCCGCACCTGCCCACCGGGTTCACCAGCACGACCTCGCCCGCACGGTTGCATATCGCGCTGGATCCCAACGGTCTCAAGCTCGACATCAACGTCAACGGTGAGGGCGATCTGTTCACCCTCGAAACGATCTCCCTGCAGACCGATCTCGGTGCCGGACACCTCGACGCCTATGGCGAGGTACTCGCGGGCATTCTCACCAACGACCCGTCGGTCTCCGTGCGCGCGGATGTTGCGGAGGAGTGCTGGCGCATCATCACCCCGGTGTTGGAGGCGTGGAAGAATGGCGACGTTCCGCTGGATGAGTACCCGGCTGGCAGTGCCGGCCCCGAGGACTGGCGCTGACCTGACCTGAGCTGACCCGGCCCGAGCGCGAGCCGTCGGTCGGCGGGTTGTGGCCGCTACTGGTCGGCATGGGCCTCGAGGAATTCGTAGACCTCGGTGTCGTCGACGCCGGGGAAGGTGCCCGAGGGCAATGGGGAGAGCACGTGCGCGTGCAGCCTGGCGCTCGGCCAGGCCTGGCCGGCCCAACGGGAGGCGACCGAGCCGGACGGGCGACGGCAGCAGGACTCGTCGGGGCAGCGCGACACCGCCCGTTGCGTGGTTTCCCGCCCCCTGAACCACTTCGCCTGCGCGAACGGGGCGCCGACGCTGATCGAGAATTCGCCGTCCGAGGTGGTGCCGGTCTGAGTGGCGCACCAGAACGTGCCGGCCGGGGTGTCGGTGTACTGGTAGAACTCGGTGGTGCGGTTGGTGTGCGTGAACGCGCTGCGGGCGCTCCACTGCTTGCAGACCAGTTGCCCCTCGATCGACCCGGTCACGTCGGCCGGCAGCGGCAGGCCGTCGTTCTCGTAACCCTTCTGTAGGGCGCCGTCGCCGGAGACCCGCAGGAAATGCACGGTCATGTCCAGGTGCGCGGTGGCGAGGTTGGTCAGCCGCAGAGCCGCGGCTTCGTGGGTGACCCCGAACGCGTCGCGGAGGTCTTCGACCGAGAGCACCCGGTCGCGTTTGGCGGTCTGCAGAAAGCTGCGGGTGACCTCCAGCGGCATCAGGCAGCAGGCGGCGAAGTAGTTGATCTCCAGCCGCTGCCAGAGGAACTCGGCGTAGCTGGCCGGGCGTTCGTGGCCGAGCAGCCGGTGCCCCATCGCCTGCAGCGCCATCGAGCGCAGCCCGTGCCCGCCGGGGATCGACGCCGGCGGCAGGTAGATGCGGTGGTTGGCCAGGTCGGTCACCGACCGGGTGGAGTGCGGCAGGTCGTTCACGTAGATCAGGGTGAAACCCAGCTGCTCGGCCATCACGCTCACCTCCCGGTGCGTGAGGGCCCCGGAGACGTGGCCGGAGGCGCGCACCCGTTCCTCGGCGAGTTGCTCGATATCGGGCATGTAATTGCCGCGTTCACGCATCCGTTCACGCAACTCGGTGTTGGCCCGGCGGGCCTCCTCGGGGGTGGCGATGGCCTCGCTGGCCCGGCGGGCCAACTCCCGGTGCAGGCCAACGAGCGACTCGATCGCCGGCAGCGGCATGCCCTTGGTGACCTTCACCTGAGGCAGGCCGAGGGCGCCGTAGAGCGGGTTCTTCTGCGCCCGGGCCAGTTCGATCTCCAGGGCCGCGCGGGTGTTGGGCGCCTCCCCGCTGAGCAGATCGGCGAGCGGCACCCCCAGCGCCTGGGCCAGCTGTTGCAGCGTGGACAGCTTGGGCTCCCGGCGTCCATTCTCGATCAGCGAGAGTTGGCTGGCCGCCAGGCCCACCTGCTCGCCGAGCTGGTCGAGCGTGAGCGCTCGCTCGCTGCGAAAGTGACGGATGCGGTGACCCAAGGTGACGAGGTCGGAGGCCGGCGTTGGCATTCCTTAAGCATACGTAAAGAACCGTGTTTCTTAACCAGGGTTTTTCGGTTTCTGCACCGAATCCGGTCGCATTCTTAATGAACAGGACGAAATTAGCGTTCCTGCCCATGCCTCACACACCGCGGCAGCCGCCCGGAAACCAGTGAAAAAGCATCTTGAGGAAGGCCAGACAATGACCGTCACCCACCCCGGCCAGAGCCGCATCCGGGCCCACGCCGCCCACTCCACCGAGACCACCGTGCCCACCGCCTACGGGGCGCCCACCGGCACCACCGATCCCGCCCTGCAGGCCTGGGTCGACGAGATCGCCCGCCTCACCCAGCCGGATGCCATCGTCTGGTGCACCGGCACGGCCCAGGAGGCCGACACTCTCTCGAAGCAGCTCGTCGCCGAGGGCAAGCTCATCCGGCTCAATCCGGAGTGGCGGCCGAACAGCTTCCTCGCCCGCACCAGCCCGAGTGACGTGGCCCGGGTGGAAGACCGCACCTTCATCTGCTCCACCCACCGTGACGACGCCGGCCCGACGAACAACTGGGCCGAACCCGGCCGGATGCGCGCCGAGCTCAACGACGCGTTCACCGGCAGCATGCGCGGCCGCACGATGTACGTCGTGCCGTTCTCGATGGGTCCGCTCGGCGGCCCCATCTCGCAGCTCGGCGTCGAGCTCACCGACTCTCCCTACGTGGTGCTCAACATGGGCATCATGACCCGGATGGGCCAGGCCGTGCTGCGCCTGATCGAGGCGGGCACGCCGTGGGTGCGCACCGTGCACAGCGTGGGCTTCCCGCTCGTGAACAAGGCGGGCATCCGCCGTGCCGATGTCACCTGGCCCAGCAACGACACCAAATACATCGTGCAGTTCCCCGAGGACCGCGAGGTGTGGTCGTTCGGGTCCGGTTACGGCGGCAACGCGCTGCTGTCGAAGAAGTCGTTCGCGCTGCGGATTGCCTCGGTGATGGCTCGCGACGAGGGCTGGCTGGCCGAGCACATGCTGCTGATCAAGGTCACCTCGCCCGAGGGCGGCACCTACCATGTGGCCGCCGCGTTCCCCTCGGCCTGCGGCAAGACCAACCTCTCGATGCTCAAGCCCACCGTGCCCGGCTGGAGCGTGGAGACCATCGGCGACGACATCGCGTGGCTCCGCCCCGGCGACGACGGCCGGCTCTGGGCGATCAACCCCGAGGCCGGGTTCTTCGGCGTCGCCCCCGGCACCGGCGAGACCACCAACCCCACCGCCGTGCAGACGGTGTGGGGCAACACCATCTTCTCCAACGTCGCCCTCCGCGACGACGGTGATGTGTGGTGGGAGGGCCTCACCGATACCCCACCCGCGCACCTCACCGACTGGGAGGGCAACTCCTGGACGCCCGACAGCGGCCGGCCCGCCGCGCACCCCAACTCTCGGTTCACCGTTCCGGCGGCGCAGTGCCCGTCGATCGCCGACAGTTGGGAAGACACCGGGGGTGTGCCGATCGACGCGATCATGTTCGGCGGCCGCCGTGCCACCAACGTGCCGCTCGTCGCCGAGGCCCGTAGCTGGAAGCACGGCGTGTTCATGGGGGCCACGATCTCGTCGGAGAAAACCGCCGCCGCCGAAGGTACCGTGGGGGAGTTGCGCCGCGACCCGTTCGCGATGCTGCCCTTCTGCGGGTACAACATGGCCGACTACTGGGCGCACTGGCTGCGGGTCGGCCGGGGCCTCGGCGCGCACGCGCCCGCTGTCTTCCAGGTCAACTGGTTCCGCAAGGGCGATGACGGCAGCTTCCTCTGGCCCGGGTTCGGTGAGAATTCTCGGGTGCTCGAGTGGATCATCCGCCGGGTCGAGGGAGCGGCGGAAGCCGTCGACACCCCGATCGGCCTGCTGCCGGTAGAGGGTGCGCTCAACGTCGACGGACTCGACGTGAGCCCGGATGCGCTCGAGCAGCTGTTCCGCATCGACCCGGCATCTTGGCTGGCCGAGTGCGACCTCACCGAGGCGTTCTTCGCCCGCTTCGGCAGCCGGGTGCCCGCCGCGCTGCACGCCGAGTTGGCGAGCGTGCGCTACCACCTCTCCGCCTAGCGGGCCGCGGCCCCCGCACGCGTTGGTCGACCCCCGCACGCGTTGGTCGAGTCCCCGTTGGTCGAGCCTGCCGAGACCCGGTGACGGGCCGCCGAATCGGGGCGTGCGTTTCGTCACCGGCACGCGAGGTTTCGACAAGCTCAACCGACGGCTGGGTTGGATTGGCCGATCCGTCACTGCCACCGGCAGATCGGGCTAGGGTTCCCGCGAGCGGAGGCGACCATGCACCGTAGGGGCGTCGGAACCTTGCCGGCGCGCTGGGCCGGCGTCGGTTCCCGGATGCCATTCCGCGGGCCCCGCACCGCTCTGCCGAGGGCCCGTTGCTGGCCGGTGTGGTGGCCGCGTGGCGCAACTTCGGGGCGGTGCTCTCACCGCGGGCCGGGCGACGGAATAAGATTCACTCATCCCGAGGTAGGCGATGAGGTGAATCCGTGGTGCCAGATGGCGATCTGCGACCGCGGCGTGGCACCAACCTGCCAAGAATGGGTGATTTCAATACCGCCGTCGTCCTCGACGCGATCCGTCGCTCGGTGAACGGCCTCAGCCGGGTGGAACTGGGGCACTCCACCGGGCTGTCCGCGCAGACCGTCTCCAACATCTGTCGTCGGCTGCTGGACCAGGACATGGTGCTCGAGGCCGGCAAGGCCAGCAGCGGTCCCGGCAAGCCGCGCACGATCCTGAAGCTGAACCCCAGTGGCGTGTACGCCGTGGGCGTGCACCTCGACCCGGCGGTGATGACCTTCGCGATCCTCGACCTCACCGGAGCCGTCGTGCACCGATCGCGCAGCGCCACGCCCGCGGCTAGCGACCCTGAACACGTCATCCGTCACATCTCGGAGGAGATCGAACGGCTGATCCGTGAGGCCGGAGTGGACCGCACCAAGATCGCCGGGCTCGGCGTCGCGACGCCGGGGCCGATCGATCCCGAGCGGGGAACCGTCGTCGATCCGCCGCACCTGCTCGGCTGGCACCTGGTGCCACTGCGTGATGCCCTCGCCCAGGCGACCGGCTTCGAGGTGCTCGTCGACAAGGACGTCACCGCCGCCGCCGTCGCCGAGATGTGGGCGGGCGGGCCCAGCGGGGTCGGCAGCTTCGTGTTCTTCTACCTCGGCACCGGCATCGGGGCTGGCGTGGTGCTGCGGGACGAGGTCGTGCGCGGCAGTTCGCACAACTCCGGAGAAATCGGCCACATCGTCGTCGACCCCGACGGCCCGCAGTGCGGTTGCGGGCTGCGCGGCTGTGTCGCGGTCACCTGCACCCCGCAGAGCCTGGTGCGGGCGGCGGTGGGGCTCGGCGTGCTGACAGCGTCGAAGCCCCACGCGGATGCCCGAGAGACCGATCTGCAGTTCTCGGCCCTGTGCGCGCTCGCCGATGGTGGGTCGGCCGCGGCGTTGGCCGTCCTGGACCAGTCCGCCGGCCGGGTCGCGAAAGCGGTGTCCGTGCTCACGAACCTGCTCGACGTCGACAGGGTGGTCTTCGGCGGGCCGTACTGGTCGCGGCTGAGCCGGGTTTACCTGCGCCGGATACCCGGCCTGTTGGACGAGCTGACGGTCGCCAGGAGCATCCACCGCATCGAGGTGGCCGGTACGGGTGTCGGCGAGGATGTCGGCGCGGTCGGCGCCGCCTGCCTGGTGCTGGACCACGCGCTCGCGCCACGCGCGGCCCGTCTGATCCTCGGTTAGTCACAGCTCGATAAAGGTGTCGTCAGGCCCTTGTGCGAATTTATCCATTCGATTTAGTATTCCTGTATGCCACCTGCCGGTAACTGGGCCGGTCAGCGTTTGGGGGGCACGAGCTGGAGCAAAGGAGCACCATGCATCGCAACGCAAAACTCGCCCTGTCCGTGTTGGCGGCAACCTCGATGGTTGTGCTGGCGGGCTGTACGGCTGCCGGGGGCAACGCCGAGGGTGACAGTCAATCTTTGAAGATCGTGTACCAGAAGACCGATTCCTTCACGGCTCTGGACGAGCTGTTCACTAAGATCAAGCCGGAGTTCGAGGCCGCTAACCCCGGGGTCACCGTCGAACTCGAGCCAATCCAGGCCAATGACGACGACTACTCCACCAAGCTCGCACTCTCGCAGAAGTCCGCCGAGACCGCGCCCGACGTGTTCTACGAGGACACCTTCCGGCTGCGCTCCGACATCGACGCCGGTTACCTGCTCAACATCGACGACCAGCTCGCCGACTGGGACGAGTGGGGGCAGTTCAACGAGGGCGCCAAGGCCGCCGGGATGGGCGATGACGGCAGCGTCTACGCCGTTCCGCTGGGCACCGACACCCGGGGCATTTGGTACAGCAAACCGGTCTTCGCCGCCGCGGGCATCGAGCTGCCGTGGCAGCCGGAAACCTGGGAAGACATCCTGACGGCCGCCCGCGCCATCCAGGCCAGCCAGCCCGATGTGGTTCCGTTCAACATGTACGCCGGTAAGGGCACCGGCGAGGGCACTGTGATGCAGAGCTTCTACGAGTTGCTCTACGGCACCGGCGACACCCTCTACAACGAGGATGACCAGAAATGGGTGGTCGAATCCCAGGGGTTCAAGGACTCCCTCGAGTTCCTGGAGACGCTCTACGCGGAGAAGCTCGCCCTGGACCCGTCCGAGGCGCTGGACCCGAACGTGTGGAAGAAGGTGTTCGGAGAGTTGTTCCCGCAGGGCAAGCTCGGCGGCACCGTCGAAGGCTCATACACCCCGTCGTTCTGGCAGACCGGCGGCTCCTACGAGTGGCCCGCGTACACCGAGGACATGGCCGTCGCGACGTTCCCCACCCAGAATGGTGAGGAACCCGGAGGCGTGAGCATGTCGGGCGGCTGGACCCTCGCCGTGGGAGCGAAGACGGCCGACGCCGACCTCGCATTCGACTTCCTAGCCCTGGCCGTGAGCCAGGAGAACGCCCTCTGGTACGCGATCAACAACTCCCAGATTGCCGTGCGCACGGATGTGGCCAGCGAACCGACCTACCTCGCCGCCAACCCGTTCGTGGCCGACGTGACTGAGCTGGTCGACGTGACGCACTACCGGCCGGCGACGAGCGACTACTCCAAGATCTCGGCCGAGGTACAGGCGGCCACCGAGGCCGTCATCACCGGGCAGATGAGCGTGGATGAGGCGGCGGCCGCGTACGACACCGCCGTGGAGGGCATCGTGGGCGCCGACAAGGTCACCACGAAGTAGTCCATGTCAGCCGAGACCGTTTCCCGCTCTCCCCGTGAGGCCGTGCAAGGGCCGGGACCTTCGGGTTCCGGCCCGCGCCGGCGGCCCCGGGGACGCACCCTGACCCGGGTGCTGCCCCTGGCGCCGGCCGTCGTGCTCCTCGCGATCTTCCTGCTCGGGCCGGTCATCTGGTCGTTCTACGGGTCCTTCACCGACGCGGCCCTCACCGGCTCGAGCGCGCAGGACCCGCAGTGGGTGGGTCTGGACAACTACCTCACCCTGTTCAAGGACCCGGTCTTTCCGCTGTCGCTGTGGCTCACCTTCGTGTTCGTGGTCGCGTCCGCCATCGTCGGACAGAACTTCCTCGGTCTGGGCATCGCCCTGCTGATGAACCGGGCCAGCAAAGTGGTCAGCGCCGTGGTTGGCACGGCCGTCGTCGCGGCCTGGGTGCTGCCCGAAATCGTCGCCGCCTTCGTCGCCTACGCCTACTTCAGCGAGGACGGCACTCTGAACCAGGTGCTCGCCGCGGCGGGGATGACCGGCCCGAACTGGCTGTACAGCTTTCCGATGCTGTCGATCATCCTGGCCAACGCCTGGCGGGGGACCGCGTTCTCGATGATGGTCTACCGGGCGGCGCTGAACGATGTGCCGGTGGAGGTGACGGAGGCTGCCATGATCGACGGCGCCGACGGCATCAAGCGCCTCACCTGGATCACCATCCCGATGATCAAGAACAGCATCGCCACCAACCTGATGCTGATCACCCTGCAGACGCTGTCGGTGTTCACCCTGATCTGGGTGATGACCGCCGGCGGACCCGGCAACGAAAGCACCACCCTGCCGATCATGGCGTTCCAGGAAGCGTTCAAGTTCGGGGACATCGGCTACGGCACCGCCATCGCGACGGTCATGCTGCTTATCGGTGCCGCCTTCTCGCTGGTCTATATTCGGGCGCTCCGCCCAGAAAAGGTCTGAACCGATGACCGTCAGCACCCTCGCCAGCTCGGTGGCCTCGCCCCGCAAGGCCACCGCCGCGATCCTGGCCAATGCCGTGCTCATCGTGATCGCGCTGTGCTTTCTGCTGCCGTTGGCCTGGCTTGTCCTGGCCTCCCTCGACGTCAAGGCCACCTACCAGACCCAGATTCCCGAGCAGCTGTCCCTGGCCAACTTCGCCGCGGTGTTCAACCCCGAGCTGACCTTCCTGCCGCTCTGGAACAGCCTGCTGCTCTCCGGCGGCGCCGCCGTGGTCACGGTGCTGGCGTCGGTGCTGGCCGCCTACCCGCTCTCCAGGTACACCATGCGGTTCAACAAACCGTTCATGTACGGCGTCCTGTTCGGCACCTGCCTGCCCATCACGGCGATCATGGTGCCGGTGTACAGCCTGTTCGTCCGCCTGAATCTGCTGGATTCGATTCCCGCCACGATCTTCTTCATGGCCGCGACCTCGCTGCCGATGGCCATCTGGATGACCAAGAACTTCATGGACTCGGTCCCGGTCAGCCTGGAGGAAGCCGCCTGGGTCGACGGGGCGTCCGCGATGAACGCCCTCCGGCGCATCGTCGTGCCGCTCATGCGGCCGGGTCTGAGTGTGGTGTTCATCTTCGTGTTCATTCAGGCCTGGGGCAATTTCTTCGTGCCGTTCGTGTTGCTGCTCTCGCCGAGCAAGCAGCCGGCCGCGGTGAGCATCTACAGTTTCTTCGGCCAATACGGGGCCATCGCCTACGGTCAGCTCGCCGCGTTCTCCGTGCTGTATTCGGTTCCGGTGATCCTGCTCTACGTCCTCGTTTCCCGCGGCATGGGCGGGTCATTCACCATGTCAGGCGCGATCAAGGGTTAGGGAGCGGTACCAGTCATGCATGATGACAGCACACTCGTGGAGTTGCGGATCAGCCGATTCGTGCGGGAACGGCTCCGTCCCGCCCTCAACCGGGCCGCGGTGCCCCTGACCGTCGAATCCTGGGATGCCCCGGGCGAGCCGGTGCCGTTCATCGACGCCATCCGCCAGGACTACAGCCCCTTCGGCACGGGCCGCGCCTGGGGCCGCCCGTGGGGGACGACCTGGTTGCACGTCACCGGCAGTGTTCCGGCGGAGTGGCCGGTCGATGATGCCCTGCGGGTCGAACTGCAGGTCGATCTGGGCTTCAGCACGGCGACGCCGGGTTTCCAGGCTGAAGGCCTGGTCTGGTCCCCGGACGGCGTCATCCTCAAGGCGGTCGAGCCGCGCAACCGCTCCGTGCCGCTGAAGACGGGACCCGGGGGTCGCATCGACCTCTACATCGAGGCGGCCGCCAACCCGGATGTCACCTCCGGCTTCACGTTCGTCGCCACCGACAAGGGCGACCCCGCCACGGCCGGGACCACCCCGATCTACCGGCTTCGGCAGGTGGACGTGGTTCTGACGGACCAGACCGTGTGGGAGCTCCTGCAGGACTTCTGGACCCTGACGGGTCTCATGCGGGAACTTCCCCAGGGCCTGGCCCGGCGGGCGGAGATCCTGCGGGCGCTCGAACGCAGCATCGACGCCGTGGATCCCGACGACGTCGCGGGCACGGCGGATCATGGACGCGCCGCGCTCGCCGAGGTGCTCGCCCGACCGGCGAACGCGAGCGCGCACCATCTGCACGCCGTGGGACACGCCCACATCGACAGCGCCTGGCTCTGGCCCGTGCGGGAGACCGTGCGCAAGGTCGCACGCACCTTCTCCAACGTGCTGGCCCTGATCGAGAAGAACCCCGACTTCACCTTCGCCGCCTCATCCGCTCAGCAGTATGCCTGGCTCAAGGAGCACTACCCGGAGCTGTTCGCCCGGGTCAAGGCGCAGGTCGCGGCCGGCACGTTCGTGCCGGTGGGCGGGATGTGGGTCGAGTCGGACACCAACATGCCCGGCGGCGAGGCACTGGCCCGCCAGTTCGTGGCCGGGAAGCGCTTCTTCATGGAGGAATTCGGCGTCGAACCCCTCGAGGTGTGGCTGCCCGATTCGTTCGGCTACTCGGCGGCGTTGCCGCAGATCGTGGCGGCGGCCGGGTCCCGGTGGTTCCTGACCCAGAAGACCTCGTGGAACGAGACCAACCTGATGCCGCACCACACCTTCCGGTGGGAAGGCATCGACGGCACCCAGATTTTCACACACTTCCCTCCCGTCGACACCTATAACGCGGAGTTGTCGGGGGAGGAGCTGGCTCGAGCGGAGCACCAGTATGCCGAAAAGGGGACGGCCAACACATCGCTCGTGCCATTCGGATGGGGGGACGGCGGCGGCGGACCGACCACGGAGATGATCGCCGCCGCCCGCCGAACCGAGTCGCTGGAAGGCTCGCCAACGGTTGAGCTGTCCAGCCCGCGCCGGTTCTTCGAGGCCGCCGAGGCGGAGTATCCCGAACCGCCGGTGTGGCTCGGCGAGTTGTACCTCGAGTTCCACCGAGGCACCTACACCTCCCAGGCGCGCACCAAACGCGGCAACCGCCGCAGCGAGCACCTGCTGCGCGAGGCCGAACTGTGGGCGGCCACGGCATCCGTGCGGTCAGGCGCCGCGTACCCGTACGAGTTCCTCGAGCAGACCTGGCACACCGTGCTTCTGCAACAGTTCCACGACATCCTGCCCGGCTCGTCCATCGCCTGGGTACACCAGGAAGCCGAACGCAACTACGTCGCCGTCGCCGACACGTTAACAGGGCTGATCGATACGTCGGTGCGGCAACTGTTCTCCGACGGTGACGCCACCGTGCTGCTGAACGCGGGCCCGTACGCCATCGACGGAGTGGCCGCCATGTCGGGCGCGGACGCCGCCCGCCCCGATCCGACGTTGCCGGTCGCTGACGTGACCCTGACGCGCACGGCGGCGGGCCTTGTGCTCGACAACGGTCTAGTGGCCGTCACCATCGACACCGACGGGCTATTCAGCTCGCTGTGGGATGTGGTCGCGCGCCGCGAACTTGTACCCGAAGGATCCCGGGGCAACCTGCTGCAGCTGCACCGGGACACCCCCACCCAGTGGGACGCATGGGACATTGACGAACACTACAAACGAAACACCGTCGATCTCACAACGGCCGAATCCGTCGAGGTGGTCCTGGACACCCCGAACGAGCCAGAGTTCGGGTGACCCGCGCCTTCGGTTCGTCCCATGTGGTCGAAGACATCACCCTGTCGGCCGGGTCGCTGGCGGTGGACCTTCACCTGAACCTGGACTGGCACGAACGGCAAAAGCTGCTCAAACTGGCATTCCCGCTGGACGTGAACGCCGATCGGGCTGCCTCAGAGATTCAGTTCGGCCACGTTTTCCGGGCCACACACGCCAATACGTCCTGGGATGCTGCCCGCTTCGAGACGGTGGCGCATCGCTGGGTGCATGTGGGCGAGCCCGGCTACGGGGTGGCGGTGAGCAACGACTCCACCTACGGACATGACATCAGCCGGTCACCTAACGGCATCGGCCGATCCGCGACCACAGTGCGGCTGTCGCTGCTGCGTGCAGCGGTGTTCCCTGATCCTGCAGCCGACCAAGGCGGGCACGAACTACGGGTCTCCATCCGTGTGGGGTCCGGCATCCCCGAGGCCGTCGCCGAGGGCTACAGGCTGAACCTGCCGCTGCGTTCGGTGTCAGGGGTGGCCGACGCAACCATCGAGCCACTGCTGAGGGTGGACAATCCGGCGGTCGTGGTGGAGGCCGTGAAATTGGCGGAGGACCAGAGCGGCGACCTCATCGTGCGGCTCTACGAGGCTTACGGCAACCGGTCGACGGCCCGGCTCATCCGTCACTTCGAGGCAACGGATGTGGTGGAAACCGACCTGCTCGAGCGCCCCCTGGTCGTGCCCCGCGTCGGACTGGCCGCAGGAGCGCCCCTGGCCGAGGAGTCCTCCGGAGTGCCCGCAGGGCCGTCCCGCGAACTGATCCTCACCCTGCGCCCGTTCGAGATCGTCACCCTGCGCTTCCGCCGCCCCTGAGCGGGCGGCCGGGGCCGCGTCGAGTTGCCACTTTGCGCCCCGTCGCCGGCTCTGAGGGGGCACAAGGTGGCAACTCACGACGGACGAAGTTGCTGACTTGCCAGAAGAGGCCTCTTCACGGCGCTGAAGGGGCCTCAAGTGGCAACTCAGTCCCGGCGGACCGGGGGATGGGCTCGCCGAGATGCCGAAAAGTGCCCCTTCAGGCACGCTGAGGGGGCACTTTTCGGCAACTCGCGGGCACTCCGCGTGGGCGCCTAGACGAGAAGCTGGTGCTTGGCCAGGTCGCGGTAGAGCGGCGTGGAGGCGACCAGTTCGGAGTGGGTGCCGGTGCCCACGACCTCGCCGTGGTCGAGCACCACGATCTGGTCGGAGTCGACGACGGTGGAGAGTCGGTGTGCGATCACGATCAGGGTGCGGTCCACGGCCACCGCGTCGATGGCCTCCCGCATCAGCTGCTCGTTCATACCGTCCAAGCTCGAGGTGGACTCGTCGAGCAGAAGGATCGGCGGCGCCGCGAGCAGCGCGCGGGCGATCGCCAGGCGCTGGCGCTCGCCGCCGGAGAGCTTGACGCCGTCCTCACCTACGGCGGCGGCCAGGCCGGCGGGGTCGCGGTCGAGCACCTCGCCGAGGTTCACGGCGTGCAGCACGGCCACGCACTGCTCGTCGGTGGCGTCGGGCGTGGCCAGGGTGAGGTTGTCGCGCAGCGACCCGGCGAGCACCGGAGCGTCCTGCTCCACATAGCCGATTTGGCTGCGCAGGTCGGCGCGGTCCAGGCTGCGGATGTCGAGGCCGCCGAGCCGCACCACGCCCGAGTCGGCGTCATAGAATCGCTCGATCAGCGCGAGGATCGTGCTCTTGCCGGCGCCCGAAGGCCCGACCAGGGCGGTACGCAGGCCCCGCGGGGCGGTGAAGGACACGCCGCGCAGTACGGGTTGGCGTTCGGCGGTGGGCGCCGACGCCTCCGTCCCCCGGCGAGGGCAGTGCTGCCCAGCGACCCGTCTTCGGCCGCGAGCATGGCCCCGGCCGCGGTGGCCGGAGCCAGAGCGCCGGGAATGACGGTGGCGAGCGGCTCGCCGGTGACGGCATCCGTCGTGGCGGCCACGGTGGGTGCGTAGTGGAAGCGCACGTCCTCGAACGAGATCGCCGGCGCCTGCGGGTTGACGCGCGCGTTCGCGGCGCCCACCACGATCGCCAGCGGGGCGATGTCGCGATCGAATTGGTCTTCGCTGGGCAGGTCGATGATCTCCTGGATGCGCCCGAGCGCGCCGAGCGCCGAGTTGATCGAGGTGATCGCCCCGAAGAACTGGCCCAGCGGCATGATCATCATGAACAGGAACAGGATGAACGCGACGAGGTTGGCAACCGTGATGCTTCCGTCGGCGACACGGAAGCCGCCCACTCCGAGCACGACGAGCAGCGACACCTGCAGGGCAATACCGGCGATCGGCACGACCAGGGCGGAGATCTTGGCGACCTTGATGCCCATCTGCCAGGCGCCCTCGGCGTCCTTCTCCACCACGGTGATCTCCCGGGCGGTGGCGTTCGCGGCGCGCACCGTGCGCACCGCGCTGATGGCGCGTTCCACGCTCGCGGCGAGGTCGCCGACCTTGGTCTGCGCGGCGAGGCTGGCCGTGCGGATGCGCTGGCTGAGCAGCACGACGGTGACCACCGAGACGCCGATCACGAGCACGGTCAGGCCCAGTAGTACCGGGTCGATGATGAGCATCGCGATGAGGGCGCCGATGAAGGTGAGGGAGCCGCCGATGGCCTCGACGGCGCCCTGGGTGAGCACGGCGCGCAGCAGGGTGGTGTCCGAGCTCACCCGGGAGACGAGGTCGCCGGTGCGGCGGGCGTCGAACTGGCTGATCGGCAGGTTGAGCATCCGCCCGATCAGGCGTTTGCGGCTGGAGAGCACCACGCCCTCGCCGGTGCGCTGCAGCAGGTAGTGCTGGTAGCCGCTGATCAACGCCGAGACGACGACAAGGGCAACGAGCGCGCCGACGATGCCGTCCAGCGGGTCGTTGGCCTGGACACGGGTGATGACCTGGCTCACGAGCAGCGGCTGGGCCAGGCTGGCGGCTGCGCCGAGCACGCTGAGCACCACGACCACGCTGAGTACGGCCTTGTGTTCGAAGAGGTAGGGCAACAGCTGGCTGAAGGATGCGCGCGGGCCCTCGACGGGTGCACCGCGCCGGCCCATCCGGGAACGGGGCTTGCCTGCGGGGGTCTCGGACGAAGCGGTGCCGGGGGTAGTCGTACTCACCACTCGAGCTTAACCGCCATCCAGGTGCGCGAAAGCGGCCAGGTGGCTGCCTCAGCGAACTGAGGCAGCACCATGACCGCTTCTGCGAACCTGGGCGGGTGCCCCTTAACGGTCCAGGTCGAGGTCGCGGGTTTCGCGGCTGAGGAACAGCGCCACCAGGGTGATCAGGCCCATCACCGAGAGGTACATGCCCACCCAGAACGGGCTGCCCCCGCCGAGGGTCCACAGCCACACGGCGATGAACGGCGCCACGGCTGCGCCGAGGATCGAGCTCATGTTGTACGCGAAGGCCGAGCCGGTGTAGCGCACATTGGTGGGGAACAGCTCGGGCAGCAGGGCGCCCATCGGGCCGAACGTCATGCCCATCAGGGTGAAGCCCAGGATCAGGAACACCATCACGCCGATGAACCCGGCGCCCAGTAGCGGCACGAAGAGGAACCCGAACACCACGATGCCCGCGGTCACCCAGAGCAGCGTGCGGCGACGGCCGAACCGGTCGGCCCAGGGCCCGGAGGCGAGGGTGAAGATGCCGAAGAACACCACACCGGCGATCATCATGAGCACGAACGTCGTGTAGCTGTAGCCGAGGCCGGCCACCGGCGCATCCGTTGCGGCACGGCCGTAGCTCAGGCTGAAGGTGGTCATCAGGTAGAACAGCACGTAGGTGGCCAGCATGATGAACGTGCCCAGGATGAGTTCGCGCCAGTTGGTCTTGAACACCGCGGCGAGCGGCAGCTTGGCCACCTTCTTGGTGGTGACGATCTTGGTGAACGAGTCGCTCTCCACCAGGCGCAGGCGCACCCACAGGCCGATGATCACCATGACGGCGCTGAATAGGAACGGAATCCGCCAGGCCCACTCGAGGAACGCGTCGGACGGCCGGGTCGGGTCGTCGGAAGGCAGCAGCAGCGCGATGAGGAGGAACAGGCCGTTGGCGATGATGAAACCGAGCGGGGCACCCACCTGCGGGAAGGTGCCGTACCAGGCGCGCTTGCCCTTCGGCGCGTTCTCGGTGGCCACCAGGGCCGCACCGCTCCACTCGCCGCCGAGTGCGAAGCCCTGCGCGAGACGGAGAACCACCAGCATGGCCGGGGCGAACCAGCCCACCATCGAGTAGGTCGGCAGCACGCCGATCAGGAACGTTGCGATACCCATCGTGAGCAGCGCGCCGACGAGGGTGGCCTTGCGGCCCTTCCGGTCGCCGAAGTGGCCGAAGAACAGGGCGCCCAACGGGCGGGCCACCATGGCGGCGCCGAACACCGCGAACGAGGCCAGCAGGGCCGCGGTCTCGTTGCCGGTGGGGAAGAAGAGGTGCGGGAAGACGAGGACCGCCGCGGTGGCGTAGACGTAGAAGTCGTAGAACTCGATGGTGGTGCCGATAAGGCTGGCCAGGATGACGCGGCTGCGCGGATTCGCGGGCGCTGGGGCGGCGGAGGTGACCGCCGCGGTGGATGCAGACATGGGAAAAGGCGCTTTCACAAGGGGAGATGGCTGGGCTGGCGTTCGGCGCGCGGCGGCGGTCAGTCGACTGGGGCGAACGTGAGGCGGTGCAATAAGAAGAGGGCCGCTTGTGGCGGCCCTGATTCACCCTACATTCCGGTGGTGACGGCCGACGAATCCCCCGCGGGCGCCGGCGAGGCCAGCCGGGGCAGGGCGACCGTGACGTGGGTGCCGGTGCGGCCGTCGGACTGCAGGTCCACTGTGCCGCCGAGCCGGTCGACCAGTCCCTTGGTCAGCGGCAGGCCGAGACCGGTGCCCGGCAGCGACTCGGCGCTGGCCGACCGGTAGAACCTGTCGAAGACCCGCTCCACGTCGGACGACGGAATGCCGATGCCGTTGTCGCTCACCGTGAGCAGTACCCCGTCGGCATCGCCGGAACAGCCCACCCACACCTGCCCGTGCGTCGGCGTGAACTTGACGGCGTTGCCGACCAGGTTGGTCAGCACCCGGCGAACGTCGGATGCCGAGCTCTGCAAGGTCAGCGTTCCATCCCCGAACTCGGCGGTCAGGGTGATGCCGGCGCTGTGCGCCTGCGGGGCCAGCTCCTCGACGCACTCGGTGACCAGGGTGCGCAAGTCGATGGGTCCGACCGGACCGGCGTCCGAGCGCAGGCTCATGCTGGAGAGATCAAGCAGGTTCTCCACCAGCTGAGCCAGCCTGTGC
Organism: Cryobacterium sp. PAMC25264; assembly: GCF_019443325.1. Classification (NCBI taxonomy): domain Bacteria; kingdom Bacillati; phylum Actinomycetota; class Actinomycetes; order Micrococcales; family Microbacteriaceae; genus Cryobacterium; species Cryobacterium sp. PAMC25264. The sequence continues at coordinate 108,018 of NZ_CP080383.1, forward strand.
GAGTTGCGCACGACCACCCTGGTGAATCGGGCCTGTTCGGCCGTGAGCTCGGTGTCTTCGAGCTCCTCGGCGTAGCCCAGAATGCTGGTGATGGGGGTGCGGAGCTCGTGGCTGACCGAGGAGACGAAATCGTCCTTCTGGCGGTTCAGATCGCGGAGGGCCTGCACCACCTCCCGCTCGCGTTGGAGCAGGGTGTCGCGCTGGGCGAGCTCGGCGGCGAGCAGTAGCACCGAGATGGCGTAGGTGACGAGGAACAGGTGCACGAGGGAGCCCGTCGCGGCGGTGGCGGTGCCAGAGGCTCCGGTGAAATACCCGACGCCCAGCGAGGTGAATCCCGACGCCACCAGCGCCGTGCCACAGAGCTCCCACGCCACGACCCTGATCCCGAACCTGAACGCCGCCCAGGTGAGCAGGGGAAGGATGAGGAACGAGAGCGGTAGCGAGCGGCCGGGACCGTACGCCACGCCGAGCACCAGCATCACGGAGCCGACCTGGATTAGGAGCTCCAGGGTACGTTCCGGCCGCACCCGGCGGCCATTCGTGAGCGCCAGCGGCACGAGGGAGAACACGGCGAAGGCGTGGGAGGGAAACGCGGCCAGCAGCACGTCGCCGAAGGAGGCGCCCGTGAGCAGTGCCAACGTGCCGGCGGCCCCGACGCCCACGGCCAGGGCTCCGACGAGTGCGGCGATAGTGAAGCGCAGCACGTCGGGCACGGTGTCGAGCCCGGTCGGCCGGTCGCGCCTGACGAACACCGCCGTGAACAGCGCGACCTCCAGCGCATTGGCCAGACCGAAGCCGAGGGCCACGGCCAGCGGGCGGCCGCCGACGAGGTTGGAGGCGACAGAGACAGCGCCCACCAGGATGGCGACCAGCCAACGTTCGGCCCCCCGGGACAGACACACGGCGAGCACTCCCGCGGCCGCGGCCGGCCACCAGACGGCAACCGCGCTGGCCGAGGCCGGTGCCGACAGCGCGGCCAGCCCGAGAAGGTACGCCACGAGCAGCAGCGCACCGATGGCGGCGTACCGCCAGTAGCGGGGCGCATTCCAGAGGAATGCGACGAGATTGTTCACCGGCGTGGTGTCCCCCTGTGAGCTGTGACCGCGACGCGATTGGATAATGTCAACGTAGCGCGTCGTACGCCCCGTTCGGGGCGCGGCGCGAATGTTGCCGGTCGAGTGGGGGGAGAGTACGGATGGCGCACATTCTGATCGTGGAGGACGACGAGGATGTCCGGGCGCTGATCGTGCACAAGCTGCGCCGCGCCGGACACGAGGTGTCCGAGGCCGGTGACGGGCAGGATGGGCTGGAGGCGGCGCTTACCAGCGTGCCTGACCTGGTGGTGCTGGATTGGATGATGCCCAAGCTCACCGGGGTGGAGGTCTGCGCCCAGATCCGTGCCGACACCACCCTGACCCAGCCGTGCATCCTGCTGCTCACGGCCAAGTCTCAGGACAGCGACATCGCCCAGGCGATGGCGGCCGGGGCCAACGGGTACCTGATCAAGCCCTTCCGGGCCAACGACCTGCTCGAACGCGTCGAGGCCTTGCTGGCACCCCACTAGCCATTCCGCGCTCGTTCCCACCTCGTCGGTCGAGCTCGTCGAGACCAGGTGAGTGTTGTCGTGAACGTGTGCGGGTCGCGGGATCTCGACGGGCTCGATCAACGTGTGGGGCGCGCCCGTGCCGGTGGTCGAGGGTGTCGAGACCCGATGGGCTACCGGTCGCGCAGGGCTTTGAGCACGAGAGCCGTGGACAGAGCCGCCGTCGCGGCCTCTTCACCCTTATCCTCCTTCGAGCCGGACAGGCCGGCCCGGTCCAGGCCCTGCTGCTCGTCGTCGAGGGTGAGCACGCCGAAGCCCACGGGCTTGCCCGTGTCCAGGGCCACGCGGGTGAGGCCATCCGTCGCCGCCGCGGACACGTACTCGAAGTGCGGGGTGCCGCCGCGGATGATCACCCCGAGCGCCACCACCGCGTCGGCGCCAGAGTCCAGCGCCACCTTGCTCGCCACGGGCAGCTCGAAGCTGCCGGGAACGCGCACGAGGGAGAACGTCGCCCCGGATGCTTCGAGCACCCGGGTGGCCCCGGCGATGAGGCCGTCGGTGATCACGTCGTGCCAGCGGCCGGCGATGATGACGACCTCCAGTCCGGTGCCGTCGACGGTGATGTCGGGGGAGCCTGCTCCACTCATAGTGCGAGTCCTTTCACGATCTGGTGTGCTGAGATTTCATGGCCCATGCGGTCACGCTTGGCCGCCAGGTAGTCCTCGTTGTGGCTGCCGACACCCACCACGAGCGGCACCCGCTCGGTGACCGTCACGCCGTGCACCTCGAGCTGGCGCACCTTCTCGGGGTTGTTGGTGAGCAGGCGCACGGAGCTCAGGCCGAGCTCATCGAGGATGGCGGTGGCCGCGCCGTAGTCGCGGGAATCGGCCGGCAGTCCCAGTGCGAGGTTCGCGTCGAGGGTGTCCAGGCCGTCCTCCTGCAACTTGTAGGCGCGCAGCTTGTTGATCAGCCCGATGCCGCGGCCCTCCTGGCCGCGCAGGTACACGACCACGCCACCCTCCCGGTCGATGGTGTCCAGGGCGGCCTGCAGCTGCGGCCCGCACTCGCATTTCAGCGAGCCGAAGGCCTCGCCGGTGAGGCACTCGGAATGCACGCGTACGAGAGCGCCGTCGTGCGGGGTGCCCGAGACGATGGCCACGTGGTCGGCTCCGGTCATCCGGTCGCGGTACGCGCGGATTTTGAAGGCGCCGTGCGAGGTGGGCACCGTGGTCTCCACCTCGAAGTCCACCCGCGGCGACTCGCGGATGGGGCTGACCGAGGCGAGATCGTCGTCGCAGTGGAATTCCTGCAGGTAGTCGATGAGATCGGCGATGGTGATCACCGGGATGCCCTCGCGCTCGCCGAGCACGAGCAGTCCGGGCAACCGCATCATCTCGCCGTCCTCCGCGACGATCTCGCTGATCCCGGCGACGGGCACGAGGCCGGCCAGTTTCATCAGGTCCACGGCGGCCTCGGTGTGGCCGTCGCGTTCGCGCACGCCACCATCCATCGCACGCAGCGGCAGGATGTGGCCGGGCCGGTTGAGGCTGGTCGGGGTGGAAGCGGGGTCAGCGAGCACGCGCAGGGTGTGCGCCCGGTCGGCGGCGCTGATGCCCGTGCTGAGCCGGTCGGCGGCGTCGACGGTCACGGTGTAGTTGGTGCCGCGGGGGTCTTCGTTGTTGAGCACCATCACGGGCAGGTCGAGGGTGTCGGCGATGTCGTTGGTCATCGGCGCGCAGATGAACCCGGAGGAATGCCGTACCGTCCAGGCCAGCCACTCCTGGGTGGCCAGCTGGGCGGAGATGATCACGTCGCCCTCGTTCTCGCGCCCCTCGTCGTCGGCAACGATGACGGGTTTGCCGAGCCGGAGTGCCGCGAGTGCGGTGGGGATGTCGGCGAGGCTCATGAGGTGCTCCTTTGTACAACGGATGCTGCGGACGGCTCGGAAGGTTCGGATGCTGCAGGGGCTGCAGGGGCGGCCCGTTCGGCGGCGTTCGCGGCGAGGGCGAGCATCCGCTCGACGTGCCGGGCCAGGATGTCGGTCTCCAGGTTCACCCGGTCGCCGACCTCGAGCCCGCCCAGCGTCGTGGCGGCGAGGGTCTCGGGGATCAGCGACACTTCGAACCACTGCTCAGGCTCGGCCGCCGGGGAGATGTTGCTCACCGTGAGGGACACGCCGTCGATGGCGATGGAGCCCTTGTCCACCACGAGGGGTGCCAGGGCGGGGCTGAGCGTGAAGCGCACGACCCGCCACGCGTCGCCGGGCACGATGGCCAACACTGTGCCGGTACCGTCGATGTGGCCCTGCACGATATGACCGCCGAGCCGGCCGCCCACCAGGGCGGCCCGTTCCAGGTTCACCGCCGAGCCCTCGGTCGCGCCGGACAGCGTCGACATGGCCAGGGTCTGCGCCATCACGTCGGCGGTGAAGGTGTCGGGGGTCTGTTCCACCACGGTCAGGCACACGCCGTTCACCGAGATGGAGTCGCCGTGCCCGGCGCCGTCGACCACCAGCGGGCCGCGGATGGTGAGCCGGGCGGCGTCGTTGGTGTGCTCGATGTGCTCGATGCTGCCGAGCTCCTCAATGATTCCGGTGAACATGGCGGTCCTCTTCACTTCTCGCTGGCTATCACGGCGGGGATGGTCTGGTCGGTGGTGGTCTCGGTGGGAATGCTGCGGGCGACCAGCAGGATGTCGTCACCGAGCCGCACCAGGTCGTCGATCTGCAGCCGGCGTTGCCCGGAGATGCCCGTGACACCGATGTCGCCGAGGGCCAGCCGGTCGCCACCGAGGAGGGTGGGGGCCAGGTAGACCAGGTATTCGTCGACCAAGCCGGCCCGCACGAAAGCGCTGGCCAGGGTAGGACCGCCCTCCACGAACACCCGGCGGATGCCGCGCTCGCGCAGGGTGGCGAGCAGAGTGGCCACGTCGTGGCCGGACACGAACCACGGTGCGAGGGGATGCCGGTGCACCGCGGCGTCGGCCGGCACGGCCCGGTCGCCCACCACGACGGGTTGCGGCTGGTGCGCCAGCAGGGTCCCGTCACTGTCGCGGGCGGTGAGGCTCGGGTCGTCCGCCAGCGCGGTGCCGGTGCCCACGAGGATCGCGTCGGCCGCGGCTCGACGCTCGTGTACGTCTTGGCGCGCGAGAGGTCCGGTGATCCAACGGCTGCTGCCGTCGGCGGCCGCGGCGCGTCCGTCCAGGCTCGATGCCCACTTGAGCGTCACGAACGGGCGGCCGAGCCGGGCGGCGACCAGCCAGTCGGAGAGGAAGACCTCGACCTCGTCGGCGAGCAGCCCGCCGGTCACGTCCACGCCGGCCGCGCGCAAACGGTCGGCGCCGCCGGAGGAGTGCTGCCCGGGGTCCGTGACGGCGTAGACGACCCGGCCGATGCCGGCCTCGATCAGGGCGAGGGCGCAGGGGCCGGTGCGGCCGGTGTGGTTGCAGGGTTCGAGGGTGACGACGGCGGTGGCACCGCGGGCGGCGTCCGGGTCAAGGTGGGCGAGCGCATCCACTTCGGCATGAGGGGTGCCGGCACCACGGTGCCAGCCTTCGGCGATGACCTCGCCGGCTGGGCTGAGGATGACGCAGCCGACCCGGGGGTTGACGCCGGCGACCGGTCCGTTGCCCGCCAGTCGCAGGGCTCGGCGCATCGCGCTGCCGAGCGTGTGCTGCTGGTGCATTCCCTGTCCCGTCGTAGACGCTCCGGGAGGGGGTTTTCGCGTACGCGAAAGCCGTCGACGGTCCACAGACAACCGTCGATTCGCAGCTCCTCCCATCCGGACTTTAACCGTCGGTGCTGGAATTTCACCAGCTCAACCGGAACCCAAACAGCAGGATCCGGCTCGCGGACTTTCACCGCCGGTTCGGATTCTCACCGACCCCGGAGCACGTTTCTTCTATCAGTTATATCTCAACGCGCAGGGGGGTGGCGTATTCCCGGCCGACCTGGATGACGGTTTACGACGCTCAGGGGGTGGCGACGAGAGCCCGTGCGGTGCTTTCGTCCACGAAGAGATCGGTGATCAGACCGGCCTTGAGCGCACCGCGAAGGCTGGCCAGCTTCGCCGTCCCCGAGACCACGCAGAGTCGGCGCGGGGTCCTCCGCAGTACGCCGAAATCGGGGCCCGTACCACGTGCGTTCAGAAGGATGCCGTCGGTGGAGCCGTCCGCCCGGTAGAAGATGGTGGCCACATCGCCCACCACGCCCGCCCGGCTGAGCGAGGTGTAGTCGGCCTCCTCGAGGTAACCGCCCGCGTAGACGTGGCTGGGCACCTCGGAGAATGGTGAGCCGAGACCGAACAGGGCCACGTCCATCCGGGCCTGCATCTCGAGCAGCCGGCTGACGCTGCGTTCCCGCCAGAGCGCCTGCTTGGTGGCCGGGTTGTCGAAGAACGCCGGCACCGGAAACTGGTGCACGTGCGCCCCGAACGCGTAGCCGAACCGGCCGAGGATCTCGCTGGCGTAGCTGAGGCCCGTGGTGCGCATATTGCCGGCGCCGTTGAGCTGGATGATCTGCGAGTTGTGGGTCTGTTTGGGCGTCACATGGCGGCTGATGGCGTTCATCGTGGAGCCCCAGGCGATGCCCATCACCATGTTCGAGTCGAAGAACTGGCCGAGAATCCGTGCAACTGAGAGCGCCACACGTTCCAATCTGTCCACGTCCGTGGCGTGATCGGGCACCGGAACGACGTGCGCGGTGATCTGGAAACGCTCCGCGATGAGCAGCTCGAGGCGGCTCGGGGCGTCCAGTGGAGAGCGGATCTGGATGTCGACGAGGCCGGTCGCCCGAGCGTGGCTGAGCAGGCGGGACACCGAGGAACGGGAGGTATGCAGCTCGTGGGCGATGGCATCCATGGTCAGGTCCTGCATGTAATACAGGTGCGCCGCGGTGAGGGCATCCCGCACCCGATCGGACTGCGCTGACTCGTCGACGAGGCTCACAGCCCCTCCTTGCACGTTTGTTCACTCGGCTTGACCGGATGTGATTGATCTACTCAAGCTTGATTAATCCATATGGAGGGCCCCCGCGCAAACCCGGTTGGGCTTTCCGCACCAAACCGCACCAAGCAGTATCCGGTCGTCGGCTTGGTCGAATGACGAACAAAGGTAGTGAACAGTGCAGTCCAACCCCGTTTCCTCACCCGCCGACGCCGCCCGCGCCGCGCTCGCCGAGCGCCCTCAGGCGAAGGTGCTCATCATCGGTGCCGGCATCAACGGCATCGCCACCTTCCGCGACCTGGCACTGCAGGGTGTCGACGTGGCGATCGTCGATCGGGGCGACTACGTCTCCGGGGCATCCGCAGCGTCGTCGCACATGATCCACGGCGGCATCCGCTACCTGGAGAACGGCGAGTTCCGGCTGGTCAAGGAGTCCGTCACCGAGCGGAACGGCCTGCTCAAGATCGCCCCGCATTACGTGAAGCCGCTGCCGACGACGGTGCCGATGTTCTCGGCCCTCTCCGGGGTCCTCGCCGCTCCGCTGCGTTTCCTCACCCACAAGCAGGGCAAAGCGCAGGAGCGCGGCGCGCTGCTGATCAAGGTGGGCCTGGTGCTCTACGACTCCTTCTCCCGCGACGGCGGCTCGGTGCCCAAACACGAGTTCCACGGCCGCAAGAAGTCGCTGGCCCGGCTGCCACGGCTGAACCCCGGCCTCAAGTACACCGCCACCTATTACGACGCCTCTATGCACGACCCGGAGCGCCTCGCGCTCGACGTGCTCCGCGACGGCCTCGATGCCGGCCCGCACGCCCGCGCCGCCAACTACGTCGAAGCCGTGGGCATGGATGCCGACGGCGTGCGCCTCCGCAACACCAGCACCGGCGAGGAGTTCAGTTTCGCCGCCGACGTGGTCGTGAACACCTCGGGGCCGTGGACCGACCTGACCAACTCGGCGCTCGGCCAGGCCAGCACCTACATGGGCGGCACCAAGGGGTCGCACATCGTGCTCGACCACCCGGAGCTGCTCGAGGCCACCGGCGGCGGCGAGATCTTCTTCGAGAACAACGACGGCCGCATCGTGCTGATCTACCCGCTCGCCGGCCGGGTGCTCATCGGCACCACCGACCTCGAGCACGATATGAGCCAGCCGATCCGCACCACCGAAGAGGAGATCGACTACTTCTTCGACCTGGTCAAGCACGTGTTCCCCGACATCGAGGTGAACCGTTCGCACATCGTGTTCCGGTTCTCCGGCGTGCGCCCGCTGCCCCGGCACGACGACGAGGCCCCCGGCTTCGTCTCCCGCGACTACCGCATCGAGTCCAGCCCGCTGGGCTCGCGCTCCGGCACCCTGCTCAGCCTCGTCGGCGGCAAGTGGACCACCTTCCGGGCGCTGGCGGAACACCTCAGCGGCGACATCCTGGCCCTGCTCGGCCAGCCGCGCATCGTGTCCACCGTGGGTCTGGCCATCGGCGGCGGTAAGGGCTTCCCGGCCACTCCCGCCGCACTCACGGTGTGGCTCGCCGCCCACGGTGACGAGGTGGGCCGTGCCCGCGCCCAGCAGCTGCTCACCCGGTACGGCACCCGCGCCGCCGCGATCATCGACGTGCTCACCGAGCAGCCGGATGCTCCGCTGGAGCACAACCCGCTCTACTCCCGCCGGGAGATCGAGTACTTGGCCCGCGAAGAGTCCGTCACCCACCTGATCGACCTGCTGCTGCGGCGCACGAGCCTCGCCTTCGTCGGTGGGCTCAGCGTGCCCCTGCTCGAGGAACTCGCCGGGCTGCTCGCGCCGGTGCTCGGCTGGGACGCCGAGCGCACCGCCGCTGAAATCGAGCAGGCAGCCGCGGAACTCAACGAGGTACACGGCGTCGACCTCGCCGGGGCGGACACGGTGCCGTCGATCTAGTTCTTTTCGAGGGGGCGGAGGATTTCTCCGCCCCCCGCTACTGCACGACGGTGTGCGCTGATCTTTCGGCGTCTCCCAGAAAACACGAAAGGTCAACGTGGACAATCTCGGTGTTGTATTCCTCTCGGAGCTGGTGGGCACGGCCCTCCTGGTGCTCCTCGGCTGTGGCGTCGTCGCCAACGTCGCTCTCACGAAGAACAAGGGCTTCGGAGCCGGCTTCCTCATGGTCACCATCGGCTGGGGCCTCGCGGTCTTCGCCGGTGTGATCGTCTCCTACAACTCGGGAGCGCACCTGAACCCGGCGGTGACCCTGGGCCTGGTGTCCTCGGGCGCCACCGAGTTCGGCTCGGGCGTGCCGGTGAACGTCATCTCGGTGCTCACCTACATCGCCGCCCAGATGATCGGCGCCATCATCGGCGCTGTCGTGGTCTGGCTGGCGTACAAGCAGCACTTCGACCAGGAACCGGAACCGGCGAACAAGCTCGGCGTGTTCGCGACCGGGCCGGCCATCCGTTCGTACGGCTGGAACCTGGTCACCGAGATCATCGGCACGTTCGTGCTGGTGTTCGTGGTGATCGCGTTCGGCGGCGGACGTCAGGGTGAGAACGGCGGCCTGGCCGCCCTCGGCGCACTGCCGGTGGCGCTCCTGGTGATCGTGATCGGCACCTCGCTCGGCGGGCCCACCGGCTACGCCATCAACCCGGCGCGTGACCTCGGCCCCCGCATCGCCCACGCCCTCCTGCCCATCAAGGGCAAGCGCGGCTCCGACTGGTCCTACTCGTGGGTTCCCGTCGCCGGTCCGGTCATCGGCGGCGTGCTCGCCGGCTGGGCCTCCCTGATCCTGCTTCCCATCCTTGCCTGACCGTTCAGCCACCCACCCATCAATCTCACCAACCGCGTCCCAACACAGGAGTTCCGACATGAGTGACAAGTACATCTTCGCCATCGACCAGGGCACCACGAGCACCCGCGCGATCATCTTCGATCACTCGGGCTCGATCGTCTCGACCGGTCAGCTCGAACACGAGCAGATCTTCCCCCGAGCCGGCTGGGTCGAACACGACCCGATGGAGATCTGGGGCAACACCCGTCAGGTGATCGGCCAGGCCCTGTCCAAGGCCAACCTCACCCGCCACGACATCGAGGCCGTGGGCATCACGAACCAGCGCGAGACCGCCGTGGTCTGGGACCGCACCACCGGGCTGCCGGTGTACAACGCCATCGTTTGGCAGGACACCCGCACGCAGGCCATCGTCGACCGTCTTGCGGCGGATGGCGGCGGCGACCGGTTCAAGCCCGTCGTGGGCCTGCCGCTGGCCACGTACTTCTCCGGCACGAAGATCGCCTGGATCCTCGAGAACGTCGAGGGAGCCCGCGAGAAGGCCGACGCCGGCGACCTGATGTTCGGCACCACCGACACCTGGGTGCTCTGGAACCTCACCGGCGGTCTCGAGGGCGGCGTGCACGCCACCGACGTGACCAACGCCAGCCGCACCCTGTTCATGAACCTCGAAACCCTCGAATGGGACGACGAGATCCTCGGGATCTTCGGGGTGCCGCGCTCGATGATGCCCGAGATCCGCTCCTCCAGCGAGGTCTACGGCACCGTCAACGAGCACAGCCTGCTGCGCGAGGTGCCCATCGCGGGCATCCTCGGTGACCAGCAGGCCGCGACCTTCGGCCAGGCCGCGTTCGACCAGGGCGAGGCGAAGAACACCTACGGCACCGGTAACTTCCTGATCTTCAACACCGGAACCGAGATCATCCACTCCAAGAATGGCCTGCTCACCACGCTTGGCTACAAGCTCGGCGACGCCGAACCGCACTACGCGCTCGAGGGCTCCATCGCCGTCACCGGATCGCTCATCCAGTGGCTGCGTGACAGCCTCGGCATGATCAGTTCGGCCAGCGAGATCGAGGCGCTCGCCCGCACCGTGGACGACAATGGCGGCGCGTATTTCGTGCCGGCGTTCAGCGGCCTGTTCGCGCCGTACTGGCGCTCGGATGCCCGTGGCGCTCTGGTGGGACTCACCCGGTTCGTCAACAAGGGCCACATCGCCCGCGCGGCGCTGGAGGCCATCGCCTTCCAGACCCGCGAGGTCATCGACGCGGTCAACGCCGACTCGGGAGTTCCGCTGACCGAGCTCAAGGTGGACGGCGGGGCAACGGGCAACAACCTGCTGCTGCAGTTCCAGGCCGACATCCTCGGTGTGCCCGTTGTGCGTCCGGTCGTCGCCGAGACCACGGCGCTGGGCGCCGCCTACGCGGCCGGCCTGGCCGTGGGCTTCTGGAGCGGTTTGGGCGAACTGCGCGCCAACTGGCAGGAAGACGCCCGTTGGGAGCCCGACATGGACGAGGCCGAGCGGGCCCGTCTGCTCCGCAACTGGAAGAAGGCCGTCACGAAGACCCTCGACTGGGTCGACGAGGACGTCCTCTAGCTCCAGGACCCAGCAGCCCCTCAGTGGACATCACTTCGGCGCCGCATCCGTCACTCTTCGGAGTTGCGCGGGTGCGGCGCCGTTTCGCGCCCGGCGTGCCACAGGCGCAGTGGCGTGCCTCCCGCGTGACGCGTTGCGCAGGTGCGGCGCCGATCCGCGGATGCCTGGCGTGAGCGGCGTGCCTCCCGCGCAGCGGCGTGCCTCCCGCGCAGCGGCGTGGGGCACGCGCGTGGGAGAACGCGGGTGCGGCGCCGTTTCGCGCCTGGCGTGCCACCGGCGCAGTGGCGTGCCTCCCGCGCGACGCGTTGCGCAGGTGCGGCGCCGATCCGCGGATGCCTGGCGTGAGCGTCGTGCCTCCCGCGCAGCGTCGTGCCTCCCTCGCAGCGGCGTGGGGCACGCGCGTGGGAGAACGCGGGTGCGGCGCCGTTTCGCGCCCGGCGTGCCACCGGCGCAGCGGCGCCTGACCCGCGCGTCGGCCGGTGCGGCGTGGCCACGTGGCCGCCTCCGGTTGGCGCTAGCTCGGGGCGAGGAGGGCGGGCAGGGCGGCGAGGGTGCTCAGGCGGAGGACGCCCAGGGTGCGGGCCTCGGCGAGGTCGGCGTCCGGCGGGGGTGGGCCCGCCGACCCGACCCGGTCCAGCCAGACGCCGGTGAGGCCCGCGGCGGCGGCGCCGATCGCGTCGGTGCGCAACCGGTCGCCCACATACACCGAGCGGGCAGGGTCGGCGCCGAAGAGGGCGCAGGCGTGCCGGAAGATCTCCGCCCGGGGCTTGGCCAGGCCGAACTCGGCCGAGGTGACCACGTGCTCCACCCGGGCGTGCAGCCCGGTGTCGGCCAGTTTCACGCTCTGGTAGGCCAGCTCGCCGTTGGTGATCAGCCCGAACCGCACGCCGGGGATGCGGCGGGTGAGGTCATCCAGGCACGCCAGAGCGTCGTCGTGCAGGCGCCAGCTCGCCCGGTAGTGCACAAAGTAGTCGGTGAACCAGGCGGCAGCCTCGGCGTCGGTGAGCTGGACCCCGTGCGCGGCGGCGAAATCCCGCGCCCGGGCGCTGCGCTGCCCGGCGAAGTCCAGGTCGCCGGCGAGGTAGGCGTGATAGTGCTGCTCCTCGAGCGCGTTCCAGAGGGCCACGACCGAGTGCGGATCGGCGGCCGCGCCCCCGCCGCCCTGCGCGGCGACGTGACCGAGGATCCCGGCGGCCACGGCCTCACGGTGCGCGAACAGGGTGTCGTCCAGGTCGAACAGCACCACAGCGGGCGGCGTCACACCCGTCACACCCGTCACATCCGTCATTGCGGCCGCACCGGCCACAGGCGCCCCGTGGAACGCTCGGCACCGCTCATGCGGCCACGACCTCGGCCGGCCAGCCCGCGGGCGGTGTGCGGTCGTCGGTGGCGTGCAGCGCGCCCTTCCACGAGGGCGGGTGGGTCCCGTCTCGATACGCGATCCCGGCCGGCCCCTGCCCGGTGAAGCGGAACCCGGCCTTCCGGGCAGCGCGCGCCGACGCGAGGTTGCCGGCGACGCACTCCCAGTGCACGGTGTCGCAGAGCCCGGTCGAGAAGCCCCACTCGAGCACCAGCCGCTGTGCCTCGACCATGAGGCCCCGGCCCCGGTGGGCAGCGCCGAGCCAGAACCCGATCGAACTCGTGCGGCTCGCGAAACCGGACTGCGAATCCGAACCGGACGCGGAACCCGACCCCACACTGGGCTCGGCCGCAGCCTCCGCAGACCCAACCGGCACGCTCAGGCTGATCACACCGAGGAGCTCCGATCCGACCTCCCCGCGCACCGCCCAGGTGTATTCCTGGTCGCCGGCCCACGCGTCCGGCACGTAATCGGTGACGAAGTCGGTGGCATCCTCGAGCCGGTACGGCGACGGCAGGCGTGCCAGATACCGCGCCATCACCGGGTCCTGGCAGTACTCGAACACCAGGGCGGCGTCCGCCGGGCGCGGGGCATCCAAGCAGAGCAGCGGGGAGGACAGCTCGACCGGTCGCATCAGCAGAGAGAACGCCTCAGCGGCGCGCCAGGAAACCCATGCGCTCGAACGCGTTCGCGAGGGTGACATCGGCCACGGCGGCGGCCCGGTCGGCGTTGCCGGCCAGAATCCGGTCCAGCTCGGCCGGGTCGTCGAGCAGCTCGAGCGTGCGCCCTCGGATCGCGCCGAAGGTCTCGGTGACCACCTCGGCCAGGCCCTTCTTGAAGTCGCCGTAGCCGCGGCCGGCGTACTCGTCCTCGAGCGACTGGATCGAACGCTCCGCCATCACGGAGTAGATCGTGAGCAGGTTCGCCACGCCGGGCTTGTTCTCCCGGTCGAAGACCACGCCGCCCTCGGCATCGGTCACGGCGCGCATGATCTTCTTGGCGGTGACGGATGGCTCGTCGAGCATCCAGATCACGCCGGCGTGCGACTCGGCAGATTTCGACATCTTCGCGGCGGGGTTCTGCAGGTCATAGATCTTCGCGGTGTCGCGGATGATCGAGGCTTCTGGCACCGTGAAGGTGTCGCCGAAGCGGGAGTTGAACCGTGCCGCCAGGTCTCGGGTGAGTTCAACGTGCTGGCGCTGGTCCTCGCCCACGGGCACGATCTCGCTCTGGAACAGCAGGATGTCCGCGGCCATGAGCACCGGGTAGGCGAACAGCCCCACCGTGGTGGCGTCGGCGCCCTGCTTCTGTGACTTGTCCTTGAACTGGGTCATCCGGCTGGCCTCGCCGAACCCGGTGAGCGTGTTCAGAGCCCAGGCCAGCTGCGCGTGCGCGGTCACGTGCGACTGCACGTAGAGGGTCGACGCCGCCGGGTCGATGCCCGCAGCGATGTACTGCGCGGCGGTGGCGCGGGTGTTCTCGCGCAGCTTGGCCGGGTCCTGCGCCACGGTGATGGCGTGCAGGTCCACGATCGAGAAGTACGCGTCGTGGGTCTGCTGCAGCTTCTTCCAGTTCAGCAGCGCACCGATGTAGTTGCCGATCTGCAGCGAGTCGGCGGACGGCTGCATGCCGGAGTAGAGGCGGGTCTTGGTCATGATGGGGTGTCTTTCGTTGAGCGTGGGCCGCGGTGCGGCGAGGGGACGAGCTAGATGTCGTAGTCGACGACCACGGGGGCGTGGTCGCTCCAGCGCTGGTCGTAGGCATCCGCCCGGTCGACCGTGTAGTTGACGACGGATGCCGCCAGTGTGGGAGTCGCGAGCTGGTAGTCGATGCGCCAGCCGGTGTCGTTGTCGAACGCCTGGCCGCGCCAGGACCACCAGGTGAACGGTCCGTCCACCTCGCCGGCGGCCTTACGGCCCACGTCCACCCAGCCCAGGCCCGCACCGTTGTTGTAGTCGGCCTCGTCCTCGGCACCGAGGATCCTGTCGAAGTAGACGCGCTCCTCGGGCAGGAAGCCGGCGCGTTTCACGTTGCCCTTCCAGTTCTTGATGTCGAATTTGCGGTGCCCAACGTTCAGGTCGCCGAGCACGACGACCCGCTCGCTGTGCGCAGCGAGTTCGGGCAGCCGGGTGAGCATGGAGTCGAGGAAGGTGAACTTCTCGACCTGCTTGGGGGTGTCCACCTCGCCGGAGTGCACATAGGTACTCACCACGGTGACGACTTTGCTGTTCACCTCGAAGTCGGCCTCGAGCCAGCGGCCGGCGCTGTCGAAGTCGGGGTGGCCCAACTCGACGCGGTGGATCGACGCGCTCTTCCTGCTGGCGATCGCCACGCCGGCGCGGCCCTTGGCCGTGGCCGGGTCGTGCAGGATGTTCCAGTCTGGTCCGAGTAGACCCTCAATGTCTTCGGTCGCGGCGCGCACCTCTTGGATGGCGAGGATATCGACGTCGCGGGTGGCGAGCCAGTCACCCATGCCCTTCCGGAACGCGGCACGGATGCCGTTGGTGTTGATGCTGGCGATGCGAAGCGGCTGGGTGGTGGACTCTGGTGCAGAAGACGGCATGCGCCGATTCTACCGAGTGCCCCCGAAGCCGGCGCCGGGCCGGCTCACTTGACGGCGGCGATGCCGCTCGATCCGTCCTTCTCAGCGCGATTCTCCGCCCGCCGCAGCCGGCGGGTACGGCCGGGTCGCTGATACCAGGATGCGTCCGCCAGGGCTTCCTGCGCCTCGCGCAGCTCGGCCGCGGCCACGAGGCGCTTGGCCTCTGCCTCCTTCTCGGCGGCAAGTTTCTTGGCCTCGTCGGCGCTCAGCGTCGACGGCGGGATGCCGGCGTCCTGCATGCCCACCGCGATCCAGGAGGCGGAGATCAGAGTGACCGTGGAGGTGAGGTTGAACCAGATCAACAAACCGATGATCACCGCGAATCCGGCCAGGAGCGGGTTACGCGCGGCGCCGCCGAGCAGGGCCGCCCCGAGGATCTTGAGCACGCCCAGGGCGACAGCACCGAGCAGCGACCCCACCAGGAGGTTGCGGAACGGGATGCGCACGTGGGAAAGCACCCGGAATAGCCCGGCCAGGGTGATGGTGTCGATGATCAGCACGATCAGCAGCCCGAGCGCCTGGCTCGACGCGACGAACCAGAACGAGTCGCTGCCCTGACCGACCAGTCCCAGCAACCAGCGCAGTGCCTCGGTGCTCAGAATGGAGATGACCGCGGAGGTCACCAGGGCCAGGCCGAACAGTAGGCCGAGACCGAGTTCGCGTAGCTTGGCGAGCACGAAGAAGGTGGTGTCCTGGCCCATGCCGAAAATGCCGCGCACGGCCTGGGAGGTGGTGCTGAGCCAGCCCAGGGTGGTGCCGAGCAAACCCACCAGGGCGATGGCGCTCGACCAGGTGAGCGCGCTGGTGTTGTCGAGGGTCTCTGGATCGATCACGCCTGGCGTTCCGATCAGGCCGGGAACGGACTGGTTGATGATCACGAACAGCTGATCCATCAGGTCGGGGTTGGAGTTGAGCCAGATCCCGGCGACGGAGAACATCAGCCAGAGCGCAGCGAAGATCGCGAAGATCGCCTGGTAGGCCATGCCGGCGGCGAGCACGGGTCCGCGACTCTGGCTGAAATGGGTGAACACTCGCACCGGTCGAGTGGCCATGATGCGCGTGACAAGGTCGCCGATCTTCATCGACCCAGCCTAACGAAAGGCACCGCCGACGCCCGGGTCGCCTCGCCACCGACCCCCAATCCGAGGCGCATCCGGGTGCTGAGGCTCTCTCGAGTCTTGTGGGATGCCCGGCCGGCTGCGACGATGCTCCTGTCGTCCCAGTTGCCTCGGCACCCGCTGTTCGAACCTGGATGGACCATCCATGTCATCACCGTCGATTCCGCCGCACGGTCAGCGGCCGAGTGCCCTCTCCGGTGCGGTTCTGCGCACACTGTGGGCGGCCGCACTGCTGGCCGGAGGGGCCGGCGGCACTCTGCTCGCAGCGGACGAACTGGCCTCGGCGGCACCGGGCACGGCGGAGCAAGACCCGGCGTCGGCGGCCCAGGGCACGGCGTCGAGCGGGCCGGGGGCGGCATCCGCCCAGCAGGCACGCGACAGCACCGATGCTCTCGCTCTACTGCCCCTGGGCGGGGGAGTGGCGGCTCTCGGAACGGCGTCGGTAGTGGTGTTCCGGCGGCTGAACCTCAGCGACGACTGACGCCCGGCTCGCGTCGTGCGCACGCCGGGCGGTCGAGGATCGTTACGGCTTGCCCCGCATGATGGCCTGCTTGACCTCGGCGATGGCCTGCGTCACCTGGATGCCGCGCGGGCAGGCTTCGGTGCAGTTGAAGGTCGTGCGGCAACGCCAGACGCCTTCCTTGTCGTTGAGGATGTCCAGGCGCACGGCGGCGCTGTCGTCGCGGGAGTCGAAGATGAACCGGTGTGCGTTCACGATCGCGGCCGGGCCGAAGTACTGGCCGTCGGTCCAGAAGACCGGGCAGCTCGACGTGCACGCGGCGCAGAGGATGCACTTGGTGGTGTCGTCGAAACGCTCGCGCTGGGCGACGGTCTGGATGCGCTCCTTGCCGTCCTTGGGCAGGTTCTGCGCCATCAGGAACGGCTGCACCTCGCGGAAGGAAGCGAAGAACGGCTCCATGTCCACGATCAGGTCCTTCTCCAGCGGCAGGCCCTTGATGGCCTCCACGGTGACGGGCTTGGTGATGTCGAGGTCCTTGATCAGGGTCTTGCAGGCCAGGCGGTTGCGCCCGTTGATGCGCATCGCATCGGAGCCACAGATGCCGTGCGCGCAGGAGCGGCGGAAGCTCAGGGAGCCGTCCTGTTCCCACTTGATCTTGTGCAGCGCGTCCAGGATGCGGTCGGTCGCGTACATCTGAACGTCATAGTTCTCCCAGTGCGGGTCTTCGTCGGTCTCCGGGTTGAACCGGCGCACCGACAGGGTGACCGTGAACGACTGGATCTCTTCGGGAACCGCTGGAGGCTTCTCGAGGGTGGGGGTGCTCACTAGTACTTCCTCTCCATCGGCTGGTAGCGCGTAATGGTCACGGGCTTCCAGTCGAGCGAAATGTGGTCGGCAGCATCCGCCGACAGCGCGTCGCCGGACAGGTAGGCCATGGTGTGCTGCAGGTAGTTGACGTCGTCGCGCAGGGGATAGTCGTCGCGCATGTGGCCGCCGCGGCTTTCCTTGCGGTTGCGCGCGGAGTACACGACAACCTCGGCCAGGTCGAGCAGGAAGCCCAGCTCGACGGCCTCGAGCAGGTCGGTGTTGAACCGGCGGCCCTTGTCCTGCACGCCGATGTTCTTGTAGCGCTCGCGGAGCAGGTGGATGGTCTCGGTCACCTCGGAGAGGGACTCGTCGGTGCGGAACACCTGTGCCTTGGCGTCCATGACCTCCTGCAGCTCGCGGCGGAGCACGGCGATGCGCTCGGTGCCGGTGGAGGTGCGGATGGTGGCCAGCAGCTCGCGCACGAACTTGGCCGGGTCTTCGGGCAGCGGCACGAACTCGGCGGTCTTGACGTACTCGACAGCGTTGTTGCCGGCGCGCTTGCCGAACACGTTGATGTCCAGGAGCGAGTTGGTGCCGAGCCGGTTGGAGCCGTGTACCGAGACGCAGGCGCATTCGCCGGCGGCGTAGAGGCCCGGCACGACGGTGGCGTTGTCGCGGAGCACCTCGGCCTTGACGTTGGTGGGAATGCCGCCCATCGCGTAGTGCGCGGTGGGCATCACGGGCACCGGCTCGGTGACAGGGTCGACGCCGAGGTAGGTGCGGGCGAACTCGGTGATGTCGGGCAGTTTGGTCTCGAGCACTTCGGCGCCGAGGTGGGTGCAGTCCAGGTAGACGTAGTCCTTGTTGGGGCCGGCGCCGCGGCCCTCAGCGACCTCCTTGACCATGCAGCGGGCCACGATGTCACGCGGGGCGAGGTCCTTGATGGTGGGCGCGTAACGCTCCATGAACCGCTCGCCGGAGGCGTTGCGGAGGATCGCACCCTCACCGCGGGCGCCCTCGGTGAGCAGGATCCCCAGGCCCGCCAGGCCGGTCGGGTGGAACTGGAAGAACTCCATGTCCTCCAGCGGCAGGCCCTTGCGCCAGATGATGCCCACGCCGTCGCCGGTAAGGGTGTGCGCGTTGGAGGTGGTCTTGTAGATCTTGCCGAAACCGCCGGTGGCGAAGATGAACGCCTTGCCGGAGAAGACGTGCAGCTCACCGCTGGCCAGGTCGTAGGCGACCACGCCGGAGGGCTGGTCGACGCCGTCGACGTTCGTCATGATCAGGTCGAGCACGTAGAACTCGTTGAAGAAGTTGATGCCGCGCTTGACGCAGTTCTGGTACAGCGTCTGCAGGATCATGTGGCCGGTACGGTCGGCGGCGTAGCAGGCGCGGCGTACCGGGCTCTTGCCGTGGTCGCGGGTGTGGCCGCCGAAGCGGCGCTGGTCGATCTTGCCCTCTGGCGTGCGGTTGAAGGGCAGGCCCATGTTCTCGAGGTCGATGACCGCGTCGATGGCTTCCTTGGCGAGGATCTCCGCGGCGTCCTGGTCGACGAGGTAGTCACCGCCCTTGACGGTGTCGAAGGTGTGCCACTCCCAGTTGTCTTCCTCCACGTTGGCCAGGGCCGCGGCCATGCCGCCCTGCGCCGCACCGGTGTGCGAGCGGGTGGGGTAGAGCTTCGAGATTACCGCGGTGGATGCGTTCGGGCCGGCCTCGATGGCGGCCCGCATGCCCGCTCCTCCCGCCCCGATGATGACGATGTCGAACTGGTGGTAGTGCACGCCGTCGACGATGGTGGATTCGGGATTGGTCACAGGTGCATCCGTCATGGAAGTTTTTGCAGCTCCTTGGGGGCCTAGAGGGCCTGGCAGAAAGTGGGCAGAAGGTCGGCGGGAGAACCGGCCGGGCACGGGTCGAAGGTGAAGACAACGAGGGTGCCGAGAACGATCAGGATGACCACGGCAGCGAGGATCGCGGACTTGAGGATGCCGCGGCCGACCCGCGTGGTGGCGTAGTCGTTCACGAGGGTGCGCATACCGTTGCCGCCGTGGATGAGGGCGAGCCAGAGCATGGCCACATCCCACCACTGCCAGAACGGGCTGGACAGCTTGCCGGCGACGAAGGCGAAGTTGAGGGCGCTGACGCCCTCGCCCACCATGAGGTTGACGAAGAGGTGGCCGAAGATCAGCACGACCAGCACGATGCCGGACACGCGCATGTAGATCCAGCCCCACTTCTCCCAGTTGATACCGCGCTTGTGCGGGGTGCGGGCGTACGGGCTGCGGGGGGCGGCGAGAGTCGAAGTCATGATCCGGTCCTCCTAGTGGCTGAACACGTTGATCAGGTGGCGGGGCACGAAGGCGATCATGGTGACCAGCCAGAGGCCGATGACCACGTAGAAGAGCACCCGCTGGTACTTCGCGTTCCAGAAGTCGATGGCGATGATCCGCAGGCCGTTGAAGGCGTGGAACACGATCGCGGCGACGAGGGCGGTCTCGCCCAGGCCCATGATGGGCGTCTGGTATTGGCTGATCACGGCGTTGTAGGCCTCGGGACTGACCCGCACGAGGGCGGTGTCGAGAATGTGCACGAGGAGGAAGAAGAAGATCGCCACCCCGGTGATCCGGTGCAACACCCAGGACCACATGCCCTCACGGCCGCGGTAGAGCGTTCCGGCCGGGCGACGCGAGGTCGTCTTCCGCTGAGCTGTCAGGGCCCCTGCCGAATTCTGTGGCATGACCAACCCTCCCTGGCTGAGTCGTGACCCCTGCTGAACGAGGTGTCATCGTTGAACAAACACGTGCCTACAGTCTATGTCTCGACAACGAGATAAGTCGGTTAGGGCTGCCTAAGCAAGCTGGCCGGAACAGAGGCTTTGTACCCTCTCTCCTGCACCACCCTTTTCGGGGTCGGGCCGGCCGGGTCAGCGACGTTGCGCCAGGGGCACCAGGGTCTCGGCGCGGCGGGCGAGTCCCTCGTCGATGACCCGCTGGTAATAGTCGAACAGGGTGCCGCAGACGCTCTCCCAGCTGCGGCCGAGCACCGCCCGGCGGCCTGCCTCCCCCATCCGGTGCCGCAGTGACCTGTCGGCGACGAGCGCGGACACGTGGCGGCGGAGGTCCGCGTCATCGTCGGGATGGAACAGGAAGCCGTCGGTGCCGTGGTCGACGAGGTCGATCGGGCCGCCGGCCCGGGGCGCCACGACGGGCAGTCCGGCCGCATGCGCCTCCTGCAGGGTCTGGCCGAACGTCTCCTCGGTGCCCGCGTGCAGGAACACGTCGAAGGCGGCGTAGGCGGCGGCGAGCTCGGGTCCGGCGAGACGGCCGAGCCAGGTGACCGGCATGCCGGCCAGCGCCCTGGCCACCAGGGGAGTGGACGGTCCGTCGCCGACCAGGGCGATGCTGATACCGGGCAACCCGCGCAGGGCGCGGAAGCGTTCGACCTGCTTCTCGGGTGCGATCCGCCCCACGTAACCGATCACGACCTCGCCGGCCGGTGCCAGGGTCTCGCGCAACGCCGCCACGCTGGGGTCCCTCCGGTTATTGGGGTGATAGCCGTCCAGGTCCACACCGCGGGTCCAGCGATCCAGGTTGGCCACACCGATGCGCCGCAGGTCCCGCATCGAGGCCTCCGACGGCACCAGGGTGAGATCGGCGCCGTCGTGCACCCACTTGACGAACCGCCAGGCCAACCGGGTGGCCTGGCCGAGGTGGTTGCGGTGGGCATAGCCGGCCACATCCGTTTGGAACACCGCCACGCTGGGCACCCCCAGGCGCCGGGCCGCGGCGATCCCCTGGGCGCCGAGCAGGAACGGTGACGCGGCGTGCAGCACATCCGGTTGGAAGTCGGCCAGCAGCCCCAGCACCCGCGGGTTCGGCAACCCCACCGGGAACTGCCGGTAGGACAGGGCGGGCACCGTGTGCACCGGAAAACCGGCGTACGACTCCGGGGCCCCGAACGGAGCCACGACCATGGCCTCGTGGCCGGTGCGGCGCAGTTCGGCCAGCACCTTGCAGACGCTCGTGGTGACCCCGCTGACCGTGGGGAGGAAGCTTTCGCTGACGACGGCAACCCTCATGTCGCCACAGTAGGCAGCCCGCACGTCTGCCCGGTGAACCCTGGATGAACAGGGTCGACGAACCGGTAGTCTGGCGCAATGTCCCACTCCAGCGATGCCCTCGACCGCTTCTACAGTGTGATCCCCGCCGGCGGGATCGGCTCGAGGCTGTGGCCGCTCTCGCGCGCCGATGCACCCAAGTTCCTGCACGACCTCACCGGCAGCGGCCAGACGCTGCTCCGCGCCACCTGGGACCGGCTCGCACCGCTCGCCGGCGACCAGCGCATCATGGTCGTCACGGGCCGCGCGCACCGCGCCGCCGTTGAGGAGCAGCTGCCGGAGTTGGCCGACCTCAACGTGGTCCTCGAAAGCGAGCCGCGGGACTCCTCGGCCGCGATCGGCCTCGCCGCCGCCATCCTCGAGCGCCGCGAGCCGGGCGTGATCATCGGCTCGTTCGCCGCCGACCACGTCATCAAGGGCCCGGCCGCCTTCCGTCAGGCCGTCGTCGAGGCCATCGCCGCGGCAGACACCGGTCTCATCGTCACCATCGGCATCCAGCCCACCGAGCCGGCGATCGGCTTCGGCTACATCAAGACCGGCGGCCCGCTCGACATCGACGGCGCCCCGAGCGCCCAGTCGGTCAACTCGTTCGTGGAGAAGCCCAGCCCGGCCACCGCCAAGCGTTACCTCTCCAGCGGCCAGTACCTCTGGAACGCGGGCATGTTCATCGCCCGCGCCGACCGCCTACTGGAAGAGATCGGCGCGTCAGAGCCCGAGTTGCTCGCAGGGCTCCTGGAACTGGCCGAGGCGTGGGACACGCCCCGCCGCGGCGCCGTGGTCGACCAGGTCTGGCCCAAGCTCAAGAAGATCGCCATCGATTACTCGGTGGCCGAACCGGCCGCCGTCAAGGGCAAGCTCGCCGTGATCCCCGGCCAGTTCGACTGGGATGACGTGGGAGACTTCGCGTCGATCGCCAAGATCCATGCCAACGGCCGCAAGCGCGACCTGGCGATCCTCGGCGAGGGCGCCCGGGTGCTGGCCGACTCCTCCAGCGGCATCGTGGTCAGCCACACCAAGCGCATGATCGCGCTCATCGGCGTGGACGACATCGTCGTGGTCGACACCCCGGACGCCCTCCTGGTCACCACCAGCGCGAACGCTCAGAAGGTCAAGGCCGTCGTCGACGCCCTCCGGCTCTCCGGCAGCTCGGACGTGCTCTGACCGGCTTGGGCGCGCCCGCGACGGGTTGCTCGGCATTAGCCCCGGTAGATGACGATTTGTGTCCACCGGATTTCCAGAATGTCGCGGGTTGATAACCTTTTGGCTACAGTGCCGCTTTGCTCATCTGAGCAGGGGTGTTCTGGGTAACGTGTACTCCATATAGCAGCCCGTGCGATCCCACGCCGGGCCTCATCTGGAGGTCAATCTTGACAATCACGACCCGCAAGGCAACGCTCGGCGGCCTTGCCTCACTCGGCGTTCTCGCTCTGCTCGCGGCGTGTGCGCCGGCCCCCACGACGTCCGGCTCGTCCGACAGTGCGAACGCGGACTTCCTGCCCTGCATCGTCTCCGACTTCGGCGGCTTCGACGACAAGTCGTTCAACCAGTCCAGCTTCGACGGCATCAAGAAGGCCTCCGACGAACTCGGCATCGAATTCAAGCAGGCCGAGTCCACCTCTGAGGACCAGTACGCCGGCAACGTCACGAGCATGGTCGACCAGGGCTGCAACTTCATCCTGACCGTCGGCTTCGCCCTGGCCAACGCCACCCGCGACGCCGCACAGGCCAACGAAGACGTCAACTTCGCCATCATCGACTCCGCGCTCTCCAACGACGACTTCAGCCCGCTGACGCTCGACAACGTCAAGCCGGTTCTGTACGACACCGCGCAGGCCGCCTTCCTGGCCGGCTACCTCGCTGCAGGCACCACCAAGACCGGCACCGTCGGCACCTACGGTGGCATGCAGTACCCCTCCGTCACCATCTTCATGGACGGCTTCGCCGACGGCATCGCGTACTACAACGACGCCAAGAGCACCGACGTCAAGCTCACCGGCTGGGACAAGGCCACGCAGTCCGGACTGTTCGCCGGCGGCTTCGACGACATCAACCAGGGCAAGACGCTCAGCGCGGGCCTGATCGACGCCGGCGCCGACATCATCCTCCCGGTCGCCGGTCCGCTCTTCCAGGGCACCGCGCAGGCCATCACCGAATCCGGCAAGGACGTCGCCATCGTCGGTGTCGACAGCGACCTGTTCGAGACCACGCCCGAGTTCGCGGCGCTCTACCTCACCTCCATCATGAAGTCGATGACGGATGCGACCGACCAGATCGTCACCGACGCCTCCACCGGAGACTTCACCGCCGAGCCGTACGTGGGCACCCTGGAGAACGAGGGCGTCGGCCTGGCCCCGCTGCACGACTGGGAGTCCAAGGTCGACCCGGCCCTGGTCACCGAGCTCGACGACCTCAAGGCGCAGATCATCAGCGGCGACATCGTCGTGACCAGCGACGCCACGCCCAAGTAACACCCAGTTCCACCGGCATTACCGTTTAGCACGACCGCCCGTCAGGGCACCGGGGAGGCCAGCGTCACGCTGGCCTCCCCGTTTCGTTGCGTGGTCTGTTCCGGCTACCGCCCCGCCTGGACCCCGGCCGGACAGCACCTCAATAGAATCGAAGACTATGAAGCTCGAACTTCGCGGCATTACGAAGAGATTCGGTGCCCTGGTTGCCAATGACGACATCAACCTCACCATCGAGGAGGGCGAAATCCACGCCCTGCTCGGAGAGAACGGAGCAGGTAAGTCAACGCTGATGAACGTGCTCTACGGCCTGTACCGTGCCGAGGAGGGCGAGATCCTGCTCGACGGGGTCGCCCAACACTTCACCGGGCCCGGTGACGCCATGGCCGCCGGTATCGGAATGGTGCACCAGCACTTCATGCTCATCCCGGTGTTCACCGTCGCCGAGAACGTCATGCTCGGCCACGAGCAGACCAAGGTCGGCGGTCGCCTCGACCTGCCCGCCGCGCGCAAGCGGGTCCGCGAGATCTCCGACCGCTTCGGGTTCAACGTCGACCCCGATGCCCTCGTCGAAAATCTCCCTGTCGGTGTGCAGCAGCGGGTGGAGATCATCAAGGCGCTCTCCCGGGACGCGAAGGTGCTGGTCTTCGACGAGCCCACCGCGGTGCTCACCCCGCAGGAAACCGACGAGCTGATGAACATCATGCGCCAGCTCAAGGCCGCTGGGACCTCCATCGTCTTCATCACCCACAAACTGCGTGAGGTGCGCGAGGTCGCGGACCGCATCACGGTCATCCGTCTGGGCAAGGTCGTCGGCACCGCCTCACCCACCGCGAGCAACGAAGAACTCGCCACCCTGATGGTGGGCCGCGCCGTCGACCTCACCGTCGACAAGGCGCCCGCCACCCCGGGCGCCCCGGCACTCGTGGTGACCAACCTCACCGTGATCGACCCGCTCGGCCAGATCCTCGTCAACGACGTCAGCTTCGACGTCAAGGTCGGCGAGATCCTCGCCATCGCCGGAGTGCAGGGCAACGGCCAGACCGAACTGACCGAGGCGTTGATGGGCCTGCAGGCCCGCGTGGTGGGGGAGATCACCCTCGACGGCAAGTCCCTCCGCGGCCACTCGGTGCGCCAGGTGCTCGACGCCGGTGTCGGCTTCGTGCCGGAGGACCGCACCAGGGACGGCCTGGTCGGCGCTTTCACCATCGCCGAGAATCTCATGCTCGACCGCTCCAACAAGCTCCCGTTCGTCAAGCGGTTCAACGTGCAGTTGAGCTACCTCGCCGATTTCGCCCGAGCCAAGGTGAAGGAATTCGACGTGCGGTCGCAGGGCATCGAGACGCCCGTCGGCCGGCTCTCCGGCGGCAACCAGCAGAAGGTCGTGCTCGCCCGCGAACTCAGCCGCGACCTGCGCCTCTTCGTCGCGGCGCAGCCCACCCGCGGCCTCGACGTGGGTTCGATCGAATTCGTGCACGAACGCATCGTCGCGACCAGGGATGCCGGCACCCCGGTGATTGTGATCTCGACCGAACTCGACGAGGTCGCCGCCCTCGCCGACCGCATCATGGTCATGTACAGCGGCCGCATTGTCGGCATCGTTCCCGGCGACACCCCCCGATCCGTTCTGGGTCTGATGATGGCGGGCGAAACCCCCGCAGAAGGAGCCGCAGCATGAGCGCCGCTCAGCAGCCCACCCCGACCCCGGCGCCCACCGAGCCCGCCGAACCGTCGCGCTGGCACAACATCTTCCGCGAGATCACCACGGGCAACGCGATCATCTCGGTGCTCGCCGTGGTCCTCGCTCTGCTCGTCGGCGCCGTGATGATCGCCTTCACCAACGACGCGGTGCAGGAAAGCGCCGGGTACTTCTTCTCCCGGCCCGGAGACCTCGTCGGCGCCGTCTGGAACTCGGTCTCGGGTGCCTACTCGGCGCTGTTCCAGGGATCGGTGTACAACTTCCGCCGCCCGAGCTTCGCCGACGGCATCAAGCCGCTCACGGAGACCTTCACCTACGCCACCCCGCTGATCGCGGCCGGCCTCGGGGTCGCGCTCGGTTTCCGAGTGGGCCTGTTCAACATCGGCGGCCGCGGCCAGATGCTCATCGCCGCGACCCTCGGCGGCTGGGTGGCGTTCGCTCTCGAGCTGCCCGCCGGCATCCACATGATCGCGGCCCTCGTGGCCGGCGTCCTCGGCGGCGCCCTCTGGGGCGGGCTGGTCGGCCTGCTCAAGGCACGCACCGGCGCGCACGAGGTGATCACCACGATCATGCTCAACTACGTGGCCTTCTACCTGGTCAGCTTCCTACTGCGTGACGGGTTCCTCAAGACGCCCGGCTCGAACAACCCCAAGAGCCCCGCCACCAAGGAGACCGCGGTGTTCTTCGACATCCTCGGCCCCAACTACAACCTGCACTTCGGGTTCATCCTGGTGATCGCCGCCACCTTCTTCGTCTGGTGGCTGCTCGGCCGCTCGAACCTGGGCTTCAAGTTCCGGGCCGTGGGCGAGAACCCCAACGCCGCTCGGGTGGCGGGCATCAGCGTGCAGCGCATGTACGTCTACGCCATGCTGTTCTCCGGTGGGCTCGTGGGCCTGGCCGGCATCAACCAGGTGCTCGGTACCACCACCAGCGGCTTCGGCGCCGGCATCGACTCGGGGATCGGCTTCGACGCCATCACCGTGGCGCTGCTCGGCCGCTCCAAGCCGTGGGGGTCTTCGCCGCGGGCATCCTGTTCGGCGCTTTCAAGGCCGGCAGCTTCTCGATGCAGGCAGCCGAGGGTGTGCCCATCGACATCGTGCTCGTCGTGCAGTCGCTCATCGTGCTCTTCATCGCCGCGCCGCCGCTCGTGCGAGCGATCTTCCGGCTGCCGGCGCCCGGGGCGCCGCGCCGTAAACCGGTTCCCAACGTGACCCAGGAGGTGGTGGCGAAATGAGCACGATCGCTCCCGTGAACCAGCCCACTCAGCCGTCGGAGCCGCACGAGGGCCCCGCGACCACCGTCATCAAGAGTTGGAAGGTGCCGATCATCCTCGGCGTCTTCACCGTGCTCGGGTTCCTGCTTCTGGTCGTCTTCGGCCGCTCCGGCACCAGCACCATGGTGCTCTCCACCTCCAGTGACCTGATCCAGCTGCCGGATGTGCCGCTGCCCACGCTGCCCACCGGCATCGTCGTGACCGTGCTGCTGGCGCTCATCACCGGGCTCAGCGCCTGGATGGTGCAGACCCGCCGCAAGGTTCCGCTCTGGCTCATCTCGGTCTTCGCGTTCCTGCTCCTGCTCGGCTTCCTGGCCTGGGCATCCGCCGACGCGCGCATCCCCGTGCCCGGCCTGCTGTTCGGGTCGCTGAGCCTGGCCGTCCCGCTGATCTTCGGCGCCCTCGGCGGCGTCATCTCCGAGCGCGTCGGCGTGGTCAACGTGGCCATCGAGGGGCAGCTGCTCGCCGGCGCGTTCACCTCGGCCGTCGTCGCGTCGGTCACCCGGCAGCCGCTGCTGGGCCTCGTCGCGGCCATGGTGGCCGGCGTGCTGGTGTCGTTCGTGCTCGCCGCGTTCTCGATCAAGTACTTCGTCGACCAGGTCATCGTGGGTGTGGTGCTCAACGTGCTTGTCACCGGCGTGACCGGGTTCCTGTTCTCGCAGGTGCTGGCGCCCAACGCGGAGCTTTTGAACCAGCCGCCCAAGTTCGAGCGCATCAACATCCCGCTGCTCAGCGAGATCCCGATCATCGGGCCGGTCTTTTTCCGGCAGACGCTGATCGTGTACATCATGTACATCGCCGTCGCCCTGGTCTACTACGGCATCTTCCACACCCGGTGGGGCCTCCGCCTCCGCTCGGTGGGCGAGCACCCGCAGGCCGCCGACACCGTGGGCATCAACGTCACGGGCACCCGGTTCTGGAACGTCTCCCTCGCGGGAGCCGTGGCCGGTCTCGGTGGCGCGTACTTCACGCTCGGCTCGGTGGGCGCCTTCGGCAAGGAGATGACGGCCGGCGCCGGCTTCATCGCCCTCGCCGCGGTGATCTTCGGCCGCTGGGACCCGATCCGAGCCACCCTCGCGGCCCTGCTGTTCGGCTTCGCCAGCAACCTGCAGAACGTGCTGAGCATCATCGGTTCGCCGGTGCCCAGCGAGTTCATGCTGATGCTGCCCTACCTGGTCACCATCTTCGCCGTGGCCGGACTGGTGGGGAAGTCCCGAGGGCCGGCGGCATCCGGCAAACCGTACATCAAGTCGTGACGGAGACTGTAGTGACTTCTGACCCCTCAACCCCCACGTCCGGCGACATCGACTGGGGCGAACTGCGCAGCGCGGCCGCCGAGGCGATGACCCATGCCTACGTGCCGTACTCGAAGTTCCCGGTCGGTGCGGCGGCGCTCGTCACCGACGGCCGCATCATCAGCGGCTGTAACGTGGAGAACGCCTCGTACGGCCTCACTCTCTGCGCCGAGTGCGCGCTCGTGTCGGTGCTGCACCTCACCGGCGGCGGCCAGCTCGTCGCCTTCAGCTGCGTCGACGGCGACGGCAACACGCTGATGCCGTGCGGCCGCTGCCGCCAGCTGCTCTACGAACACTCAGCCCCTGGCATGCTGTTGGAGACCGTCTCCGGCGTGCGCACCATCGACCAGGTCCTGCCGGACGCCTTCGGGCCCCGCCAGCTCGCCGCCTATCGGGAAGACCACTAAATGAGCTCCACCGCCCGCTCCATCGAAGCCTTCGACGCCGTCGACCTGATCCACGCCAAGCGTGACAAGGGTGAGCTCTCGACCCCCCAGATCGACTGGCTGATCGACGCGTACACCCGCGGTTACGTCGGCGACGAGCAGATGGCCGCCATGACCATGGCGATCTTCCTCAACGGCATGTCCCGCCGCGAGATCCGCGACATGACCATGGCCATGATCAACTCCGGCGAGCGGATGAGCTTCGCCGGCCTCGGCAAGCCGACCACCGACAAGCACTCCACCGGCGGCGTCGGCGACAAGATCACCCTGCCGCTGATGCCCCTCGTGGCCGTCTTCGGCGCCGCAGTGCCGCAGCTCTCCGGCCGTGGCCTCGGCCACACCGGAGGCACCCTGGACAAGCTCGAGTCCATCCCCGGCTGGCGCGCCAACCTCAGCAACGAGGAGATGTTCGCCCAGCTGCAGGATGTCGGCGGCGTCATCTGCGCCGCGGGCAGCGGCCTGGCCCCTGCCGACGGCAAGCTCTACGCCCTCCGCGACATCACCGGCACCGTCGAGGCGATCCCGCTGATCGCGTCGTCGATCATGTCCAAGAAGATCGCCGAGGGCACCAGCGCGCTGGTGCTCGACGTCAAGTTCGGCTCCGGCGCGTTCCTCAAGGACATCGAGCGCTCCCGCGAGCTGGCCCGCACCATGGTGGCGCTCGGCGAGGACGCCGGGGTGGCCACCTCCGCGCTGCTGACCAACATGAACGTGCCGCTCGGCCTGGCCATCGGCAACGCCAACGAGGTGCGCGAATCCCTCGAGGTGCTCGCCGGCGGTGGCCCCGCCGATGTGGTCGAGCTCACCGTGGCCCTGGCCCGGGAGATGCTCACCCTGGCCGGCATCGTCGACGTCGACGTGGAGGCTGCCCTCAAGGACGGCCGCGCGATGGACAAGTGGAACGCGGTCATCCGAGCGCAGGGCGGGGACCCGACCGCCGCGATGCCCGTGGCCAAGGAGACCCACACGGTGCTCGCGGATCGCGACGGGGTGCTCGTGGAGCAGCAGGCCCTCCCGTTCGGCATCGGCGCCTGGCGCCTGGGCGCCGGACGCGCCCGCAAGCAGGACCCGGTGCAGCACGCCGCCGGCATCGACCTGCACGCCAAGCCCGGCGACACCGTGCGGAAGGGCGAACCGCTCTTCACCCTTAGCGCCGACGAGCCGGAGCGCTTCGCGCGGGCCCTCGAGGCCGTCGAGGGCGCCTGGCGCATCGGCGACCCCGGCGAGCCCGTCCTCGACGGCGGCCCCCTGATCGCCGAGCGCATCACCCGCTAGCTGCGCCGCAGTCCCGCATCCGCGGGCGGCGCCTCACGGCCTGCCGCCCGACGTGCCACTTGAGGCCCCTTCGCAGACCGCGAAGGGGCCTCAACCGTCATCTCACGCGCGACCACGGTAGTGAGTTGCCACTTGAGGCCGCTTCCGCCGTGGACAGTGGGCCTCAAGTGGCAAGTCAGTGTGCGCCGTAGTATGGGCGCCAGCCCCTGGAGCGCAGCGCGTCGTCCACACGAGCGAGGATCTCCGACGTTGGGGTGTCCTTCACGACGCGGATCACTCGCCAGCCGTCCGCCATCACGTCGTCGAGACGTTCCAGATCGCGGGCGTACTGCACGCTGTCCGTTCGATGGTGTTCGCCGTCATACTCGATCAGCACGCGGTAGCTCAGGTAGACGAGATCCCCGCGAACCCGCTTTCGGCCCGCACGCAAGGGCAGATAGATATTCGTCTCTGGTTCGGGGAATCCCGCCCGCAGGATGAGCAGCCGCAGCCGGGTCTCCTGCCGAGACTCCACCCGGGGGCGCACCCACACCAGAGCCTGCCGGAGGCGCTGGGTTCCTCGCTGTCCGAAACGGTGCGCGACGGCAGCCGTCAGGTCGATCAGTGCCGCCGGAGGGCGACGGGTGCCCAGAAGGAAGTCGCCGGCCGCGATGAGATCGTCCAGGCCGAGCGTGCTGGCGAGATCGCACCATGTCGTGACGGGTGAGGTGACGGCGAGCCCGTCGACAAGCGACCTATCTGGCCGGACACTGAACGTGTGGCCGACCACACCCTTCATTCGCGGCGCTCGTTCGGGCGCGACGACTCCGACGTGCAGGCGGGAATCCTGGGAGGCACCCTGGGGAAGCGGAATTCCCAGCAGCTGTGCGGCCGTGATGTGGCTGAAGAAGTGGCCGGAAGGCATGCCCGCGGCGTAGGCCTGTGCGAGGCTGCTTCTCTCGCGTTCGCCGCCGACCAGAACTCGTACCCCGCGGAACGGTATCTCCAAGTCGTTGGCGCGCGTGCGCTTCGTGCTGACCCCGGCGGCGCGGGCATCAGCCAGGGTGAAGCCGTTCGGGGCCAGGCGGCGGGGCAGTTCTGAGCGCTTGCGCATGCGAACACCGTGGCAGATGTCGCCCGTGGGCATCACTAGTTATCCACCGGTA
This sequence comes from Cryobacterium sp. PAMC25264, assembly GCF_019443325.1. Taxonomy (NCBI): domain Bacteria; kingdom Bacillati; phylum Actinomycetota; class Actinomycetes; order Micrococcales; family Microbacteriaceae; genus Cryobacterium; species Cryobacterium sp. PAMC25264. The sequence goes on from NZ_CP080383.1 coordinate 138,911, forward strand.
TCCCCCCCCGCTGCGTTGCAGCGGGCGGTGAGTTGCCACTTGAGGCCCATCATGAGCCGTCGAACGGGCGTCAAATGGCAACTCGGCAGATCGCGCCGTGCCGAGTTGCCAGTTCAGGCCCGTTCGACGGCGCTGAGGGGGCGTCAAGTGGCAACTCAGATAGATGACGGGCACGGGCACAGGGGCGCGAGCGGGCGGATGTGGCGGCATCGGGGCGTACACAGCGGTGGGGCGATAGATTAGGGAGGTGAATACGAGCCCCGAGGAATACCTGATGCCCGGCAGCGGCGTGAGTATCAACGCACTGCCCAAAGTTTCGCTGCACGACCACCTCGACGGTGGTCTGCGGCCGGCCACGATCATCGAGCTCGCCGAGGCCATCGACCTCGACCTGCCCGCCGACACCGAGACCGACCTGGCCGACTGGTTCACCGCCCAGGCCACTTCCGGGTCGCTGGTGGACTACCTCAAAACCTTCGACATCACCGTCGGCGTCATGCAGACCCACGACTCCCTCGCCCGCGTCGCCCGCGAGTTCGTCGAGGACCTCGCTCTGGACGGCGTGATCTATGGCGAGATTCGCTGGGCACCCGAGCAGCACCTAACAGCAGGGCTCAGTCTGGATCAGGCCGTCGATGCCGTGCAGGAGGGCATTGAGGCCGGTATCGACCGTGTCGCCCAGGCCGGGCTGGTCATCAAGATCGGCCAGGTGATCACCGCGATGCGGCATGCCAAGCGTTCGCTCGAGGTCGCCGAACTCGCCGTGCGGCACCGGGACCTGGGCGTGGTGGGCTTCGACATCGCCGGCGCCGAGCAGGGTTTCCCCGCCGCCGACCACACCGAGGCGTTCGACTTCCTCGCCCGCAACCTGTTCCCGATCACCGTGCACGCCGGCGAGGCCGACGGCCTCGACAGCATCCGTGGCGCGCTCTTCGACGGCCGTGCCTTGCGCCTGGGCCATGGGGTGCGCCTGGCCGAAGACATCGAGATCGGCCGCGAGGACCAGGACAACACCTACGTCACCCTCGGCCCGCTCGCCCAGTGGGTGCGCGACCGCGAGATCCCGCTCGAACTGAGCCCGTCGTCCAACCTGCAGACCGGCGCCATCGCCGCCTGGGGCGATGACATGCTCGACCACCCGTTCGACCTGCTCTACCAGCTGGGCTTCCGCGTGACCGTGAACACCGACAACCGTCTGATGAGCGGCACCTCGCTCAGCCGCGAGCTGGCGCTGTTGACGGATGCCTTCGGCTACGACCTCGACGACCTCGAAGCCCTGCAGCTCAACGCGGCATCGAGCGCGTTCCTGCCGCTCGAGGAGCGCGAAGAACTCGCGGATGCCATCGTCGACGGCTTCGCCAACGCCTGACCCGGCCCACCCCAACCCCGAAAGCAGCCATGTCGCTTCCCCCGCTTCCCCTCGACGCCATCGACGTCGGCCTGCACGTTCCCGACTGGCGTGCCGCGATCGGCGCCGCGGGAGCGGCGCTCGAGAGAAGCGGCTCCACCGCCCCGGGCTACACCGAGCGCATGGTGGGTGTGATCGAAGAGTTCGGCGCCTACGTGGTGATCGCGCCCGGGTTAGCCCTTGCGCACGCCAGGCCGGGGCCCGATGTGCTCACCGAGGGTCTGAGCGTGGTGACCTTGGCCGATCCCGTCGCGTTCGGGCATCCGCACAACGACCCGGTCAGCGTGGTACTCGGCCTGGCGGTGACCACGGGCGACGAGCACGTGCACTTCGTCGCGGAACTCGCCAACGTGTTCAACGATTCGAGCATCATCCCGGCACTAGCAGCGGCGCTGGACGCCGAAACCGTACGCTCACTTCTGGGCATTGCGGCACCAACAGGGCACGCAGCCACCGAAGAGGAGTCATCATGAAGATCGTCGCACTGTGCGGAGTGGGAATCGGCACGTCCGCCATTCTCAAAGTCAACGCCGAACGCGCCCTCGAGCGCCTCGACATCCAGGCGGACGTCACCGCCGCCGACATCGCCAGCGTCAAGCTGGCCGCCGCCGACGCTCAGGTCATCCTCACGTCGAGCGAGCTGGTGCCGTCGATCGGCAAGACCAACGCTGACGTCATCATCATCGATAACTTCTTCGACCTCGACGAGCTGACCGCCAAGCTCGAAACCGCGCTGGGTTAGCCAAGCGGCCCGGGTCGCAGCGCGACCCGGAGCCGTGGTTCAGCCGATCAGCGCCCGCATGCCGCGGTCGAGCTCGGCCAGGGCGTCGGATGCGCCCTGACGCCGTTCGGCCAGGCTGCCGACGGTGCTGCTGGTGTCGAGGTAGACCTTCAGCTTGGGCTCAGTGCCGCTCGGGCGCACCATCACGCGGGATCCGTCGGTGAGCACGATGCGCAGCACGTCGCTGGGCGGCAGGCCGTTGAAGCCGCGCGAGAGGTCGTCGATGTGGTCGACCCGGCTGCTGCCGATCATGGCGGGCGGGCTGTCGCGCAGGCGCGCCATCACCCGGTCGATCTCGGTGAGGTCGGTGACCCGCACGGAGATCTGGCCGGATGCGAAGTGCCCGAACTTCTCCGAGAAGGCGTCCAGGTGCTCCGCGAGGGTGAAGCCGTCGGCCTTGAGGTCGCTCACCAGTGAGAGCAGGGCGACCGCGGCCGAGATGCCGTCCTTGTCGCGCACGGTGCCCGGGTTCACCAGGTAGCCCAAGGCCTCCTCGAAACCGAAGATCAGCCCGGGCGCGCGGGAGACCCACTTGAAGCCCGTGAGGGTGTCGGCGAAGGCCAGTCCGTAGGCATCCGCCACGGCCTTGAGGGCCGGGGTCGACACGATCGAGCAGGCCAGGGTGCCGTTGGCGCCGCCGTCACCCGGAGCGTTCTGGGCCTCCACGGCCGCACGCCAGCCGAGGATCGCGCCGATTTCATTGCCGCTCAGGCGCCGGTAGCCCTCTGCCGCGTCGGCGTCGGGGATGGCGATGGCGAGCCTGTCGGCATCCGGGTCGTTGGCGATGATGAGTTCGGCGCCCACCTCGCGGGCGGTCTCGTAGGCGAGGTCCATCGCGCCGGGTTCCTCAGGGTTGGGGAAGGCGACGGTGGGGAAGGCCGAGTCGGGGGCGATCTGCGCGTCGACGAGGGTCGGCAACGCGAATCCGGCGGCGTCGAGCACCCGGCGGGTGGTGTCCCAGCCCACGCCGTGCAGGGCCGTGTAGACGGCGTTGACCTGTGCGCGCGGCGGCCGGGCGATGGCGGCGGTGGCGTCGACGTAGGCCTGCACGACGGACTCCGGTGCGGTCTCATACGCCGCGCGCGGCAGGTCGGAGACCAGGAGGGTGTCGGCCACCCGTTGGATCTGGGCGGCGATGGCCACGTCATCGGGGGAGACGATCTGGGAGCCCGCGTCGGCGTCGCCGAGGTAGACCTTGTAGCCGTTGTCGTTGGGCGGGTTGTGCGAGGCGGTCACCATCACACCGGCGCTGGCTCCGAGGTGGCGCACCGCGAACGCGAGCACCGGGGTCGGCAGCAGGCGGGGGAGCAGGATCGCGCGTACGCCGGCGCCGGCCATGATCGCGGCGGTGTCCGTGGCGAACACGTGCGAGTTGCGGCGGCCGTCGTAGCCGATGACCACCGAGGGGATGCCGCCGGGCCGGACCGTCGGGGCCTGTTCGAGCAGGAAGGCGGCCAGGCCGGCGGCGGCCTGGGAGACCAGCACCCGGTTCATCCGGTTGGAGCCGGCGGCGATCTCGCCGCGAAGGCCGGCGGTGCCGAACGCGAGGCGCTCGTCGAACCTGGAGTGCAGGTCGGCTACGGCGGCCGGGTCGCGGTCCTGGGCCTGCTGCAGGAGCACGCGCAGTTCGGCGCGGGTCTCGGGGTCGGGGTCCTGGGCGAGCCACGCTGTTGCGGTGACGACGAGTTCGCCCACCGGGTCGGTCGCGGCCGGCTCGATCACGACGGTGTCGAGCACCGCGGTCGCAGCCGGGACCTCGTCCAGGGGCGCTGCGACGGTCTCGAGCACGGCGGTCTTCGGTTCGCGTTCCTCCTCGGGCACGGGTTCCTGGCCAAGTTCTGCGGCGGGCTCGGCGGCGTGCGCGCCGCGGCGGCGGGTGTCGTCGGCCGTCTGCTGGTCCGGAATGCCGTTGTCCAGGCTCACAGCGAGGCCACAATCTTGGCCAGGAGCGCGCTGATGGTAGCTTCGGCCTGCTGGCCCGCCTCGAGCACTTCACCGTGGCTGAGCGGGGTCTTCTGGATGCCGGCGGCCAGGTTGGTGATCAGCGACATGCCGAGGATCTCCATGCCGGCCTGCCGGGCCGCGATGGCCTCGAGGGCCGTGGACATGCCCACGATGTGACCGCCGATGGCCTTGGCCATCTGCACCTCGGCCGGCGTCTCATAATGCGGGCCGCGGAACTGGCAGTACACACCCTCGTCGAGCGAGGCGTCGATGCCCCGGGCCAGGTCGCGCAGGCGCTGCGAGTACAGGTCGGTGAGGTCGATGAACGTGGCGCCCTCCAGCGGCGAGTCCGCGGTGAGGTTGATGTGGTCGCTGATCAGCACCGGCGTGCCGGGCGTCCAGGTCTCACGGATGCCACCGGCCCCGTTGGTCAGGATCATGGTCGTGGCGCCCGTGGCAGCGGCGGTGCGCACGCTGTGCACGACTCGGCGCACGCCGTGGCCCTCGTAGTAGTGGGTGCGGGCGCCGATCACGAGGGCACGCTTGCCCGTGGGCAGCAGCACGGAGCGAAGCGTGCCGGCGTGGCCGGCCAGCGCGGGCGCGCTGAAGCCGGTGATGTCCTGCGCGGGGATGGTGTGCGTGGTCTCGCCGATCAGATCGGCCGCCTTGCCCCACCCGCTTCCCAAGGTGAGGGCGATGTCGTGATGGTCGACTCCGGTGGCGTCGGCGATTTCCTGGGCGGCGATCTTGGCCACGTCGAAGGGGTTGGTTTCCGGCGCGTCAAGAGGATTGATCTCGGTCGTGAGCATCCCCCTACTCTAATTGCCCTGGCGGGGTTTGGCCCGGCGCGGGTGGCGCGACAGAATAAGTGAATGTCTTACGAGTTCGAGAGAAAACAGCGGATCGCCATCATCGGTGGAGGCCCCGGCGGTTACGAGGCGGCCCTGGCGGGTGCCCAGCAGGGCGCTGAGGTGACCCTGATCGAGCGCGTCGGCGTCGGCGGAGCAGCTGTGCTCACCGATGTGGTCCCCTCGAAGTCGCTCATCGCCACCGCCGAGGCGTCCAACTCGATCCGGGAGGCGACCGACCTCGGCGTCCAGTTCTTCGTGCGCGGCGACACCGGCAAGCCGCTGCACCCCGAGGTGGCGATCAACCTGGCCGCCGTCAACAAGCGCCTATTGGCGCTGGCCCGGGAACAGTCCGAAGACATGCGGGCCACCCTCGTCAAGGCCGGCGTCACGTTGCAGAACGGCCACGGGCGTCTCGACGGCCGCGACGCCGTGATCGTCTCCACGGGCGACGACGGGTCCGGAACTGACTTCGACCGGATCGAAGCCGACACCATAGTGCTCTCGGTCGGCGGCAGCCCGCGCACCCTGCCCAGCATGATGCCCGACGGCGAACGCATCCTCACCTGGACCCAGCTCTACAACCTCAAGTCGGTGCCCAAACACCTGATCGTGGTGGGCTCCGGCGTCACCGGCGCCGAGTTCGCCTCCGCGTACCGGGCGCTCGGCGCCGAGGTCACCCTGATCTCCAGCCGCGACCAGGTGCTGCCTGGCGAGGATGCCGACGCGGCCGCCGTGATCGAGAACGTGTTCACCCGCAACGGCATGGTCGTGCTCAGCAAGTCCCGCGCCGCATCCGCCGAGCGCACCGCCGACGGCGTCACCGTCACCCTGTCCGACGGGCGCACCGTCGAAGGCAGCCACTGCCTGATCGCCGTGGGCGCCGTGCCCAACACCACGGGCCTTGGCCTGGTCGAAGCAGGCGTGCAGCTGGATGAATCCGGGCACATCCGGGTCAACCGGGTGGCGCGCACCTCGATCCCCAACATCTACGCGGCGGGCGACTGCACCACCGAGATGCCGCTGGCCTCGGTGGCGTCGATGATGGGCCGCACGGCCGTCTACCACGCCATGGGCGACGCCGTGAAGCCCATCGAGGTGCGGAACGTAGCCGCGAACATCTTCACCCAGCCGGAGATCGCCACGGTGGGGTGGGCTCAGAAGGAGATCGAGGAGGGCCTGCGCCGCGGCGAGGTCTACAAGATGCCGCTGGAGGCCAACCCGCGCGCCAAGATGATGGGCATCACCGACGGCTTCGTCAAGCTCATCGCCTCCCGAGGGACCGGCACCGTCATCGGCGGCGTCATCGTGGGCCCCAAGGCCAGCGAGTTGATCTTCCCGCTCACCTTGGCCGTCGAGCACGGCCTCACGGTCGACGAGGTCGCCGAGGCCTTCACGGTGTACCCGTCGCTCACGGGCTCGATCACGGATGCCGCGCGCGCCATGCACAAGGTGCACTACTGACCCGCAGGCTCGGCTGACGGCCGACCGGTAGCTCGACCGGGATCGGCCTCCCGCCGAGGTAACTGTTCCTCGTGCGGACAAGTGCACCCGGCGTACCGGGCGCTATTGTCCGATTCGGGAGCAGTCGGGCCGGTTAGGACACGGTCAGCAGCAGGTGGCCGCTGGAGACCGTGGCGCCGACGTCGGCGCCGATGGCCCCGACCACGCCGTCCTTGTGGGCGGTGAGTGGCTGTTCCATCTTCATGGCCTCAAGCACGAGCAGCAGGTCGCCCTTGACCACGGTGTCGCCCTCGGCGACGAGGATCTTGACGATGGTGGCCTGCATCGGCGCCTTCACGGCATCTCCCGTGGAGCTGCTGCTCACCGAGTGTGCGGCGGTGCGGCGGCGCGGTGCGGGGCCCGCGGTCTTCTCCGTCGCGGTGCCGGGCAGCAAACGGCTGGGCAGGCTCACCTCGATGCGGCGGCCGTCGACCTCGACGACCACGTTGTGGCGGGCATCCGAACGGGGACGGTCTTCGACCGTGCCGCTCCAGGCCGCGATGGTGTTCTCGAACTCGGTCTCGATCCAGCGAGTGTAGATCGAGAAGGGCGCGCCGTCGGCGGGCGCGAAGGCCGGGTCGCGCACGATCATGCGGTGGAACGGCAGCACCGTGGGCAGGCCGGCGACCTCGAACTCGTCCAGGGCGCGGCGTGCGCGCTCCAGGGCCTGTTCGCGGGTGGCGCCCGTGACGACGAGTTTGGCCAGCAGCGAGTCGAACGAGCCGGAGATCTCGTCGCCGGACTGTACGCCGCTGTCGACGCGCACGCCGGGGCCGCCGGCTGGGCGGAACACGTGCACGGGGCCGGGCGCGGGCATGAAGCCGCGGCCGGCGTCTTCACCGTTGATGCGGAATTCGAACGAGTGGCCGACCGCGATCGGGTCGTCGTAGTCGAGCACGCCGCCCTCGGCGAGACGGAACTGCTCGCGCACCAGGTCGATGCCGGTGACCTCTTCGGACACCGGGTGCTCCACCTGCAGGCGGGTGTTCACCTCGAGGAAGGAGACCGTGCCGTCCTGGCCGATCAGGAACTCGCAGGTGCCGGCGCCCACGTAGCCGACCTCCTTGAGGATGGCCTTGGACGCCCGGTACATCTCGGTCGTCTGCGCCTCGGTGAGGAACGGCGCCGGCGCCTCTTCGACGAGCTTCTGGTGGCGACGCTGCAGGGAGCAGTCGCGCGTGGAGATGACGACGACGTTGCCGTGCGCATCCGCCAGGCACTGGGTTTCGACGTGCCGGGGCTTGTCGAGGTACTTCTCCACGAAGCACTCGCCACGGCCGAACGCCGCGATGGCCTCGCGCACCGCGGAGTCGAACAGTTCGGGTACTTCTTCGCGGGTGCGGGCCACCTTCAGGCCGCGTCCGCCGCCGCCGAAGGCTGCCTTGATGGCGACCGGCAGGCCGTGCTGGTCGACGAAGTCGAGCACCTCGGAGGCGTCCGCGACAGGATTCAGGGTGCCGGGCGCCATCGGGGCGTGCACCTTCTCGGCGATGTGCCGGGCGGAGACCTTGTCGCCGAGCTGTTCGATGGCCTCGGGCGACGGCCCGATCCAGATCAGACCGGCGCCGAGGACGGCGCGGGCGAAGTCGGCGTTCTCGGCGAGGAAGCCGTAGCCGGGGTGCACGGCGTCGGCACCCGACCGGCGGGCGATGGAGAGAATCTTCTCGATGACCAGGTAGGTTTCGGCGCTCGTCGTGCCGTCCAGGCCGTAGGCCTCGTCGGCGAGGCGGGAATGCAGGGCGTCGCGGTCCTGGTCGGCGTACACGGCGACCGAGAGGATGCCGCTGTCCTTCGCCGCTCTGATCACTCGGACGGCGATCTCGCCCCGGTTGGCGATGAGGACCTTCGTTATACGCGACATAGGTACTGAGCCTATTGGTCAGCACCCCAGCTTTTTTGGTTCTTTCCCACAAAAACGGATGCCAGAACCCTGCGTCGGGCTACAAAGACGCCCATAGGGTCGTCAGTCCGGTAGGGCCGAAGTACCCCGATTCCACAGGCTCGGCCAGTCATAGCCCAGCCGGGACACCAATCGGCGCAGGGTCGGCAGTGACAGCCCGACCACCGTCGACGGGTCGCCCTCGATGCGGGTGATGTACGGCGCGCCGAGACTGTCGATAGTGAAGGCGCCGGCCACGAACAGCGGTTCGCCCGTCGCGATGTAGGCGTCGAGCTCGGCATCCGGGATGTCGTCGGCGAAGGTCACCGAGGCCTGGGCCACGGCCCCGACTGCCCGCCCGGGCGTGCCGTCCACGTACTCGATCAGCCAGTGCCCGGAGAAGAGTTGGCCGGTGCGGCCGCGCTGGCCGTGCCATCGTTCGCGGGCCCGCTCGGGGGTGTGCGGCTTGCCGTAGATCACGCCGTCGAGCACGAACACCGAGTCGCCGCCCAGGATGAGGCCGTCGATGCCGTGCGTGGCGCCGTCTGCGGCCACTGCCTCGGCCTTCGCCCTGGCCAGAAGCTCCACCACGTGGTGCGGGGTCAGCGGCGCACCGGTGCGCACAGCCTCCGCTTCGGCGACGGCATCCTCGTCGACGTCGGGCGAGATCGTGGCGGGTTCGATGCCCGCCGCCCGCAGCAGCGACAGGCGGGCGGGGGAGGTGGAGGCGAGGTACAGGCGCATGGGACCCTTCGGTGTCTCAGCAGATGTGGGATGCTCGTTCAATGGGCACCAACACCAATAATCAGGCACGACAGGGCAATCCCGAAGGCGAAATCGGCACCGAGCTCGAGCTCGACGTCACAAACGTAGCCCACGGCGGCATCTTCGTGGCCCGGCACGAGGGCCGGGTGGTCTTCGTCAGCGACACCATGCCGGGTGAGCGGGTGCGCGCGCGGTTGACCGACGCGAACAAGAAGAGCTTCTGGCGCGCCGAGACCGTCGAGGTCCTCGAGGCCGCCCCGGAACGCCAGCCGCACATCTGGGCCGCCGCGGCCATCGACCGTGACCCGGCCGACCGAGCCGGCGGCGCCGAATTCGGCCATATCGAACTCGGCCACCAGCGTGAACTCAAGCGTCAGGTGCTCGCCGACGCCCTACACCGCATGGCCGGCATCGACACCGACGTCACCGTCGAGCCGGTTGCGGTGGCGGCGGATGCGTCGCCCGGTGACGCTATGGACGGCACAGGCTGGCGCACCCGGGTGCGCCTGCACGTGACCGACAGCGGAATCGTCGGCCCCTATGCGGCCCGGTCGCACCGGGTGATCCCGGTCGACGACCTGCCGCTGGCCGTGCACGCCCTCGAGATGGCCGCGCCGCTGGACCGGTTGTTCGCCGGTGCAGCCTCCGTCGACGTCGTGGCTCCCAGCGTGGGCCCCGTGCAGATCCTGCCCGCCGAGCAGGACGACAAGGGCCGCCGCCGCCGCACCGCCCCGAACCCGATCACCGAGCTCGTCGGCGACCGGGAATTCCGGCTCGACGCCGCCGGCTTCTGGCAGGTGCACGCCCGCGCCGCCGAAACCCTCTTCAGCGCCGTGCAGGACGCCATCGACCCCGACCTGTTCGACCCGAAGGCGGCCAACCTCGACCTCTACGGCGGGGTGGGTCTTCTCGCTGCCGCCGTCGGGGAGCGATTCGGCCCGTCCGTGCGGATCACCTCGGTGGAAAGCGACGCGCAGGCCACCGGGTACGCCGCAGAGAACCTGGCCGAATGGGTCGGCGCCGCTGCCCAGACCGACCGGGTCGACAGGTTCCTGGCCGGCCTCGCCCGCGATGCGAAAAACGCAGACCAGGGCCGCCAGCAGGCCGCCACCGTGGTCCTCGACCCGCCGCGTTCGGGTGCGGGGGCGGATGTGGTCGACAAGCTGGCCTTCCTCTCGCCCGCCCAGGTGGTCTACGTGGCCTGCGACCCCGTTGCCCTGGCGCGGGACATCGCGCTGTTCGCCGGGTACGGGTACACGCTCAAGAGCCTGCGCGCGTTCGACCTGTTTCCCAATACCCACCACGTCGAGGCCGTCGCACTGCTGACCAAATAGCTAGTCTTAGCGAAGTACCCGCAACGAAGGATGAGCACATAGTGACCGAGCTTGACGCAGCGCCCGACCTGGTCGACCACCCCGTACGGGTGGGAATCGCCGACGACCACGAGTCGGTGCGTCTGGGCATCAAGGCCGCGTGCGAGAACGCCGGCTTCGAGGTGGTCTTCGCGGCCGCCACTGTGCGGGAACTCGTCGACGGTATCTCCACCCGGACGGTCGACGTGATCGTGCTCGACCTGTCCCTCGGGGATGGCTCCCTGGTCACCGACAACGTGCACCTGGCCCGTACCACCGGGGCGTCGGTGCTCGTGCACAGCATCGCGGACCGGGTCGCCCTGGTGCGGGAGGCCCTCGCTGCCGGCGCGGCAGGCGTGATCCCCAAGTCGTCGCCGACAACCACGGTGATGGCCGCCGTCGCCTCCGTCGCCCGCGGCGATGTGCTCAACAACCTCGAATGGGCCACAGCGATCGACGCCGACCGGGACTTCGCCAAGGCGCAGCTGGGCCGCAGGGAGCGGGACGTCCTGCACCTGTACGCCTCCGGCCTGCCGTTGAAGATGGTCGCCATGCAGCTCGGTATCGCGCACTCCACCGCCCGTGAGTACCTGGACCGGATCCGGGTCAAGTACGTGGAGGTGGGCCGCCCGGCGCCCACGAAGGTGGACCTGTTGCGGCGGGCCGTGGAAGACGGCATCCTGCCCGGGCTGGACCCGGACGGCGGGGATGGGCGCTCCTAGGCCGGCGGAGGCCCCGCCGGTCCGGTCCTTCCGGCTCGCGCCCGGACGGGTCGCCCCCGAACAGCTCGGCGCCGACCTCCTCAACGAATCCAAGCAACCTCGCAAGCCCATCTCCCGGGCCCAGATCGAGCGGGTGGTCTCCCGCGCCGTTGGCGGCGTCGGTGCGATCTTCGCCCTGCAGACCTATCCGGCGATGTTGCACCAGCTGGACAGCCTCAAGCCGGGCCTGGGCATCGCCCTGACGGTCGCGATCTTCGGCGGCCTGGGGCTGGCGATCATCGCCACGCTGGTGAAGAGGTTCATCCGGTTCACCAGCGGGCTCTTCGCGATCCTCTACCTGGTGGCGCTGGTCGCCTGGCCGGCCATGCTGAACACCCCGGACGGCGTGCTGGACGGCAAGTCCTGGCTCTGGTACCTCTGCACCGTCGCCACCTCCTGCGCCGCCGTGTCGTTTCCCCTCTGGTGGGCGATGACTTATACCCTCCTCGCACCGATCGCCTACGGCATCGTGCGTGTGCTGCCGGCCGGCGGTGGTGCGGAGCCCATGCTCGGCGCGCTCGACGCGTTCTACGCGATCCTGCTCGGCCAGGTCGTGCTCATCATCATCACCATGCTCCGTCAGGCGACCGCGGCCGTCGACACGGCGCAGACGAACGCTCTGCAGACCTACTCAGCGGCCGTGCGCCAGCACGCCACCGAGGTGGAGCGGGTGCAGGTGGACTCGATCGTGCACGACAGCGTCTTGGCCGCCCTGCTCTCGGCTGCCGCGGCCGGAACGCCCAAGGGCGCCGAGCTCGCCTCGACGATGGCGAGGGAGGCCATCACCCGGCTCAATGAGGCCGGCTCGATCCCTGTCGGCGATGACAGCATGGTGCCCTTCAGCGAACTCAAGGACAAGATCCGGGCCCTCGCCGGCCGGTTCGACGAGCCGATCGAGTTCATCGACTGCGACGCCGAGAACCTCAGCCTGCCCGCCTACGCCAGCGAGGCGCTCTACGCGGCCACCGCGCAGGCCGTCAGCAACAGTGTCCAGCACGCCGGAGCTCCCGGCGCGCCGGTGCCGCGGTCGGTGCGGATGAACGCCAATCTGCTCGGTGGCTGCACCATCGAGATCGCCGACTCCGGTGTGGGCTTCGACCCCGAGCTGGTGCCGAGCGAACGACTGGGCCTGCGCATCTCCATCAGAGAGCGCGTGGCCACGGCCGGCGGCATGGTGCACGTGCGCAGCGGCCTCGGCCGAGGCACGTCGATCCAGATCGAATGGCCGCTGAGCGACGGCGGTGACGACGCGTGATCACGGTTCCCCGCGGGCTGATCCTCTCGCTCGCCGCGCTCTTCTCGGCCTATCACGTGATCCTGGCGTTCTACTCGCTGGGCGTGCCGGCGTCCCCGGTCCCGCCGCTGATCGCGATCTTGCTCTACGCGGCGGCCACCACCATGAGCCTGTGGCCCACCAGCCCGGCGCGGATGTCGCTGTGGCTCGGGTTCTTCAACGTCGCCGTGTGCATCGCCGTTCCGCTGCTCGTGGGCAGCCAGCTCGACGGGTCGGTGCCCGACAACGGGTACGCCACCTGGTACGTGGCCGCGGTTGGCACCCTGATGACCATCACGGCGACGCGGAGGCGCGCGACCCTGGCCTGGGTGGGGGTGGCCTTCCTGGTCGCCCACACGGTCGTCTGGGCCGGCGCGGGGGCTTTGGCGTCGATGGGTGTCATCGGCAGTGTGGTCTGGGTGGTGGTGGCGGTGATGCTGGCCCGCGCGCTGGCCAAGGCCGGCCGGGACGCCCGCCAGTACGGCCTCGCCGAACGGGAGGCCACCGAATGGCAGGCCGCCCAGGAAGCGCACCTCTACGAACGGCAGGTGCGCCTGGCCCAGACCATCCGCCTGGCCGCGCCGATGCTGCGCCACATCATCGCGGCCGGCGGCGCGCTCTCCGAGGGGCAACGGCAGGAATGCCGCTACCTGGAGGCCGCCATCCGCGACGAGATCCGCGGACGCCGGCTGCTCAACGAAGCCGTGCGCCGTGAGGTGATGTCGGCGCGCCGCCGCGGCGCCACCGTGACCCTGCTCGACGAGGGCGGCATCGATGACCTGGTGGGCACGGATCTGGAGGTCGTGCTAAACACGCTGGCCGACGCCATGGCGGGTACCTCGGCGTCGACGATCATCGCCCGCACGGCGGCCGACGGATCGGGCACGGCCGTCACCGTGGTGGGCCTGAACAGCCCGGACCCGCGTCTCAGCGCTCTCGGCCAGGATTCCGACGAAGAGGTGGACCTCTGGTTGGAGATCCCGCGTGCGCAACACGCCCGCGGCGTGGCGGGGGCGACGACCCGGCGGCACTGAGCACTGAGCGCAGACGTGCGGAAGGGGACCTACCGAAGCAGATCCCCTTCCGACATTTCCGTGTCGAGGCGACAACCCGAATGTCGCCTTGACGCGCCCCCAAACATCCGCCTGCTTACCCTAGTCGGCGAATATCTGGTGGTGTCACCCGAAAGCAACACCCAGCACTAGTAATACTGCTGCCAGTCGGCACCGGGGAAAAGTCGTCATTTAGGGGGACAGTCCATCGGGCCGCCGCCAGGGGTACCGCGGCCTAGGCCGTGAAGCCCCGCCAACGTTCGTCGCCGCGGGCCAACGGCTCGCGGATGGCGCGCGCACTGTCCTGCCAGGGGCTGCGGCTCTCGTCCGGAGCGGCGCGCAAGTTGTCTGACTCGGCCCGCAGCATCGCCCGCAGCACGGCCGTCACCGCGGCGGCCTCCTGGTCGGTGACGCCGGTGGTGATGAAGGTCAGGTCGGCCGGGTCGAAGCCGGCCGGGAGCTCTGTGTCGGTCATGAGAGACGCCGCCTACAGCGGGATGTTCCCGTGCTTCTTGGCCGGCAGGCTGGCGCGCTTGGTGCGAAGCGCCCGCAGGGCCTTCACCACCGACACCCGCGTCGCCGCCGGTTCGATGACGCCGTCCAGCTCGCCGCGTTCGGCGGCCAGGAACGGGCTGGCCACGTTGTAGGTGTACTCGTTGGCCAGGCGGCTGCGCACGGCCGCGACATCCTCGTTGGCGGCCTCGGCCTTCTTGATCTCGGCCCGGTAGAGGATGTTCACGGCGCCCTGGCCGCCCATCACCGCGATCTCGGCGGTCGGCCAGGCCAGGTTGATGTCGGCGCCGAGCTGCTTGGAGCCCATCACGATGTACGCGCCGCCGTAGGCCTTGCGCAGAATCACGGTGATCAGCGGCACTGTGGCCTCGGCGTAGGCGTAGAGAAGCTTCGCGCCGCGGCGGATGATGCCGGTCCACTCCTGGTCGGTGCCGGGCAGGAAGCCGGGCACGTCGACGAGGGTGAGGATCGGGATCGAGAACGCGTCGCAAAACCGCACGAACCGGGCGGCCTTCTCGCCGGCGGGGATGTTCAGGGTGCCGGCCATGGAGTTCGGCTGGTTGGCGACGATACCGACGCTGCGGCCCTCGATGCGGGCGAAGCCGACCACGATGTTCGGCGCGAACAGCGGCTGCGTCTCGAGGAAGTCGCCGTGGTCGACGATGTGCTCGATGACGGTCTTCACGTCGTAGGGCTGGTTGGGAGAATCGGGGATCAGCGTGTTGAGCTTGAGGTCGGCATCCGTGGTCTCGAGCTCGACCTCGCTGTCGAAAACGGGCAGTTCGGCCAGGTTGTTGTCCGGCAGGAAGCTGAGCAGCGTGCGTGCGTAGTCCAGGGCGTCGGACTCGTCGCTGGCCAGGTAGTGCGCCACACCGGAGATCGAGTTGTGGGTGAGGGCACCGCCGAGCTCCTCCATGCCCACGTCTTCGCCGGTGACGGTCTTGATCACGTCGGGGCCGGTGACGAACATCTGGCTGGTCTTGTCGACCATGATCACGAAGTCCGTCAGGGCGGGGGAGTACACGGCGCCGCCGGCGGCGGGGCCGCAGATGATGGAGATCTGCGGGATCACGCCGGAGGCTGCGGTGTTGCGGCGGAAGATCTCGCCGTACTTGCCCAGGGCCACCACACCCTCCTGGATGCGCGCTCCGCCGGAGTCGAGGATGCCGATGATGGGCACGCCGGTCTTAAGGGCCAGGTCCATGACCTTGATGATCTTCTCGCCGGCGACCTCGCCGAGCGACCCGCCGAAGATTGTGAAGTCCTGGGAGTACACGGCCACCTGGCGGCCGTGGATGGTACCGGTACCGGTGACGACGGCGTCACCGTACGGACGCTTCTTCTCCATGCCGAAGGCCACGGTACGGTGCCGCACGAACTCGTCCAGCTCGACGAACGAGCCTTCGTCAAGCAGCTCGGCCACCCGCTCGCGGGCGGTCATCTTGCCCTTGGCGTGCTGCTTTTCAATGGCCGCGTCGCCGCTCGCCGTCACGGCCTCGTGATAGCGCTGCTTGAGGTCGGCAAGTTTCCCAGCCGTCGTGTACAGGTCTGGTCCGGTCGAGTTCTCAGTCACGCCGTTCACTCTACCGGCCCCACCCCGCCGGCCTCCCAGGGCCCCGCCCCGTGCATGGTCCCGTGCGCCACTCCTGCAATTCCCGCTCGACCCGGCCGAATCCTGCGGTGCCCGGCCAAACTGGGCAGAATTGCAGGAGTTATGCACCCGCAGGGGGTGAGGGAAGAGGCGCAGGTTATGGAATTTCCGATCAGCAGGTCCGTCGGGGCCCGGTTCGAGTACCTCCCGGAGGCCGGCTCGACCAACGACGTGCTGGTGACCCGGGCGACGGGGCCGGATGCCGCGGCCTGGCCCGACCTGTCGGTCATCGTCACCGACAACCAGACCGGCGGCCGCGGCAGGCTCGGCCGGGTCTGGATGGCGCCCAGCGGCAAGTCGTTGGCCGTCTCGGTGCTCCTGCGCCCCCGCTTGGCCTCCGGACCATTGCCGGTCAACCGGTTCGGCTGGTTCCCGCTCCTGGCTGGCGCGGCGATGACCCGGGCCGTCCGAGCTGTCGTGGACGCCGCCGCGCCCGACGGCACCGACGGCGAGGAGGCCCCCCGGCACGAGGTCACGCTCAAGTGGCCCAACGATGTCCTCATCGACGGCTACAAGGTCTCCGGGGTGCTGTCCGAGCTGCTGCCGGACGCAAGCGGGCTGTGCATCGGTACCGGCTTGAACCTGGCCCTGGACGAACACGACCTTCCCACGCTCACCTCCACCTCCCTGATGCTGGTCACCGGCAGCGTGCCAGACCCGGATGCGGTGCTGGCCGCCTACCTCACCAGCCTCAGCACTCTTGTGACAAAGTTCCTCGAGCACGGAGCCGACCCCGACGCCAGCGGCCTCCGCGCGGAGGTCAGCGAGCTGTGCGGCACGCTGGGCAGCGCCGTGCGGGTGGAACTGCCCGGCGGCAACGACCTGGTCGGCACCGCAGTCGGCCTGGATGTCGACGGCCGGCTGATCGTGGAAGACCAGACCAACGGCGAGCTGCAGGCCGTGGCCGCGGGAGACGTGACGCATCTGAGGTATTAATGGGTTATGACCAACCCAGCCAGCACGCCCCCCGGTGCCGCGCCGGCGGCCGCCCCGCCCGAGGTGGTCGTAGCCCGGCTGCGCTCGCACGCCCGTGCGCTCTTCTGGCCCACACTCGTCCTGATCGGGGTGTGCGGTGCCACCGGCTACTTCTACGGCAGTTTCGCGGAGCCCTGGGAGAACGTGCTGGTGCTGGTCGGGGCCGCGCTCGTGGTGGTGCTGTTCTGGCTGATCCCGCTGATCGCCTGGCTCACCCGGCGCTACACCGTGACCACCCGGCGCCTTATCGTGGTGCACGGCATCTTCGTGCACGTGCGCCAGGAGCTGCTGCACAGCCGCGGCTACGATGTCAGCGTGCAGCGCACCTGGCTGCAGTCGCTGTTCCGGTCGGGCACCGTGCGGATCAATTCCGGCCTGGAGCATCCGCTGCTGCTGCGCGATGTGCCCGATGCCGGGCTGCTGCAGCGTGTTCTGCAGGACCTGATGGAACGCTCGCAGACCGTGATGAGCACCAGACGCCAGGAACAGTCGGCGTTCGGCGAGGAATCAGCTTTCTGGACGGGTCGCCAGCCGTAACGAGCCCGTCGTGGCCGGAACGGGACCGGATACGGGTGCCGTGGCCGGCGCTATGACCCGGGTGCGGCGGTCGGGGGCGAACACCCAGTAGCGGTAGAGCACGAACCGGAATACGGCACCGAGCAGGAGCCCGACCACGTTGGACGAGATGTTGTCGGCGACGACGCTGGTGTAACCGAGCACGTAGTGGCTCACCCACAGGCAAGCCAGGCCGATGCCCATGCCGATGAAGCTGACGAAGAAGAACTCCAGTCCCTCGCGCAGGGTCTGAGACTGCCGGTTCTTCGAGAACGTCCAGTACCGGTTGCCCACCCAGTTGGCCAGGATGGCGAGGACCGTTGAGACGACCTTGGCCCAGATCGGCCCGGAGTCCAGGTTCTCCGGCGAGAAGATCGTCGAGCGCAGCAGGTTGAACACCGTCACATCGACGGCGAAGCCCACGAGTCCGACCATGCCGAACTTGGCAAGCTGCGCGGCGAACGCGAAGAGTCGGTGTCTGCGGGGCGTCATTCTCGGCATGCTTCCGTCCGAAAGATAGGTCAAAATAGAAGGTGGAGCGGGATAACGCGCTTCTTTCGCAGTCTACGACGCGACATATTTCCCATCCTGGGAGTTCGTAGCCCTTGGGATGAACGCTCGCACAGAAATTGGTGAACAGATGAGCACGATCGTTGGTGTGATCGGCGGAGGCCAGCTGGCCCGCATGATGATCCCCGCCGCGGTGAACCTGGGCCTGGACCTGCGGGTGCTCGCCGAGGCCGACGGGATGTCCGCCGCGCTCGCCGCGGTGTCGGTAGGGGACTACCGCGACCTGGACACCGTGCTGGCCTTCGCCGACACCGTCGACGTCATCACCTTCGACCACGAACACGTTCCGCAGGCTGTGCTGCGCGAGCTCGTCGCGCGTGGGGTGAGCGTGCACCCGGGTCCGGATGCGCTCCTCTACGCCCAGGACAAGCTCCTCATGCGCGAACGGCTCACCGAACTCGGGCTCCCCGTTCCCGACTGGGCGCGCGTGCAGGACGCCGACGAACTCGCTGCCTTCCTGGCCGATCACGGCGGCCGGGCGGTCGTCAAGACGGCCCGCGGCGGCTACGACGGCAAAGGCGTCCGGGTCGTGCAGCACGCCCACGAGGCCGACGACTGGTTCCTCGCGCTCGCCGAAGACGGCAATGCCGGCGCCCTCCTGGTGGAGGAGCTCGTCGACTTCCGCCGGGAACTCGCCCAGGTCGTGGCCCGGCGCCCGTCCGGCGAGATCGCGATCTGGCCCGTGGTGGAGACCGTGCAGTTGGACGGCGTCTGCGCCGAGGTCATCGCCCCCGCACCGAAGTCCGCGGGCCGGCTGAGCGACGTGGCCGCCGACATTGCCGAACGGGTCGCAGAAGGCATCGGCGTCACCGGCGTGCTCGCCGTCGAACTCTTCGAGACCACGGATGGCCGGCTGCTCGTGAACGAGCTCGCCATGCGCCCGCACAACAGCGGCCACTGGTCGATCGACGGGGCCGTCACGAGCCAGTTCGAGCAGCACCTGCGTGCCGTGCTCGACCTGCCGCTGGGCGGAACGGGCCTGCGCGAACCGTGGTCAGTGATGGTGAACGTGCTCGGCGGCCCGGTGGAGGGCAGCATGGCCGACCGTTACCCCGCCGCGTTCGCCGAGCAGCCGCTGGTCAAGGTGCACAACTACGGCAAGGACCCGCGTCCGGGGCGCAAGATCGGCCATGTCACGGCATCCGGCGCGGATTTGGACTCGGTCACCTACCAGGCGCGTGCCACTGCGGCGTTTTTCCAGGACTGAAGCCTAAGATCGTCTCCGTGCCAGACAACCTCTCGACGAGCGCCCCCGAGCCCGTGTCCCCGCCCGACGTCCTCGTCGGTGTCGTGATGGGATCCGACTCCGACTGGAACGTCATGAGCGACGCCGCGGCGCTGCTGAAGGACTTCGGCGTGGCCCACGAGGTGCAGGTCGTCTCTGCGCACCGCACACCCGAGAAGATGATCCGTTACGGCCAGGATGCGCAGTCCCGCGGCCTCAAGGTGATCATCGCCGGAGCGGGCGGCGCTGCCCACCTCCCGGGCATGCTCGCCGCGGTGACCACCCTGCCCGTCGTGGGCGTTCCCGTTCCGCTCGGCCGGCTGGACGGCCTCGACTCCCTGTTGTCGATCGTGCAGATGCCCGCGGGCGTTCCGGTGGCGACGGTGTCGATCGGCGGCGCGCGCAACGCGGCGCTGATCGCCGTCAAGATCCTGGCCACGGCCGATGACTCCCTGCGCCTCAAGTTGGAAGGCTACGCCGCGGACCTGGCCGAGCAGGTGGAGCAGAAGAACACGGCCCTGCAAGCGAAACTATGAGCCAGGCCAGCAGCCCGATCCGGTACCCGAACACCGGCTCAAGCCAGGTCATGACCCGCCGGGCCTGGTGGCTCGTGGTGCTCAACATCATCATCCCGGGCTCAGTGCAGGTGCTGGCCGGCAGCCGGAAACTCGGCCGGTTCGGCCTGCGCGCCACCCTGACCCTGCTGGTTGCGGCAGCGGTCGCCGCGATCGTCTACGCCGTGAATCCTGAGATTCTGCTCACGATCGCCACCAACTCCATCGCCCTCTGGGTGCTGGCCATCGCGCTGGTGTTCTACGCCGTGGTGTGGATGATCCTGACCTTCGACACCATGCGCCTGATCCGGCTCATCAAGGCGCGGCCCAAGATGCGCCCGTTCATCGCCGGCCTGGCCACCGTGGCCATGGTCGCGGTCGCCGGCAGCGCCGGCTACGGCGCCTACTTCGCCACCACGACGAGCGGATTCCTCTCCTCCGTCTTCGCCGCCGGCCCCTCCGAACCACCCGTCGACGGCCGTTACAACATTCTGCTCCTCGGCGGCGACGCCGGCGCCGACCGTCTGGGCATGCGCCCCGACAGCACCTCGGTGGTGAGCATCGACGCCGAGACCGGCAAAGCCGACATCATCGGGTTGCCCCGCGACCTCGAGAACGTGCCGTTCCCGGAGGACTCCCCGCTCTACGCGTCCTACCCGAACGGCTACGGCTACGACGATACCTGCGACGTGGACGTCTGCCAGCTCAATTCGATCTACACCGAGGTCGAGCTCAAGAGCCCGGACATGTACCCGGACGCGGTCTCGGAGGGCAGCGAACCGGGCATCGAGGCCATGCGTGACGCCGCCAGCGGCGTCACCGGCCTGACGATCCAGTACTACGTCTTGATCGACATGCAGGGCTTCGCCCAGCTCATCGACGCCCTCGGCGGCGTCGACATCAACGTGGCGGAGCGGCTGCCCATCGGCGGCCAGGAGGACGACCTGAGCGATGTCGAGGGTTGGGTGGAAGCCGGACAGCAGCACATGGACGGTTTCACCGCCCTCTGGTACGGCCGGGCCCGGCACGGCTCGAGCGACTACGACCGGATGTCCCGCCAGCGTGTCCTGCAGGAAGCCATCCTCAAGCAGTTCAACCCCGCGAACGTGCTCACGAAGTTTCAGGGTGTGGCGCAGGCCGGTGAAGAGGTCGTCAAGACCGACGTGCCCCAGGGCATGCTCGGCTACTTCACCACCCTCGCGGCCAAGACCAAGGAACTGCCGGTGGGCGCCGTCGAACTGGTACCGGACAACGGCGTCGATCCGACCGACCCCGACTACGACTACATCGCCGGACTCATCGATGCGGCGCTCAACCCGGTCGTGGAGACGCCCGCACCCTGAGGTAGCGGCTGATGCATCCGCGGTGAGCCGGTGCTGAGCGGCCGCCGCTCGGGGCGGTCAGCTTCGGGGCCCATCGGCGCTGACGCGAGGGCTCAGAGGTCGGCGTGCAGCTGCCAGACCCGCTCGGCGGTGTCCCGCCAGGTGAAGGCCTTGGCCCGGTCGCTGCCGAAGATGCGCAGACGCGTGGCGAGCTCGGTGTCGCCGAGCACGCGCCCCAGGGCCGCGCTCAGCCGTTCGGGATAGCCGGCCGCGTCACCGCGTTCCACGGCGAAACCCGCATCGCCGCCGGCCTCGACCAGGGCGGGGGCGTCGGAGTGGATGACCGGGGTGCCGAACTGGAACGCCTGGATGATGGGTAGGCCGAAGCCCTCCTCCAGGCTCGGGTAGACGAACACCGATGCTCGGCTCATGACGAGCGCGAGTTCCTGGTCGGTCAGCCCGTGCATCGATCGCACCCGGTCGGGCGCAAGGCCCGCCTCGTCGGCGACCGACGCCAGCGTGAGATCGCCCCAGGAATCGGGGCCGAGGACGATCAGCGGCAGGTCGGCGGCGCCCGGAAGGCCCAGAGCCGTGATGAGGGCCGTGACGGCACGGCGCGGCTCGAGGGTGCCGGCGGTGAGGATGTACTGGTCGGGGAGCTTCAGGGACACCGCCAGGGCCTCTGCTGCGGCCGAATTGGTGGGGAGGGTCAGTCCACTGCTGACGGCGCCACCGATGACGCGCACCCGGTCACCGAAGTCCATGACCTCCCGAAGCTGATCGGCGAGGGCGTGGCTGGGCACCACGATGGCATCGGCGTGCTTGCGGGCGCGCTTGAGCATCATCTTGGTCCAGGCCACGGTGGTGGGGGTGAGCGACTCCGGGTGCGTCCAGGCGAGCACGTCGTGCACCGTCACGGCCACCTGCGTCTCGTCCCTGGCCCGGTCGTGCCGGCGGAGCGGTGCAAACAGGCCCGGGGCGTGCACGAGGCCGTGACCCGCCGAGGTGGCTACGCCCAGCTGCCAGGCAGCGGACAGCTCGCGGCGGGCCAACGCCATCTTGTGCAGGCCGGCCAGCCCGGGCAGGGCGGCTTCGATCTGGGCGTAGTTCTCCGCGCTGGCGGCCGAGACGATGCCTTCGACCGCGCAGTCCGTCGGCGCCGTGCTGATCAGCGACCGGGTGAGTTCCTCGGTGTACCGGCCGAGCCCGCCCGGAACGGGCGAGATCAGCTGGTCCACGACGACCCGGAGGGTGATCATGACGGGTCGAAGGCGCCGCGGCCGGCGGCGTCGGCGAGGGCTTCGGTCCAGTCGCGCATCGGGGTCAGGCCGGCCGCGGCCCAGGCGTCGTGCCCGAGGACCGAGTAGGACGGCCGGGCGGCGGGTCGCACGAATGTGCTGCTGTCCGTGGGCCGTACTCGCTCGGAGTCCAGGCCGGCGCTTTCGAACACGGCCTGTGCGAAGCCGAACCAGGAGGTCTGCCCGGCGTTGGTGCCGTGGTAGATCCCGGCGGGGGCATCCGCGTCGAGCAGGGCCACGATCTGGGCGGCCAGGTCGACGGTCCAGGTGGGCTGACCGAACTGGTCGGCGACCACCGAGACGGTGTCGCGGCCCGCGGCGAGGGTCAGCATGGTGCGGCCGAAGTTGGGACCGTGGGCGCCGTAGAGCCAGGCCGTGCGCACGATGAAGCTGCCCGCCGGGTTCTCGGTGAGAACGAACTGCTCGCCCGCGGCCTTGGTGCGCCCGTAGGCGTTGATCGGGTCGATCGCGGTGTCCTCGGGGTACGGGCTGGTGCCGGTGCCGTCGAAGACGTAGTCGGTGGAGATCTGTACGAGCTTGGCGCCGACAGCGGCCGCTCCGATCGCCAGGTTGCGCGGGCCGATGGCGTTCACCAGGTAGGCGTCGGCCTCGTGCTCCTCGGCCGCGTCGACCGCGGTGTACGCGGCGGCGTTGATGATCACGTCGAACCCGGTCACCGCCTCGCGGACTGCCGCGAGATTGGTGATGTCGAGTTCGGTGCGGTCAACGGCCGTCACGTCGCGTCCGGCGAGGGCCGTCTGCAGATCGCGGCCGAGCATCCCGGCCGCCCCGGCGATCAGATAGCGGGTCATGCTAGCTCAGCGCCGCGCGGGCCTTGAGCGGTTCCCACCAGGAGCGGTTGTCGCGGTACCACTGCACGACGTCGGCCAGGCCCTGGGCGAAGGGCACCTCGGGAGAGTAGCCGAGTTCGGCCTGGATCTTCGAGATGTCCACGGAGTAGCGCAGGTCGTGGCCGAGGCGGTCGGCGACGCGGTCGACGTAGGACCAGTCCTTACCGGTCGCGTCGAGGAGCAGCTGGGTGAGCTCGACGTTGGTCAGCTCGGTGCCGCCGCCGATGTTGTAGATCTCGCCCGCGCGGCCTTTGACCAGCACCATGGCGATGGCGCGGGTGTGGTCGTCCACGTGCAGCCAGTCGCGGATGTTGTTGCCCTCGCCGTAGAGGGGAACGTGCAGGTCGTCGATGAGGTTGGTCACGAACAGCGGGATGACCTTCTCGGGGAAGTGGTACGGGCCGTAGTTGTTCGAGCAGCGCGTGATCGACACGTTCAGGCCGTGGGTGCGGTGGTAGCTGCGGGCGAGCAGGTCGCTTCCGGCCTTCGACGCGGAGTACGGGGAGTTGGGCTCGAGGGCCCGCTCTTCGTTCCAGGAGCCCTCGGCGATGGAGCCGTAGACCTCGTCGGTGGACACGTGCACGAACCGGGGCAGGTCGTTGCGCAGCGCCGCGTCGAGCAGCTGCTGGGTGCCGAGCACGTTGGTCTCGACGAAGATCGACGCGTCGCGGACGGACCGGTCCACGTGGGACTCCGCAGCGAAGTGCACCACGGCGTCCAGGCCGGGGAAGAGAGTGTCGAGCAGGGCACCGTCACGGATGTCCCCCTTGACGAAGGAGTACCGGGGGGAGTCGGCCACGGGGGCCAGGTTCTCCAGGTTCCCGGAGTAGGTGAGGGCGTCGAGAACGACCACCTCAGCGCCTTCCAGGCCCGGGTAGGCGTCCTGCAGGGTGCGGCGAACAAAGTTCGAGCCGATGAAACCGGCGCCGCCGGTAACGAGGATCTTCATAGAGAGGTAACCATTCCGTTTGCGTAAAGGGCCTACGCGATTGTACTGGACGCACATTGCTAGGCTGGCAACCGTGCAGATTCGCGAACTCTCCGTCCCCGATTCCTACGAGGTGACCCCGAAGCAGTTCGGGGACGACCGGGGGGTCTTCCTCGAGTGGTACCGCTTCGACAAGCTCTCCGAGGTGGTCGGGCACCCGCTGGACCTGCGCCAGGCGAACACCAGCGTGTCCAGCCGCGGTGTGGTGCGCGGCATCCACTTCGCCGACATCCCGCCGGGACAGGCGAAGTACGTCACCGCCACGCACGGTGCGATCATCGACTTCATCGTCGACATCCGGGTGGGCTCGCCCACCTTCGGGCAGTGGGATTCGGTGCTGCTGGATGACGTGGACCGCAAGGCCGTGTACCTCGCCGAGGGCCTCGGCCACGCGTTCGTCGCGCTGACCGACAAGGCCACCGTGAGCTACCTGGTCTCCTCGACCTACAGCGCCGGCGCCGAACACGGCATCAACCCGCTCGACGAGCAGGTCGGCCTGGTCTTCCCCTCGTCGGCCGGCGAACTGTTGCTCTCGCCCAAGGACACCGACGCCCCGAGCCTCGCCGAGGCCGCCGCGAGCGGACTGCTTCCCGAGTGGAACGCCGCCCGCGCCTACTACGACTCGCTGAACGAACGGAACTAGACATGCGCGGAATCATTCTCGCCGGCGGATCGGGCACCCGCCTGTGGCCGATCACCAAGGGCATCTCCAAGCAGCTGATGCCGATCTACGACAAGCCGATGATCTTCTATCCGCTGTCGACGCTGATGATGGCCGATATCAAGGACATCCTCATCATCACCACCCCGGAGTACAACGACCAGTTCAAGGCGCTGCTGGGCGACGGGTCCGACCTGGGCATCAACATCGAGTACGCCGTGCAGCCGTCCCCGGACGGTCTCGCGCAGGCGTTCATCATCGGTGAGGACTTCATCGGCGACGACAGCGTCGCCCTGGTCCTCGGCGACAACATCTTCCACGGCGCGGGCCTGGGAACGGCGCTCCGCAACAACGCCGACATCGACGGCGCCCTGATCTTCGCGTACCACGTCTCCGACCCCACCGCCTATGGCGTGGTCGAGTTCGACGACAAGTTCACCGCGGTGTCGATCGAGGAGAAGCCGGCCAAGCCCAAGAGCAACTACGCCGTGCCCGGACTGTACTTCTACGACAACTCCGTCGTCGAGATCGCCAAGTCCATCGAACCCTCCGCCCGCGGCGAGCTGGAGATCTCGACCGTCAACGAGCGCTACCTCAACCAGGGCAACCTGCACGTGCAGGTCCTGGACCGCGGCACCGCCTGGCTGGACACCGGCACCTTCGAATCCATGATGCAGGCCAGCGAATACGTGCGCGTCATCGAAGACCGCCAGGGCCACAAGATCGGCTGCATCGAAGAGATCGCCTGGCGCGCCGGCTGGATCGACGACGCCCAACTCGCCCGCCTCGCCGCCCCGCTCGCCAAGAGCGGCTACGGCGTCTACCTCAAGGGCCTGCTCAGCACCGACTGAGCACCCGCCGATGTGCCGAAGGCCCCGTGGATCTGATCCACGGGGCCTTCTCGGTGCGTAACCAACACGAAAACTGACGTGGGGGTTGTGCTTCCCGCCCCGGCGGTTTCACGGGCGGGCTGGGGCGGCTCAGCCGCCGGACTGGATGTGCGCGAGCACGTCGTCCATGGTGGCCTTGATGCCGGCGGGCAAGCTGGTGAGCTGGCGCTTGTCCAGGTCCGGCCACACGGTCGACGTGATCCGCAGGTCCAGGCCCTGCATGGAGGCCTCGGCGGAGTAGCCGAGCATGACGTTGGGCTTGCTCTTGGCCAGGGTGCGGATGTGTCCGAGCAGGTTGCTGATCGTCACGGCCTGGCCGGAGGCGAGGTTCTTGATCGCCTCGGTGCGGCCGCCACGAGCGGTCACCGACTGGAGCCTGGTGACGCAGTCGACGACAAGCTCGGCGCAGTCGCGCACGTAGATGTAGTCGCGCATGGTCTCCAATGGAACGAAGATCGACGCCGGCTTGGGGGAGAACTGCGCTTTCGCGAGATGCGAGATGAGACCCTGCATCTTGCCGAGCTTCTGGCCGGGTCCGTAGAGGTTGGCGATCCGGCCGGCCAGGACCGAGACGCCCGATGCGCGGGAGAAGGCGAACAGGCTCGCCTCGGCGTCGAGCTTGAATCGGCCGTAACCGGAGATCGGCACCGGAAGGCTGGTCTCGTCGAACGGCGGATGCGCCGACCCGCCGTAGACGCCGCCGGCCGAGGAAGCATAGAAGAGCGCGCCGCGCAGGGCGGTGCCGTGCGCGCCGGCGGCCAGGGCGACGGCGTCAAGCACCAGCCTGAGCTGGGCGAGCTCCGCCGCGATGGCGGCCGGGGGTGTGGAGGTGACAGCGTTTCCGGCCAGCCAGAGCACGGCCCAGTCGGCGGACTCCGTGGCGGCGGTGCGCAGCAGCCGTTCGGCGGTGGCCGCGGCTGTGGCGGCCATCGCCTCATCGTCGGCCCAGGGCAGAGGATCAGCGGGCAGCAGCACCCAGCCGTTGCGCCGCTCGATGGCGGCGGCGGTGGCGCTGCCCAACAGGCCGCGGGCCCCGATCACCCAGGCGTATGTGGTCACTTCGCGGCTTTGTGCGTCCGCCCGAGAGGCCCATCCGCCGGGTCGGTGGTGATCAGGTACGGCGGCTTGCCCATGGCCATGTTCACGTTGATGCCGATGTACTCGGCGATGATGCCCAACGAGAACAGGATGAACCCGGCGCTCAGGAGCACCAGAACGCTCAACGACGCCCACCCCTGGATGGCGATGTCGCCGGCGAGCCGCTGGATGAAGATGACCACGGCGAAGACTACGCCGACGAGGGCGAAGATCACGCCCAGGCCGCTGACGAGCCGCAGCCCCCGGGTGCCGGTGGTGAGGATCATGCGCCAGAAGTGCGAGAACAGCCGGCGTGCGGAGTAGCCGGAGCTACGTTCGCCCTCCTCGCGCAGCTCCACCGGAGACGTCGTGACGCGGGCCGCGACCCAACCGATGGCGACGTCGAGGTACACGCCGCTGCCGGCATACGCGGCGACGCTGCGGCCGATGTTGCCGAGCATGAGCCGGTAGCTCTGGTAGTCGGCGGCGGCACCCGAGCCGGACAGCTTGGTGAGCAGGTACTTGGCGGCCTTGGACGCGCCGTTGCGGAGAGCACCGTGCGGGGCGGGATTGGTGGGTTTGGCGTAGACGACGGAGGCCTGCTCACGCATGGCGGTGTCCAGCATCCCGCCGATGGCGCGCGGGTCGTGCTGGCCGTCCTCGTCGAGGGTGACGATCCAGTCGCCGCCGGAGGAGGCCATGCCGGCCAGGGTGGCGGCGTGCTGGCCGAAGTTCTTGCTCAGCCAGATGCCGCGGGCGAACGGGTAGCGTTCGGTGATGTCGCGGATGATCGAGGCGGAGTTGTCCGGCCCGTGGTCGAAGACCAGCAGAACCTCTTCCACCTGGAAGGTGTAGCCGTCCGGGGTGATGCTCAGCCGGGTCAGCGGTTCGATCTCGCCGAGCACGGCGGCCAGGGTGCGTTCGCCCTGGTAGACGGGGATCACGATCGAGATGCTGTGGTCGGCGACGTCGGGTTCTGCAGAGGGGAGTGTCACGGGTTCAGAACCTATCACACGGCCGGTTTCGTCAGCCGGGAGCTCAGGCCGCTGCATCCGCCTTCACCGCCTTGGACATGCGACGGCCGAGCCAGAGGTACGCCAGCCGGCGCACCTGGGCCATGATGCGGGCGCGGGTGTTGCCGATTCGCCGGTCGAGGCCGGAGACGACGTCGGGCCGGGTCTGGGCCATCCAGTTGTGGAAGCCGATCGCCTGCTCGGCCTGTTCGTTGACCAGCCGCACGCTCCACTGGCTGTCGGAGATACGGAATCCGGCCAGGCTGCCGGGAACGCCGACGAACTTACCCTCGAGGAGCACCAGGGAATAAGAGGTCTCATCGATCAGGTAGGGCCAGCGGGAATCCCACCAGCCGACCTTCTTGAGAACGCTCGTGCGCATGAGCACACAGCCGGGCTCGCCGAAGATGTTGGTGCCCTGGGTCACGGTCTTCCGCACGGCGACGGTGCCGTCGTGCACGCCGGTCAGGCCGGCCAGGCCGCGGTCCTTGAGCACCGGAACGCCGTTGGCGTCGACGATGTCGCGCGGCGAGGCGGCGAGCACAGCGCCGGGCGTGGACACGAGAGCGGCTACCTGCTGGGCAACGATGGTGGGGTAGAGCAGATCGTCGCCGCAGACGAGCTTGATCAGCTCGCCCGTGGCCGCCTGGCTCACCCGGTTCCAGTTGCGCAGGGCCCCGCCGCCGCCCTCGGTGTGCAGCAGGGTGACCCGGGGATCGGAGCTGTAGCGCTGCATGACCGCCCAGGTGTCGTCGGTCGACGCGTGGTCGGAGACGATCACCTCGAGGTTGGTGTAGGTCTGACCGAGAACCGACTTCATCGTGTCGTCCAGGTAATCAGCGTTGTTGTACGCGGGGATCACGATGGAGACGAGGGGTTCGGCCTGGCTGGAAGGAGTGGGGCCCGAAGGCAGCGAGTTGGTACTCATATGTAGGTGATGGCTCGTTTCGTTGTGGGAAACTACCCCACCACGATACCGGCTGACCCCCGTCGTGCGGTTGTGAAGGCACCGTGAGGGATAATCTTCTGGTGCAGTCCAAAATAGTGTGGCCCATTCTCGTCGTGGTGGCGGTCCTGGCGGGAGCGTCCATCCCGCTGCTCTTCGACCCCGGTTTCTACTACGTCGATGACAGCCAATCCGGAGCCTTCGGGCAGTGGTACGAGATCGGTCGCCGGGTGCTCGACCTGGACTGGTCGCTGATCAACCCGCGGGTCTGGCAGTCCGGTAACTACCTCGCAGAGGGTGCCTGGGGCATCCTCAGCCCGGTCCTCTGGGTTGTGGGCATCGGCGCCCACCTGTCCGGTAGCGCCCTGATCTTCAGCACCGTCATCAAGATGCTCTGCCTGCTTCTGGGCGGCCTGGGCGTGTACGCCCTTGCGCGCAATTTCGGGGCACTGCGCCCCTGGGCTGCGCTCGTCGCCGTCGCCGCGCCGCTGGCCGGCTTCACCCTGTATATGGATGCGCCCTCCTGGGCCAATGGATTGATGGCGTGGAGCTTCCTGCCGCTGACCTGGGTGCTCGCCCGCCGGGCCGTGCTGCAGGCGAAGTCGCCCACCCTGCCGATCCTCTCCGGGATCGCGCTCGTCGGGATCGGCTACGCGCACGCCACGATCTTCTTGGCTCTGACCTTGGGAGCCCTCATCGTCGAGGCCTTCCTCACGCGGCACCGGCCCTCCATCGTGCGCGCGTTCGTGCTCGCCTTCGCGGCCGGCAGCTTCGCCGTGATCGTGCACCTGCCGGGCCTGCTCACCGCGCCGGTCACCGGCCGCACGAGCGGGGTGGGCAACACCGACCTGCTCACCGTCAACCTCAGTGGACTGTTCGCCTCCGGCACCCCCGTCGGCACGCCAGGCATCCTGTTCTTCAACGCGCAGTTCCCCTACGCCCCGCTGCTGTACATCGCGTGGTTCCTGCCGCTGCTGGCGTTCGTGGACCTGACGCGCCTGCGCCACCTGTTGCGGAGCCGGCTGAGCATCGTGATCGTGCTGATCGCCGCCCTCGTGGGTGTGCTGCTGCCCAGCGATTTTGGGCCACTGCGCTTCCCGGTGCGCATGATGCCGTATCTCACCCTGGCTGTGCTGCTGCTCGTCGCCGTCGGACTGTCGCACGCCCGCCCGGCCGTGCTCAGCCGCAACCGGTTCCTGGTCGCGGGAGGCCTGGTCCTGCTGGGCGCCGGGCTCACCTTCAGCGCCGGCCCGCAGTACGTCAAGGTGCTCGCCGCGGTCACCGTTGTGATCCTGGCCGCGGTGTGGGTGGCCTACCGGGTGCTCGGCGACCGTCCGCTGCCGGTGCTCGGCAGTGAGTCCGCCGGCCGGCTGGCCGGGCGGGGCGTCCCCGTCGTCGCCGGTGCCGCGATCGTCCTGACCGTGCTGCTCCTGGTGCCCCAGCACATCTCCTCGCCCACCTCGCCGCTGCCCGACTACGGGGTGCCCAACGATGTGAGTGACTACCAGCAGCAGCTCGAGGACGCCGAGGGTGACGTCATCATCGCCGGCGGTGTCGGAGACCTCGGTGACCCGGGTGCCTGGGACGAGACCCTGGTGGGCAACCTCTGGTACGTCACCGAGGAAGACGTGCAGAACGCCTACTCCGCCGTGTACTACACGCCGTACAACTCGCTCACCTGCATGCAGTACAACGGCTCCACCTGCGGTGCGCTGTATTCGCGCCTGTTCACCACCATGCCCGAGACCGGCAAGACCGTCGCCGACCTGATGGGCGTCAGCTCGGTGCAGGCCGTCAAGGCCGTCGTTCCCAAGAAGGACTGGTCGGTTGTCCCTGAGGGCTGGCATGTCGCCGAAGACACCGCCAAGACCCGGCTGATCGTGCGCGACGAACCCGTCGCCGGAGCCGGCTCCGTCGTCTGGGCGTCCGACGGCACCCAGGTCACCGTGTTGAAGGAAGACGCCATGGGCGTGTCGTTCCGCGTCGACGAGATCGGCGCCGACGGCGGCCAGGTGGCGCTCAGCCGCATCCCGTGGCCCGGCTACCAGGTGGACGGCGGCACGGTGTCCGCCGAACCGGTCGACACCTTCCTGCTCGGCGTCGACCTCGATGCCGACCAGCTCGGCAAGACCGTGACGGTGTCGTTCTACGCGCCCGGCTACCCGGTCCAGCTCGCCGCGGCCGCGTTGCTGCTGCTGATCCTGCTCGGCTGGCCGATCCTGCGGCTGGTCGGACGCCGCCGCGACGGCGACGGCCGCATCGTGCGCGTGGCACGCGCCAGCCGCGTCCCCGCACCCGAGGTCGCGGTATGACCCGAACGTCGGCGGCTCGCACCGTCGCGGTCGTGGTGGCCTACAACCGGCGTGACCTGCTCATCGAGGTGCTCGACGCCCTCGCCGCGCAGACCGTTCCGGTCGCTGCGGTCGTGGTGGTCGACAACGCCTCAACGGATGACACCGCCGCGCTGGTGCGGGACCGGTTCGGGTACGCGGACCTCGTGTCGGTGTCCCGTAACACCGGCGGCGCCGGTGGCTTCGCGATCGGGGCGGCCCGGGCCGTGATGCGCCAGCACGCCGACCTGGTCTGGCTGATGGACGACGACACCGTGCCCACCCCGACGGCCCTCGAGGCTCTCATCGGCAGTGTCGGCGACGACCCGCTGGTCACCATCGCGGGCTCCAGAGTCGTCTGGACCGACGGCCAGGACCACCCGATGAACACCCCACGGGTCAAGCCGTTCGTCGGGTCGCGGGAACGCGCCGCCGCGACGGCACGGGAGGCGCTTCCGGTGCGGAGCTCGTCGTTCGTGTCGATGCTCGTCCGTGCGGACGCGGTGCGCCGGCACGGCCTGCCGATCGCCGACTACTTCATCTGGAACGACGACTTCGAATTCTCCACGCGCATCCTGCGCCGCAGCAGGGGGCTGTTCGTGCCCGCCAGCGTCGTCGTGCACAAGACCGTGAAGCTCGGCGCGACCGACATCGACCCGGGCGAGCGCTTCTACTATGAGGTGCGCAACAAGGTGTGGCTGCTGCGCCTGGCCCGCGGGCTGAGCCCGGCCGAGAAGGTGCTCTACGCCGGATCGACCGTGCGTCGGTGGGCGCGCACCTTCCGCGCCTCGGCCAACCGCCCGGTCCTGGTGTCGGGGCTCCGCCGCGGCCTGAGCGACGGATTCCGCAGCCGCCCGCGGCCCAACACTGTGGCGCTGGCCGGTTTGGGCGAGGCCTCCGACGATGTCGCCGCCTGCGAGGCCGGGGTGGCCCGGGCATGACCGGCACCGAATTCTCGCTCCTGCTCCCGGTCTACGCCGGAGACAAGGCCGCCTACTTCGCCAAGGCGTTCGCCAGCACCGTGGTCGACCAGAGCCGGCGACCCAGCGACGTCGTGATCGTGCAGGACGGTCCCATCGGCACCGATCTGGCCGCCGCCGTGGCCGCCGCGACTGCCGCATCGCCCGTGCCGGTCAACCATGTGCGCCTGCCCGCCAACGTGGGCCTGGCCCGTGCGCTGGAGACCGGGCTCGGACATTGCGCCCACGATGTCGTCGCCCGGATGGACGCCGACGACATCTCGCTGCCGACCCGGTTCGAACTGCAGCTGGCCGTCATCGAGGCCGGCTTCGATCTGGTCGGCACCGGAATGCTGGAATTCGATGAGGCCGGCCGGGTGCTCGGCAAACGGATCCCGCCCACCGACGCCGACGACATCGTCGCGTCCGCGCGCTTCCACGACCCGTTCAACCACCCCACGGTCGTGTACCGGCGCTCGGTCGTGGCGCGCGCTGGCGGCTACCGGGAACTTCCGCTGATGGAGGACTACTGGCTCTTCGCCCGGATGATCCAGGCCGGCGCGCTGGTGGCGAACCTGCCGGATCCACTGGTGATGTACCGGGTGGATGCGGGGGCGTACGGCCGCCGCGGCGGCCTCACCCTGTTCCGCAGCGAGATCGCCTTGCAGCGCAGCCTGCTCAAGGACCGTTTTGTCACCCGTGGCCAGTTCCTCCGCAATGTGCTCGTGCGCGGCGGGTACCGTTTTGTCCCGGTGTCCCTCAGACGGGTGGCGTACCGCCGCTTCATCGTGAGAAATTACGCCAATGACGCCGACTGACCGGCGCGTCCGGTACCTGTAGACCTTCTCAGGCGCGCACTCGGCGTTAGGGTGGTCAGACGTGCGCAGAGGCGTGGTTGGTGCAGTGGGGGGCTGGTTTCAGGGCTTTTCGTTGGGCGTTTCCCGCGGTGGGCCGCACGATCACCGACCAGATAGCCGAGGCCACACGTGTACAGACCCGACCCAGAGCGGGGAGCCGGCGTCATTCGGCGCCCGGTCGCCCGCAACCTCGTCGCGATCCTGAGCGTGTTCGCCCTCGTGCTGGGTCTACTGACCGTCGGCGCCACCACGGGCCAGGATTCGGCCGAGGCAGCCACCGCCAGTGACTTCAATCCCGGCAACATCATCAGCGACGCCGAGTTCTACAACCCCGGCACCATGACGGCGAACGAGATCCAGGGATTCTTGAATTCCCGGGTGCCCAACTGCCGGTCCGGCTTCGTCTGCCTGAAGGACTACTCCCAGGCCACTGCCAGCCAGAGTGCCAAGAGCGAGGGCTGCGCCGCATACCCCGGCTCCGGCAGCGAGTCCGCCGCCACGATCATCGCCAAGGTCGCGGCCGCGTGCGGGAT
Organism: Cryobacterium sp. PAMC25264; assembly: GCF_019443325.1. Lineage (NCBI taxonomy): Bacteria > Bacillati > Actinomycetota > Actinomycetes > Micrococcales > Microbacteriaceae > Cryobacterium > Cryobacterium sp. PAMC25264. Next base: position 172,245 of record NZ_CP080383.1, read on the forward strand.
CAACCCGCAGGCGCTGCTGGTGCTCCTCGAAAAGGAGACGAGCCTGGTCAGCGACACCTGGCCGTCCTCCCTGCAGTACCGCAAGGCCGTGGGCTACGGCTGCCCGGACACCGCCGACTGCGACGCCAACTACTACGGCTTCTTCAACCAGCTCTACAACGCGGCCTACCAGTTCAAGAAGTACCAGGCCAACCCGGGGTCGCGCGGCTACGTCGCGGGCCGCTGGAACACCATCCAGTGGAACCCGAACTCCTCCTGCGGCTCCTCCAACGTCTACATCGAGAACCAGGCCACCGCCGGGCTCTACCTGTACACGCCGTACCGTCCGAACGACGCCGCGCTGAACAACCTGTACGGCACCGGCGACGGATGCTCGTCCTACGGCAACCGCAACTTCTGGCGGCTGTTCACAGACTGGTTCGGTGACACCCACAGCGGCAGCTCCATCGTGCGCGACACATCCAGTGGCGGCCTCTTCCTCATCTCCGGAACGTCGAAGTACCCCATCCCGACCATGGACGTCTACTACGCCCTGGCCAACCTGGGCAGCTACCGCGATGTGCCCGCCTCCTATATCGCCGGGTACAGCACCGGAACCGCCGCCAGCGAGCTGGTCCGCAACCCGCTGACCGGTGAGATCGCGCTGGTGCAGGCGAACAGCCGGCACCGATTCAGCACCTGCAACCAGGTGGCCGACTGGGGATACAACTGCTCCACGGCGATCGACCTGATGCCGGGCCAGTGGGCCAAGCTCCCGTCCAGCGGTGACGTCTCGGCGTTCGTTGTGCAGCCGGGCAGTTCCACTGTCTACTACCTGAACGCGGCGACCCGGTTCCCCGTCGACGAGTGGGCCGGCGTTCTGCGGCTGAACGGTGGCGGCGCACCCTGGGTGGGCACGATCCGCAACTCCGCCGCTGAACGGTTCCCGGTCGGCCGGGTACTGGCGACGCCGGCGACCGCAGTCAAGTCGGCGTCGTCCAGCGATGTGTTCCTGATCGACGGCTGGGGATCCCGGATCCGCATCCCGTCGATGGCGATCCTGTCCGAGTACGGCCTCAACTCCATCCGCACCCTCAGCGACAACGCCATCAACGGCTACCCCCGCACTGGGGCCGACCTCACCACCGTCGCGAACTGCAACGGCACAGAGGGACTCGTGCACGGCGGAGCGTTCTCGGCGCTGAACAGCAATGGAACGGGCATTCCGGTCACCGGGCTGGACGGAACCACCTGCGCCGCGTTCGCCGGCGGGGCTGCCATCGCGTCGGCCGCGTTCGTGCTCACGCCGGGCTCGCCCGACGTGTACCTGCTCACCGGCGGCGCCGCCCGGCCCGTCTGGGGCTGGAACGACGTGCTCCGTCTCAACAACGGGTCAGCTCCGGTCATCTCCGCCCTCACCGGCGGCACGGTGCAGGGACTGCCCCAGCCCGGCGGCGTCGTCGCCCCGTACGCGCTGGTGAAGTCGAACCAGGACTCCACGGTGTGGGTGACCGACGGTCTGGACAGGAAGCTTCGACTGGACTCGTTCGGCACCAGTGACGCCCTGGGCCTCGGGTCCTACCGTGTCGTGCCCGATCAGCTGCTGAACGCCTACGGCACCACGGGTGCCACGCTCAGCCGCGCGGTGTCCTGCTCCGGAACGACCTATCTCGGCCTGGGCGGCACGCTGTACTCGGTGTCGGCCGGCAACCCGCACGGGCTTCCGGTTGTCGCTCTCGGTGACGCCTGCGGCGTGCTCAACCGCTCCGGCGCTGCGCCGCTCGACCGGGTGTTCCTCAAGTCCAGCACGTCCTCCATGGTCTACTACCTCGTCGGCGGCCAGCGCCGCGCGGTGAATTCCTGGTCTGACCTGGTCGCGTTGAACGGCGGGTCTGTTCCGCAGATCTTCACCGTCAACCCGTCGGAGGTGTCGACTCTGCCCGATGGTGGGGCTGCCACCCTCTAACCTGGCATCACACACAGCGCGTCCCGCCTCCGGTCGGGGCGCGCTGTTGTGTTCGTGGGGCCGATACCGCGGCACAGACACCCCGGCGCGACGTCGCGGGTGAGCCGATGGTGAGCGGGCAGACCACCGGATGCCTCAGCGCGGCGCCCCGTGCCCCGCTCAGGCGCCGAGAACGCAACGACGTCCCGATGCCGGGGCCGAGCGTGCCGACGCGCGTGAGAGCGGCCTGGCGGCTACCGCCGAGCGGGTGCGTTGCGACAGACCGGTGCGGCCGGAAGGCGAGTGTGGCGCTCGGTCGTTACTGGGCGCGCATGCGCGCGACGGCCTCGTGCGATTCGCCGTCGAAGACGACCCGGCCCTTGTCGATCAGGATGCCACGATCGCACAGGTCGGCGACCATGCCCAGGTCGTGGCTGACCACGACGAGGGTGCGTCCCTCGGCGTGCAGCTGCCGAATCTTGGCCAGGCACTTGCGCTGGAACGGTTCGTCGCCCACGGACAGGATCTCGTCGACGAGGAGGATGTCGACCTCGGTGTGGATGGCGACCGAGAAGGCCAGTCGCAGGAACATGCCGGAGGAGTAGTGCTTGACCTCGGTGTCGATGAACTTGGCGATCTCGCTGAACTCGACGATATCGTCGAAACGCGCGTCGATCTCCTTCTGCGACATGCCCAGAATGGCTGCGTTGAGGTAGATGTTCTCGCGCCCGGAGAGGTCGGGGTGGAAGCCGGCGCCCACTTCGATCAGGCCTGCGACCCGGCCGCGGGTGAGGACCTCGCCGCGGTCAGGGCGCAGTACTCCGGAGATCAGCTTGAGCAGGGTGGACTTGCCCGAGCCGTTGAAGCCGAGAAGAGCGACGGATTCGCCGGTGTTGATGCGAAAGCTCACGTCATCGAGTGCGTTGAAGGTCGACGAGATGGGCTTGCGACGCAGCGCCGCGATGACCGATTCCTTGAGGGAGTGGGTGTGGCGCAGCAGGAAGGTCTTGCTGAGGTCGGCGGCGATAATCGCCAGGCGCGGCTGCGCCTCGGCCTGTGGGTCAGAGGTCTTGGGCAAAGCGGCGCTCCAATCGGCGGAAAACGAGCTGCCCGAGCACGAGCAGGACGCTCGAGGTGATCAGGGCGCACAGACCGTAGAACCACATGTTCGGTGGCAGCGGGCTGCTCCCGTCCGTGGTGGGGTACCAGAACCCGGCGTGCAGCAGCTCGACTGCAGCCGTGATGGGGTTGAGCTGGTAGATGACCATCAGCCAGTCCGGCACCTTGTCGGCCACGGTGTTCCACTGGTACAGCACGGGGGAGGCCCACGTGGCGACGAGCAGAATCAGTTCGACGAAGTTCTGCGCGTCGCGGAAGGACACGTTGATCGAGCCGAAGAACAGACTGAGCCCCATCGCCAGAAGAACGATGATGAGAACTCCGAGCAGGATCCCGAGCACCTGCACGAGGTTCGGGTGCCAGCCCGTGAACACGCAGACGACTCCGAGCACGAGGGCCTGGGGGAGGAAGTTGATGAAGGCCACCAGGGTGGACGACACCGGGAAGAGCTCCCTGGGCAGATAGATCTTCTTGATCAGGGGCGCGTTGTCCACCAACGACTTGGTGCCGTTGCTGAATGCCTCACTGAACAGATTGATGACGATGAGACCCGAGAACAGGTACACGGGGTAGTTGGGGATGCTTCCGTTGAGCTGCAGGAACACGCCGAGGGCCACGAAGAACACCAGGAACTGCGTGATCGGCTTGACGTAGGACCACATCCAGCCCAGCACCGAACCGCGGTAGCGCACTTGCACTTCTTTGCGCACGAGCAGGGACAGCAGGTACCGCCGGCGGAATACGTCGATCAGTCCCGCCCCTTGACCTGGCCGGACGAACCCGTCGAGGTCGGGTACTGGAGCGATTTGCGTCACGCGGGTCCTATCATCGAGTCGCCTGCCTGGGTTTCACCGGGAGGGGGCAACGGGCCCACCCGTGATTCTAGCTGTATGCCGCGGCGCGGGACTCGTCCCTATTCGTGGGTGCTCTCGGCGGGAACCGGAGCGGTGTCGGCCGCCGGAACGGACGCGGGGGCGACCGGACCGAGTCCGAGGGTGGACGTCCAGGACTCCAGTGACGTGAGGTCGTGCTCGCGCGAGCGGTACGTCTCACTCAGCGTGCTCCACCGGCGGCGGAAGCGCAGGTTCTGGGTCAGGCTCGACCAGAGCAGCGACCGGAACATGCCGCGGTCGCGGATGTGCCAAGTCACGCCCGAGCCCTCGGCGTTGGTGATGACCACGCTGTCCATGCTCGGCACGGTCCACCACGGCGCCGTACGGGGCAGATGGGTGTCCGGGCGGACGCTGGCCTGCGGGTGCGGCTTCTTGAGGCCGTGGCGCACGAAGCTCTTGATCAGGAACGAGTAGAGCTGGCGACCGCTCGGGCGCGGCTCGTCGCTACCGACGAGATTGGTCATCGGGAACCGGCCGAAGCGGCCGAGGTCCTTGATGAGAGCCGATTCGGGGTAGTCGCCGGCCAGGGCGCGGATGGCGGGAAGCCGGGTGGTCAGCTCGCCGTGCAGGGCGTCCGGTCCGGCCATGACGCTCTCGTAGGCCAGCTGGCGCAGCTTGACCGTGTAGTAGTCCATGGTCAGCAGGTGCCGCACGTCGGAGGCCAGGTTGCTGATGGTCAGCCGCCCGCCCTTGGCGTGCGGGGAGTGCAGCAGGGCCGCAACGAGGCGGTTACGGGCGTGGTAGAACGCCTGCCAGTCCCTGGAGTCGTCCTTGTCGACCCAGGACACGTGCCACACGGCCGCGCCGGGCAGGCTGACGGTGGAATAGCCGTGCTCGGAGGCGCGCAGGGAGAACTCGGCATCGTCCCACTTGATGAACACGGGAAGGGACAGGCCGACCTCACGGATGATCTCGATCGGGATGAGGCTCATCCACCAGCCGTTGTAGGCGACGTCGTTGCGCTGGTGCAGCCAGGTGGTCTGGCGCAGGTTCATGGCGGTGAAGTCGTGCCGTGACGGCGTGATCGGGCCCCACATGAAATTCCACGTGTCGATGGACTCGGCGAAGGCGTGCAGCTTGGTCTTGTCGAACATGTCGAACATGTGCCCGCCGACGATGGTCGGGTCCGTGCACACACGGGCGAAGGCCAGGGCGCGGCGGATGCTCTCCGGTTCGACGACGACGTCGTCGTCCAGCAGCATCACGTAGTCGCTGGTTCCGGCAGCGACGGTCTCGAGCATTCCGCGGGAGAACCCGCCGGAGCCGCCCGCGTTGACCTGGTCGATGACGCGGAGGCGTCCGCCGAGCGCGGCATCCACCTCGGCGTACCGGGCGTGTTCGCGGATCTTGTCCGTGCCCTGGTCGACCACGAGGATCTGGTCGAGTCCGGCCAAGACGTCAGCGTCGGTGGCGATGGTGGCCAGTAGCTCGAGGCAGTAGGCGGTGCGGTTGAGCGTGGTGATCGCGATGGTGAGGGTGCGCTCCGGGCCGACCGGCTCGTCGGAGGGCGGCGCCTGCCATTCTGCGCTGGTGAGGGCGAAGTCTTCGCCGCGCGAGACCAGGTCGAACCAGTACCAGCCGCCGTCGATGAAGTAGTCGAAGCCGAGGTCGAAGTCCACGGTTCCTGCCTCCTCCACGTGAGCGGAGTCGACCACCTGGATGACACCACGGGCGTTGGAGCGGTAGACGATGATGTCACCGGGGCCCGTGGTGGAGATGCTCAGGCGCACGCCGGTGAGCTTGGTCCAGCGACGCCAGTAGCTGGCGGGGAACGCGTTGAAGTAGGTGCCGAGCGAGACCCGCTTGTCGAGGCCGGGCTTGAGGCCGCGGCGGCCGTCGAGCATGGGCGTGACGTTGTGGTGGGTGAGCCGCAACGGCTGCAGCGTCGACTCATCGGGTGCGGCGCGGCGGCCGCGCCTGGTGACGGCGCCGGGGGTGACGATCTGGGTCCACTCGTCGGGGTCGACGTAGAGCGGCGCGACGTCGGGGTCGGACGACGACGGGAAGATCACTTTTTGCAGAACGATGGGGGTGGACATGGTGAGACTCCGACTCGCTATTCGGTGCGCCCGCTAAGGAGCGGCTTGAGCTTGTTCTCGAACATGGAGAGCGCAGAACCGATGGCCATGTGCATGTCGAGGTATTGGTAGGTGCCCAGCCGGCCGCCGAAGAAGACGTCGGGCTCGCCCGCCTGGAGGGCGCGGTAGGACTGCAGGCTCTGCCGGTCCTCCGGGGTGTTGATGGGGTAGTAGGGCTCGTCGGCCCGGGTCGCGGCGCGGGAGAATTCACGCATGATCACGGTCTTGTCCTTCGGGTATTCAGCGCGCTCCGGGTGGAAGTGGCGGAATTCGTGGATCCGGGTGTACGGCACGGACGAGTCGGCGTAGTTCATCACCGGGGTGCCCTGGTAGTCGCCGACGTTCAGCACTTCCTGTTCGAAGTCCAGGGTGCGCCAGGTGAGCTCGCCGCCCTGGTAGTCGAAGTAGCGGTCGACGGGTCCGGTGTAGACCACGGGGACCTGGCCGACGACGGACTTCTTGTTGTATTCCTGGGTCTCGTCGAAGAAGTCGGTGTCCAGGCGAACCTCGATGTTCGGGTGGTCGGCCATCCGCTCGATCCAGGCCGTGTACCCGTCGACGGGCAGGCCCTCGTGGGTGTCGTTGAAGTAGCGGTTGTCGTAGTTGTAACGCACGGGCAGTCGGCTGATGACCTCGGCGGGCAGCGCCGTGGGGGAGGTCTGCCACTGCTTGGCGGTGTAGTCCCTGATGAACGCTTCGTACAGCGGTCGGCCGATCAGGGAGATCGCCTTCTCCTCGAGGTTGCGGGACTCGCCGGTGGCGAACTCGCTGGCCTGGCCCTTGATCAGGGCCCGCGCCTCGTCGGGGGAATAGGCCGCGCGGAAGAACTGGTTGATGGTGCCCAGGTTGATCGGCAGCGGGAAAACCTCGCCGCCGAAGTTGGTGAAGACCCGGTGCTCGTAGTTGGTGAACTTCGTGAAGCGGTTGACGTACTCCCAGACCGGCTCGTTGGAGGTGTGGAAGAGGTGCGCTCCGTACTGGTGCACCTCGATTCCGGTCTCGGGCTCCGCAGCGCTGTAGGCGTTGCCGCCGATGTGGCTGCGGCGGTCGATCACCACAACCTTGAGGCCGAGTTCTCTGGCGGCACGTTCCGCCACGGTCAGGCCGAAGAAGCCGGAGCCGACGACTACAAGGTCAACCGTCATATCAAAAAAGTCCTTTGTCTGGGATGGTGCAGCCACGCTCCTGCAACGCTCCACGATAGCCGATGCTTGCTGGGAGGGTCCCCTTTTGGGGTGCCTCGGCCGCGTCGTACGGGCCGGGGACGGGCCGTATGGCCGGTCTCCGCCGCAGTTTCACCCGATGGCCCCAAGGTATGGTGAATCAGTGACAGACGCACGAGTGGCCAGAGTATCCGGCCGCGGCCGATTCCGAACCGGCGCAGTGGTGGCGGCAGCTCTCCTGCTCCACCTGATCACGCAGGCCGGTATGTACCTGGCCACCCCCGGTTTCTCGCTCGGACGGTTCCGCGATTACTTCGTGCACGACCAGCTCGGCTACCTGGCGATCGTGAAGAATTTCTCAGAGGGACTCTTCGTCGCCGTGGAGCCGGACACCGAGACCGGGGCGAACACCTACCCGCGGATGTACTACGAGGCCATCGGCCTGGTGGCCCGCGTCACCGGGTGGGACCCGATCGTGGCGTGGAACGTGTGCGGCATGGCCGTGCAGCTGGTGCTCGTCGGGCTGCTCGCCGGCATCCTTGTCGGCCTGAGCCGGCGCTGGTGGGTGGGCCTGATCGCGCCGGTTCCCTTCATGCTCGGCACCTTCTCCCGGCTCACGGTCACCGGCTGGTACACGCCGCTCGAGTCGCACGCCGTGATCTGGGGCCCGTTCGGGCTGCTGCACACCCTCAACGGCGAATCGGTGTCGCTCTCGCTCGCCGCCATCTGCCTGCTCTCCCTCGGCCTGCTCTGGTTGCGGCCGGCCCGCCCGCGCACCCGGGTGCTGCTCACGACGCTGATCAGCCTGGTGCTCGGTGGCCTGGCCAACGTGCAGACCTACTCGTTCATCGCCGCGATCTACCTGCTGGCCTTCGGCCTGGCCACCTGGGTGATCCTCCGTGGCCGGCACTACGTGCTCGCGGCGCTGTCCGTCGTCCTCATCCCGGTGGTCTTCCTGGCCGGACCCACGGTGGCCGACGCCGGCGGTCAGCTGCCGGCGCTGGTGTTCGGTTTGCTCCCCGCCGTGCCCGGCATGATCGCCCTCATCGTGCGGAGCCGGGGTACCGTGCTGCTGTACTGCGTCGCCGTCGTGCTCGGAGCGTCCCCGCAGGTGGTCCAGACCGTCGTCGGCCTCGTCACGGGCGACCCGTTCCTGGCCTACCGGGTGGCCTCCAACACCAAGCTCGGCGTACCGCTGGAGACCGGGCTGATCTCGGGCCTCGCGCTGATCGTTCCTCTGATCGTCGTCCTCACCGCTGCCATCTGGCGCAAGCGCCCGCTCTGGGGCGCCTACGCGCTCGGAGCGGCCCTCGCCTGGATCCTGCTCGGCACCAACGACCTCTGGGGTGCCAACGCCGAGCCCTACCGGCTCTACATGGACGTGTTCTTCCTCGTGGCGGCCACCATCCTCCCCATCGGGGTCATGGTGCTCACCGATCTGTGGAACGCCCGCGCCGAGCCTGTCCCGTCGGAGGTGGTCGAAGCCGACACGGCAGCCACGGCCAACGTGGCCGACACGCAGCCGTCGGATGCCCCCGGTGCCTCCGCGCCGCGCCGCCGCGCCGTCCCCCGCTGGGCCGTGCTGGTGGCCGCGCTGCTCTGCGTCGGCATCGCCACGGTGTCGCTCACGGACTGGTGGGTGTTCTACCGCGCCGGCGTCGCCCGGTCCCTCCTGGTGACCGATTCGCCCCGAGACCGGGCGCTGACCGAGCTGGCGCTGCTCTCGGCCCAGACGCATCCGGGCACCCTGGTCATGGTGGATTCCTGTATCGACCCGCGGGTGCTCAAGGTCACCTCCGGTGTGCCCATTGCGTACTACCACCTCGGAATGGCCTGGCCCACCGACTATGACGCCATCGCCACGATCGTGTCGAGCCGGCTGAGCGGCGCCATCGACCGCGACGCGGCCATCGAGGGCAACGCCACCCAGGTGCTCACCGACAGCGAGTGCGGAGACGACTGGGGCGACCGCTACGCGGACGACCTGGTCGAGCAGAGCACCCTGCCGTATACCCAGCCCGACGGCTCGAGCGGCACCATCACGCTGTGGGGCCTGGAGTAACCAGCCGCCGGCAGCTGCTCAGACGGCGGTGACCCGGGTCTTCCGCACCAGGATCAGGTACACGGCGTGCAGGAGAACTCCGGCCGCCGGGCCCACCAGCAGCGCCAGAACGGTCTTCTCGATGAAGCCGAGGGGCAGCAGCAGGCAGCCGATCGTGGTGAGGGCGGCGACGATCCAGCCGGCGCTGAACGCGGCGTGGGCGTTGCGCGAGAGCACCGCGGGGGCGCTGACGCACAGCGCACCGACCAGGGCAGAGGAGAGCACGAGGATCGCGATGATCCAGCCGTCCACCGTCGGCGCTTCCGGGTAGACGAAGGCGAAGATCGGCGGCCCGAGCAGGTAACCCAGCACGGCGAGCACGAGCCCGACGGCCACAACAGCGCCCTCCAACATGAGCAGGGTGCGCCAGAACTGCGCGGCCCTGCTGCGGAAGAAGACGATCAGGAAGCTCTGCAGGGCCATGCCGACCACGATCAGGGGCGCGCGGGTCAGCGTGGCTGCGAGAACGATGATGCCCAGGTCGTCGGCCGAGACCGTGGGCGAGGTGAGCTTGAGCACCAGCGGGAACCCGCTGATCATGATGCCCATCGCGGCCGCGGCCACGATGGTGCGGCCGACGTTCCAGGTGAGCTGCGGCAGGGAGACGTCGAGCCGGGTCTTGCCCACGATGCGGGCGCGGGCGAACGGCCACACGGCGAGAACGGCCACCGGGAACGGGATGGCGATGGCCCAGGCGAAGGCGACGGCATCCGGGATCAGGTAGGCCACGCCGATCACCAGTACCAGGCGCAGCAGGCCCTCGATGCTGATCAGCGCGAACAGGGCCTTCCAGTGGCTGACGCCGTAGAGGGAACCGGCCAGGACCGCCAGCGGCACGTAGGAGGCGGCGCCGACGGCCAGCGGGAAGACCATTGCCCAGCCGTGTTCGGGGAAGACTGCGGCCTGCCAGAACGGCGCGGTGCCCAGTACGAGCACCAGGACCCCGAAGAACGCCATCAGGGCGAACGTGCCGGCCTGGCCGGACCGGGTGGTGTCACCCGGGAGCCTGGCCTGGGTGCCCCGGGTAATCTCCTGCTGGATTCCCGTCAGAGCCGCGGCGACCAGGAAGGTGAAGGCCCAGAACACAGCGAAGGTCGCGTACGGGGCGACGCCGATCAGCTTCGGCACCCACGCTGTGATCAGATAACCGGCGATCCCCACCACGCCGGTCGCCGCCACGATCAGGACGAAGCCGTTGCCGGTCTTCGGGGTCGCCGTCTCCACAACGGGCAGCTCCTGGTCTGGCTCTTCTGTTTGACTCACGTGCACGGGTCCCGCTTCCTCGACTGGTCGTTCCATTGTGCGTGCTTCGGTGGTGGCACCGGCGCAGGCCGTTCGCCGCGAGCCTAGCCGTCCGTGCTGTTACGCAGGCTCGGCCCCAGTAGCCGCCGCCAGCTCTGCCCCTGCGCGGCCTTCACCGAACAGATCAACAGAAGCACCCAGCCGTACTCCACCAGGACCGTGCTCTCGGCCGCGGAGGTGACGAGCAGCACCACGAGCACGAGTGGCGACCAGACGTACACGACGGGCCGTTTGTTCGAGGCGAGCAGCCACGAGCGCACGAAGGCCAGGATCACGAGCGTCACGAAGGATAGGAATCCCACGAGGCCGACTTGGAAGTATACGTCGAGGAACGCGTTGAGGGCAGACGCGTGCTGGCTGTTCGTGACGAAGTCCAGCCAGCCGTACGGGCTGATCCGCTCCGGCCAGATGCCCGTCCAGCCCCAGCCCTCGAGCGGATGCAGGTCCACCAGACGCCACATCTCTCGCCAGAGCGACGAGCGGGTCTCGAACTCGCTGCCGGCGTTCAACTGGCTGATGATGCCGGCCCGGGCGACGAAGACGAACAGGGCCGTGAGCACGGCGGCGCCGAGCAGGCTCAGCTGCAGGAGCCAGCGGTTCTCGGCCGGCGTGCGCCGCAGCCAGTACAGCGCAAGGGCCGCGATGCCCACGGCGCTGGCGACGACCACGAAGACGGGGGAGTGGGTCAGGATCAGGCCGAGCACCGCGAGGGCGATCGACCAGGCGGCCCGGCCGGGACGCACCGAGCGGGAGCGCAACTCGATGATGAAGCTGATCGCGGCGATCAGGGAAACCAGGCCGAGAACGTTGCGGGAACCGAAGATGCCCTGGATCGGGCCGAGTAGGGCGATGTTGCCCTGCACGCCGAGGAAGGTGATCGGGAGGTCGAGCAGGAGCCCGGAGAGCACCTCGAGGGCGATAGAGAGCCCCAGGAGCACCCGGAGGACGTCCCCGGTTGCACGGACGATCTGGATGGTGTCGCGCACCAGGGCCACATAGATGGCCAGGAATGCGAAGGCCAGCTGGTAGCCGACGCCGCTGAGCGTGCGCATGGGATACTCGCTCCAGAGCACCGACAGGGAACACCAGACCAGGAACACCAGGATCGATACCGGCAGCAGGCCGTGCCACTCGATACTGTGCCTCCGGGCGATCATGGATGCCGCGGCCAGGAGCACGAGGCAGATCAGCGCGCCCAGGAGCCCCGGCCACCCCATCAGGCTGCGCAGCAGGTGTGTGGCGAAGGCCAGGCCCAGGATCAGGTGGGTGAGCGTCGCGCTGAACCGCGGCGACGAGAAGGCCGCGGAGACCGCGGCGGGAATATGGCGGGGCCGGGACTGGTCCCTCATCGCCGGCCCACACCCAGAAGCTCGGCGTCTGCGCCGGGGCGTTTGGTGGTCACGGCGAGGATCACGAGCAGCACCCAGCCGGACTCGACCAGGATGCGGCTTTCCGCCAGGCTCTGCGCGAGGAGGGCGACCGTGAGCAGGAGCGGCAGCAGCGAGACGACGGAGAACGGTTCGGTGTCGGCGACACCGAGGCGCGGCCGGTCGACGGCGAGGAACCAGGCCCGCCACAGGGTCGACAGGGTCAGCGCGGCGAAGACGATCAGGCCCAGGATGCCCAGCTGCAGCCAGACATCCAGCCAGGCGTTGTGGGCCTGCAGGTATTGCACGCCCTTCCGCACCGCCAGGCCGTTGAACGGCTCCACCCACGGCGCCCAGTAGCTCACCCAGCCCCAGCCGACGACCGGCCGCTCGCCGGCGAGGCCGATGACCCGGGACCAGATGTCGAATCGTCCGGTGAGGTCCTCGCTCTTGCCGAGCAGGGAGAGCAAGGTCGAGGAGAAAGCGACGAGCCCGACGACGGCCGCGGTCAGTGCCGCCGCCGCCGTGACGTAGAGCGGGCGACGGCCCAGCGGCGGCAGCCGGCGTGCCCACAGGGCGAAGAGCAGCGCGGCGGCGACGGCGACGAGAGCGACGGACACCGTGGCCGACCGGGTCAGCCAGAGCATCACGAGCGCCACGGCCACCCAGAAGATGCCGCGCCAGCGCGTCACGGTGCCGCCGACCAGCTGCACGGCGAAGACGATCAACGCCAGCAGGGCGATGAAGCCCAGCAGGTTGCGGCTGGCCACGATGCCCTCGATCGGGCCGCCCTCCAGCAGCAGCGCCCGCGACCAGTAGAACGCGGCGGGGATCTTGCCGCTGTACTCGACCCAGAACGGCAGTACCGGATGCCCGATGAACACGGCCACGATGAACTCGAAGAGGACGGACAGGCCGAGGATCAGCTTGAGGGCCACGCTGAGGGTGCGCAGCAATTCGGTCCAGCTCAGGCACAGGGCGAGGAACAGCCCGGCGATGGTGGTCGCCCACTGCAGGGTCACCCCGATGGCCCCGGCGCCTGGATACGCCGACCAGGCCAGGGACAGGGTCGCCAGCAACAGGAACGCGGCCAGGGATTTGGGGAAACTCCGCCAGGTCCACTCCCGCCGGATGGACAGGAGGTAGCCGACGCTGCCGACGAGGACGACCACGGCGATGGCGCCGAATCCCCACCAGCCGAGCAGGTTGCGCCAGGCCTGGCCGGCCAGCACGGTGAAGAACACCAGGGTCGCGAAGAGGCGAACGGTGAGACGGCTCTGCACGGCGGGCATGTGTCTAGGGTACTGGGGACGCCTCTGCCGGACGGCGCGGATCCTCTGATACCCTGAGGGGTATAACTCGAGCGGATGCCGGCGCGTTCTGTGTGCCGCACCGCCCCGCGCAGCCCCGGAGGGACCCCATGACCGACATCTCGGTGACCGAACTCGCAGCACTGGCCGACCCCGTCGTGGTCGACGTGCGCGAACCGTACGAATTCGACGCGGCCCACGCCGATGGCGCGCGGCTCATCCCGCTCGGCGAGCTGCGTGAGCGCCTCGCCGAGGTGCCGCGCAACGTGCCCGTCTATGTGATCTGCGCCGCCGGCGGCCGCAGTGCGCAGGGTGCCGCGTTCCTCGCGCAGAGCGGAGTCGACGCCATCAACGTCACCGGGGGCATGACGGCCTGGCAGCAGGCCGGCCTGCCCACGATCAGCGAGGGGATGAGCGCATGAGCACCCCCGTCGTGACCGAGGACCAGCGCGCCGCGAACCAGAAGAAGGTGCTCAACCGCCTGCGCCGCGCCCAGGGACAACTCAGCGCCGTCATCACGGCGGTCGAGGCCGGCGGCAGCTGCAAGGACGTGGTGACCCAGCTCGCCGCGGTCTCGAGCGCTCTGGACCGGGCCGGGTTCACCATCGTCTCCTCGGCCATGCGCGACTGCATCGCCGAACCCGACAACGCCGAATCCCTGACCGTCGACGAGCTCGAGAAGCTCTTCCTGGCCCTGGCCTGATCCCGGGCCGGCGGCTACTGCGGGGTGCCTGCGCCGCCCTCGGCCAGGTAGGCGAGGCGGCGCAGGGTCTCCGTGTTGCGTACCGAGATGGCCGCGTCGCGCAGGAACAGCGGCACGAACCGGCCGGGTCCTGCGGTGGCGTCCTCGGTGATGCGCACGCGGCATCCGTTGCCCTGCGGCCGCACGTCGACGGCCACCTGGGCTTCGCCGATGGGCCAGCCCCGCGCCTGCAGCAGCGCGTGCCGGGGCGGGTCCCACTCCAGCACCGACGTGGTGTCGTCGAGCAGGGCGGGCCAGACGCCGACCGAATGGTGGATGGTGCTGCCGGTGGCGGGCCAGGTCGCGTCGACGTCCCGCATGCGGGAGGCACCGACCACCCAGCCCGGGTAGAGCCAGCCGTCGGCGAGTACCGCGAAGACGCTCTCGGGGGAGCACTGCATGGTTCGGTAGTTCACGGCCACGGGGGGCACCTTTCATCAACCGGCTGTCGGGGAGAGATCGGGAGCGACGCGCACGCCGAGGTCGTGGCGCAGCGCGCTGAGGGCGGCGTGCCATCCGGCCAGGCCGTGCACACCGGGGCCGGGCGGGGTGGCCGAGGAGCACAGGTACACCCCGGCCAGCGGTGTGCGCCAGGGGTCGGGGGAGAGCACGGGCCGTCGCACCAGCTGGGTGAGGCTCACCTCGCCGGCCGAGATGTCCCCGCCGACGTAGTTGGGGTTGTGCCGCTCCACGTCCTGCGCGGTGCGGGCGGCGGTCGCCAGGATGGTGTCGCGGAAGCCCGGCGCGTACCGCTCGATCTGGCGGATGATCACCTCGGTCTGATCCACGGTGGAGCCACGGGGAACATGCGTGTAGGCCCAGAGGGTGTGTCGGCCCGCCGGAGCGCGGCTCGGATCGATTCCGCTGGGCTGCGACACCAGCACATAGGGTTCCTCGGCGTGCCGGCCGCGCGCCACGGTGTTCTCGGCCCTCCGGATCATCGCCCGGGTGCCGCCGACGTGCACGGTGCCCGCGGCGGCGAGGCCCTGCGCATGCCAGGGCACCGGGTCGGACAGCGCAAAATCCACCTTGGCGACGGCGTTTCCGTACCGGAAGGCCGCCAGACGCCGCGCGTACCCGGCGGGCAACTCCCCCTCGGCCAGTCGCAGCAGGGCACGGGGCGTGAGGTCCAGGAGCACCACCCGGGCCGGCGGCAGCTCGCGCAGCCGTCGCACCTCGGTGGACGTGACGATCTCGCCGCCGTGCGCCAGGAGGTCGTCGACCATCGCCGTCACGATGGCGCCGCTGCCGCCGACCGGGATCGGCCAGCCGCCCGCGTGCGCGTAGGTCGCGAGGGTGAGCCCGGCGCCGGCCGTGGCCAGGCTGGGCAGCGCCCTGATCGTGTGCGCGCTCACGCCGGTGAGCAGCGCCGGGGCCGTGTCGCCGCTGAACCGCCAGTCCCACAGTGGGCTGCCCTGCTCGAGGGTGCGCAGGCCGAAACGCAGCGCGGTCGCCGGGTGCCGGGGCATCCGCAGCAACTGGTTGCCGGTGAACTCGGCCACCTGCTGTGAATGCTCCACGAGCGGGGCGAACAACCGGTGCCACGCCGGGCCGTCGCGGCCCAGTTCGTCGACCGTGCGCGCCAGGCTGCGGTACGCCAGTCCGGCCCGGCCGCCGGGCAGCGGATGCCCGTAGGAGACCTCGGGCACCGTCAACTCCAAGCGATCCGAGAGGCCGAACCGCTGGAAGAACTCCGACGCCAGCGCCAGCGGGTGTACGGCGGAACACACATCGTGGTGGAAGCCGGGCAGTGTGAGCTCAGCGGTGGCGGCACCTCCGCCGACCTGCGCCGATCGCTCGTAGACGCGCACCTTCAGCCCGGCCCTGGCCAGCGTCACCGCGGCGGCCAGGCCGTTCGGCCCCGAGCCCACCACGACGGCGTCGATCTCCGGCCGCCCGCGCCGCACGTTCACGCCGGCCGGCCTTCCCGCTCGAGCGCTCCGGTATCCATGCCCTCATTCTTCCGTGCGCTGGCACTGACGGCTAGCGCCCCCGCCCTGCCGAATTGTTCCCGCACCGGACAAGTGCACCCGGTGCGCCGGGTGCACTTGTCCGCACGGGTACCAGTTGAGGCCAGGGGCGGGGCGGCGGCGGGCACTAGACGAAGGCGGCCAGTCCGGTGATGCCGCGGCCCACGATGAGAGTGTTCATCTCCTGGGTGCCCTCGTAGGAGTAGATCGCCTCCGCGTCGGAGAAGAACCGGGCGATGTCGTAGTCGAGCACGATGCCGTTGCCGCCGAACAGTTCCCGGCACCAGGCAACGGTCTCCCGCATCCGCGAGGTCGTGTACGACTTGGCCAACGCCGAGTGCTCGTCGCGTTGGGTACCCTCGTCGAGCATCTGGGAGACGCGCACCACCATGCCCAGGCTGGCCGTGATGTTGCCCAGGCTCTTCACGAGCAGGTCCTGCACGAGCTGGTGGCCGCCGATCGGCTTGCCGAACTGCACCCGCTCGGCGGCGTAGGCGACGGCTGCCTCGTAGGCGCCGATGGCCAGGCCGACCGCCGCCCAGGACACCTCGGCCCGGGTGAAACGCAGCACCCGGGCGGTGTCCCGGAACGAGTTGGCCTCCTGCAGGCGGTTCTGCTCGGACACCCGCACGTTCTCCAGGGTGATGTCGGCGTTCTGCACCGAGCGCAGGCTGATCTTGCCCTCGATCTTCGTGGCCGTGTAGCCGGCGGTGTCGGTGGGCACGATGAAGCCCTTCACGGCGCCGTCCGCGGTGTCCTTGGCCCAGACGATGGTGATGTCGGAGAAGGTGGCGTTGCCGATCCAGCGCTTGGCGCCGTTGAGCACCCAGCTGTCGCCGTCCCGCGTCGCGGTGGTGCGCAGCCCCTGCGCTGAGTCCGATCCCGACAACGGCTCGGTCAGCGCGAAGGCGCCCACGATGTCGCCGCTGGCCAGCCGGGGCAGCCAGTGCGCACGCTGGGTGGGCGACCCGCAGGCCGCGATCGACCCGGCCGCGAGGCCGTTCTGCACGCCCACGAAGGTGGCGACGGATGCGTCCACCCGCGCCAGCTCCAGCGCCACGAAGCCGCGGAAGACCGCCGAGTTCTCGAATGGACGGGTCTCTTCCCACCCGAAGGAGTACGCCCCGAGGGCGCCGAGCGGTTTGATGATCTCCGTCGGGAACTCGGCGCGCTCCCAACATCCGTTCACCACCGGACGCACATCCGACTCGAGGTAGTCGCGGATGCGGGCGAGGGCGGTCTTCTCCTCGGGCCTGAGGAGGTTCTGGTATCCGAAGAAATCACTGCCGAGGGGCTCGAAGGTCATCTGTGTGCTCCATTGCGACGAGGATGGGCGGCCGGGCGGAATCGCCCACCGGGTGACGAAAGCCTAGGACCCCTGATCGGCGAGGGGAAAGCGGTTGGTAGTTTGGTCTAAACCTTTCGACTCAGGAGCCAAGCATGTTTGTGGGCATCGATAACACACCGCGGGATTACGCCTGGGGATCGCCGACCGCGATCGCAGAGCTGCTGGGGCATCCGGCCTCCGGTGGTCCCGAAGCCGAGCTCTGGCTCGGCGCGCACCCCGGCAGTCCGTCGGTGATCCTCGACCCGGCGCTCGCCGGGGGAGCGAAGGACCTGGCCGAGTGGATCGCCCAGGCGCCCGAGATAGCGCTCGGCTCGCGCTTCGCCGCCGCCGGACGGCTGCCCTTCCTGATGAAGATCCTCGCCGCCCACAGCCCGCTGTCGCTGCAGGCACATCCGTCACCCGAACGCGCCGCGGAGGGCTTCGCGCTGGAGAACGCCGCCGGGATCCCCGTGGACGCCGCCGACCGCAACTACCGCGACCCTTCCACAAGCCGGAGATCATCTTCGCGCTCAGCGACACCTTCGAGGCGCTCTGCGGGTTCCGCGATCCGCGCCAGATCCGCTCGATCCTTGCCGAGCTCCGCGCGCTGGACGCCACCATGGACGACCCGCAGCCCGGGGCGCTGGCGGGGCTGGAGAACCGGCTGCTCGGCGCGGACGCGCTACACGACGTCGTCGACTGGTTGCTGCGCGACGGTCGCGGTGGCGATTCCGGCGAGGTCTCCTGGTTGGTCGAACGGGTCGTGGCGCTCGCCGAGCGGGCCGCGTTCCTCATCGAGGGCGGCGCCCAGGTGAGCTTCGCCGCCGAACTCGCGATGGTGCGTTCCCTCGCCTTGGCCTACCCGGGCGACCCGGGCATCGTGATCTCCCTGCTCACCAATCTGGTGTCGCTCAAGCGCGGCGAGGTCCTGTACCTGCCGGCCGGCAACATTCACGCCTACCTGTCCGGGCTGGGCGTCGAGGTGATGGCCTCCTCCGACAACGTTCTGCGCGGGGGCCTCAGCCCCAAGCACATCGACGTCGACGAACTGCTCGAGGTGCTCGACTTCCATCCGCTGCCGGTGCCCTATCTGGCCCCGGCCGTGCAGTCCGACGGCGTGGCCGTCTACCGGCCCGACGTGCCCGATTTCCAGCTGGCGCACATCTCGGTGCCGGCGGATGCGGCGGCCGACGAGGCCGGCCGCGTCGGCGTGCCCCTCCGGCAGGTGACGCTCACCGGCCCGGCCATCGCGATCTGCACCTCCGGCCGGTTCCTGGTCGCCGGCGCCGGCTCGTCGATCAGCCTGGCCAGGGGCGAATCGATCTACATCACGCCCGACGAGAGCACGGTCACCTTCGCGGGCTCCGGCGAGGTCTTCCTGGCGACCACCGCGTAGTCAGGCGCGGGGCGGGGAATCCCGAACGTGCGCCGGTAGGCCGTCGGCGTGGTCTGCAGGGTGCGCACGAAATGGTGCCGCATGACGGCCGCCGCGCCGAACCCGGTCTGCGCGGCGATGGAGTCGAGGGTGTCGTCGGTCTCCTCGAGCAGCTGCTGTGCCAGCATCAGCCGCTGCCGGTTCAGCCAGGCCGTCGGAGTGGTGCCGAGCTCGGCCCGGAAACGCCGAGCGAAGGTGCGTGGCGACATCAGGGCGCGCCGCGCAAGCTGGTCCACCGTGAGGTCCTGGTCGAGGGTCTGCATCATCCAGTCGATGATCTCGGCGAAGGAATCGCTGCAGCGTTCCGCCACGGGGGTCTGGATGAACTGGGACTGCCCGCCGTCGCGCTGGGGCGGCACCACCATGCGGCGGGCGATCACGTTGGCAGCCGTGGCGCCGAGCTCCCGGCGCACCACGTGCAGAGCAGCGTCGATTCCCGCCGCCGTGCCCGCCCCGGTGACCACCCGGTTGTCGTCGACGAAAAGCACATCGGGGTCGACCGTCGTGTTCGGGTAGGCGGCGGCGAGGGCGTCCGCGTACATCCAGTGGGTCGTGCTGCGGCGACCGTCGAGGATCCCGGCCGCACCGAGGATGAAGGCGCCGCTGCAGACGCTGAGCACCCAGGCGCCCCTGGCCTCCGCGTCCCGCACCACTCGCAGTACCTCCGGGTGGATCTCCGTGCCGGCCTGATAGGCGGGGATGGCGATCAGGTCGGCGTCCGCGGCGGCGTCGAGGCCCTGATGCACCACGATGTCGAAGCCCAGCTTGGTGCGGAGCGCCCCCGGAACGGCCGTCACCACCTCGAAGTCGAACACCGGACCGTTGTGCTCGGAGCGGTCGATGCCGAAAACCTCGCAGATCACTCCGAATTCGAACGGGGCCATGCCGGGGATGGCGACGCAGACGATCTTCTTGAGCATGGGGTCCTTCAACGAGTGGCAGGAATGTGTCGGTAGTCGGCAACTCTGCCACTCGTGGCAGAAAGTCGCAAGACCTACCGTTAGTGCCATGATCCTGTTCCTGAGTATTCTGATGGCCCTCCTGGTCTGGGCCGTGGTGGCTGGCCTGAGCGCGCTCCGCTCCGACGGCTATGGCGACGTCGAGCTGACCCGGCGCAACCGGCTCCCCGAGTCGTTCCCGCGCGA
This sequence comes from Cryobacterium sp. PAMC25264, assembly GCF_019443325.1. Lineage (NCBI taxonomy): Bacteria > Bacillati > Actinomycetota > Actinomycetes > Micrococcales > Microbacteriaceae > Cryobacterium > Cryobacterium sp. PAMC25264. Next base: position 192,121 of record NZ_CP080383.1, read on the forward strand.
CCGATAGTGTGGTCTGAACAGCAGCGCACGGCTGCTGGGAAGAGCGCAGGGGCACCACATGGCTTGGCTTGTTACCGGAGGGGCCGGCTATATCGGCTCCCACGTCGTTCGCGCGTTCCTGGCTGAGGGCATCGAGGTCGTCGTCCTCGACGACCTGTCCAGCGGGCACGCTGAATTCGTTCCGGACGGCGTGCCGTTCGTGCAGGGGACCCTGCTCGACACCGCGGTGCTGGCACAGACCTTCGCTGACCACTCCATCGACGGTGTCGTGCACGTGGCGGGCTTCAAGTACGCCGGCGTATCGGTGACCCGCCCGCTGCACACCTACGAACAGAACGTCACGGCGACCGCGCTGCTTCTCGCCGCCATGCAGGATGCCGGCGTGAGCCGCATCGTCTTCTCCTCGAGTGCGGCCGTCTACGGCACGCCGTTCACCGACCTGGTGACCGAGGACACCGCCAAGAGCCCGGAATCGCCGTACGGCGAATCGAAGCTCATCGGCGAGTGGTTGCTGCGCGACCAGGCGGTTGCCGCCGGCCTCGCCCACACCTCGTTGCGCTACTTCAACGTCGTCGGCTCCGGTACGCCCGAACTCCGCGACACCAGCCCGCACAACCTGTTCCCGATGGTGTTCGACGCCCTGGTCGAAGGGCGCACCCCACGGATCAACGGCAACGACTACCAGACCGCCGACGGCACCTGCGTGCGCGACTACATCCACGTGGCCGACCTGGCGATCTCGCACGTGGCCGCCGCCCGTCGCCTCGACGCCGGTGAGAGCATCGCCCCGGTCTACAACCTCGGCAGCGGCGACGGTGTCTCCGTCGGCGAGATCATGAGTACCGTCGCGGCCGTCACGGGAATCCCGTTCACGCCGGAGATCGGACCGCGTCGCACGGGCGACCCCGACCGCATCGTGGCATCGGGCGAGCTCGCGGCCCGGGATCTCGACTGGAAGATGCGGCACAGCCTGCAGGACATGGTGCAGAGCGCCTGGGAAGCCCGTCAAGCATCCTCAGTGTGATCAGAACACGATTCGGGCACTGTGGGCGAGTCTGAACCCTCCAGCCCGTATTGAGGGTTTACGATCTGCGACTTGACGGCAGCGAACTACACCGGTGTAATTAGTTCTAGCGCGAAAACGTGCATGAGCTGATGGGTGGAGGCGATATGACGTTGTCTGAATATCGTTCCGGGGTACCTGAAGACTGGTTCGTCGATCCCGTACGCCTCGGCGTGCCGGGGGTCCGCAAGGATCCGGCGCTTGCCGACGGTGCCGACGACAACCCGCTGGGCTGGCAGTCGGACTCGCTGTGCGCCCAGACCGACCCCGAAGCCTTCTTCCCGGAAAAGGGTGGCTCCACGCGGGACGCGAAGAAGATCTGCGCCTCCTGCGAGGTGCGTCCGCAGTGCCTGCAGTACGCCCTCGCCAACGACGAACGCTTCGGAATCTGGGGCGGACTGTCCGAGCGCGAGCGCCGCAAACTGCGCAAACGCGCGGGCTGACCTGTTTCCACACGATAGCCGGGTTCAGGGCGCGCCTGACCGGTTGAGCACTCTGACCGGTTATCCGACCTAGGCTGTTCAGGATATGCAAGCCAGAGTCACCGCCATCATCGTCGCCCGCAACGGCGCCTCGCACCTCGAGCGAACTCTCGAGGCCCTCCGTCAGCAGACCCGCCAGCCGGACACCGTCGTCGCCGTCGACTGCGGATCGAGCGACGCCACCTCCGACCTGCTCGCCGCCTTCGGACCCACGCACTTCATCTCCGCGGACTCGTCTCTCTCGTTCGGGGCGGCCATCAACGCCGCCGTGCGCGTGATCGGCGAGCCCACCGGCGACCACGAACTGCTCTGGCTGCTCGCCCAGGACAGCGCCCCAGAGCCCGGCGCGCTGCAGAACCTGGTCGGGGAACTGGAGATCGCTCCCTCGGTGGCCGTGGCCGGGCCGAAGATCATGGAATGGGTCGCGGACGACTACATCCACGACTTCGGCGAGTCGATGACCCCGTACGGCTCCACGGTCACCCTCGTCGAGAGCGAACTCGACCAGGAACAACACGACGGCATGAGTGACGTGCTGGCCGTCAGCGCCGCCGGAATGCTCGTGCGGCACACGGTCTGGAACCGGCTCGGCGGCTTCGACCCCGCGCTGCCCGTCGTGGACGACTCCCTCGATTTCTGCGTGCGCGTGCGCCTGGCCGGTTTCCGCGTGTCCGTCGTCGCCGCCGCCAGGGTCAGCTCGGCCGGTGACGGCGTGGCCGGCCCTGACGGCTCCTCCCGCGGACGTGCCCGACGCCGGCGCGTGCGCGCCGAACGCGCCGCCCAATTGCATCGCCGACTGGTGTACGCCCCGGCCTGGGCCCTGCCCGTGCACTGGCTCTCCCTCATCCCGTTGGCGTTCCTGCGCTCCATCGTCGACCTGCTCCGCAAGGAGCCCGGCGCCATCCTGGGCGAATTCTCGGCCGCCTTCGCCGCCGCCTTCCAGGGCGGACGCGTGCGCACGGCCCGGCGCCGGCTCGCCGCGACCCGCACGCTGGGCTGGTCCGCCATCTCGTCGCTTCGGGTGTCGGCCGCCGAGGTGCGGCGTCGCCACGCCCTGACCCGGGAAGCCGCCCTCACCGGTGCGCGCGGCGACCGGCCCGAAATCCGGTTCTTCTCCGGCGGCGGAGCCTGGACCACCCTCGCAGCAGCAGCCGTCGGCATCGCCATGCTCGCATCCCTTATCGGCGCTCAGTCCCTCACCGGCGGGGGCCTGCTGCCGTTGTCGGCGACCGTCGGTGGACTGTGGTCGAACGTCGGCTACGGCTGGCGCGACATCGGCCTGGGATTCGTCGGCGCGGGCGACCCGTTCGCCGTCGTCCTGGCCATCCTCGGCACCCTCAGCTTCTGGTCACCGTCGTTCGCGCTCGTGCTTCTCTACCTTCTGGCGCTGCCGCTGGCCGCGGTCGGCGCCTGGATGGCCGCCACCCGGCTCACCCACCGCGGCGCGATCCGCGCCATCGCCGCCGCCCTTTGGGCGCTCTCGCCGGCATTCCTCACCGCCATCGCGGCGGGCCGCCCCACGGCCATCATCGTGCACCTGCTGTTGCCGTGGCTGTTCTTCGCCGCCTTCGCCGCCGCACGGTCCTGGTCGGCGTCCGGCTCGGCCGCGCTGCTCTTCGCCGCGATCGTGGCCTGTGCCCCGTCGCTCGCGCCCGCCCTGCTGGTGGGCTGGTTGCTCTGCGTGCTCGTCAGCGGGCGCAGTGTGATGCGGTTCATCGGCATCCCGCTTCCGGCTCTCGCGCTGGCCATCCCGCTGATCTGGAACCAGGCCCTGCGCGGTAACTGGTTGGCCCTGCTGGCCGATCCCGGTGTCCCTGTGCCCACCGCAAGCGTTCCGGTGTGGCAGTTCATCCTCGGCTTCCCGTCCGGCGACTTCGGCGGGTGGACCCACCTGCTGCCGGTGTGGGGTGGCGACCCGTCCGTGGCCGGCTACCTGGTCCCGATCCTGTTGATCCCCATCGCCGTGCTCGCGCTCCTGTCGCTGCTGCTGCTGCCCGGCGCACGTGGCGCGGCGTTCGCGTTGCTCACCGCCCTCCTCGGACTGCTCACGGCGATCCTCGCGGGGTCGCTGTCGGTCGCCTCGGTCGGCAGTCAAGCCGTGGGCATCTGGCCGGGCGCAGGTCTCAGCCTGTACTGGCTCGGAATTGTCGGCGCCGTTGTGTTCACCGCACGCGGCTTGCACCGCGCCGCCGTCGCCCCCCTCGCGGTGGCCGCGGTCGCGTTGGCCGTCGTGGCCCTGCCGCTGGCCGCCGCGATCCCGCTCGGCACCTCCGCCGTGCAGGAGGGCATCGGCCGCATCCAGCCGGCCTTTGTCACCGCCGAAGCTGCCGTCGACCCCAGGGTGGGCACCCTGCAGATCGTCGCCCAACCGGATGGCGGCATCCTCGCCACCATCGTGCGCGGCACCGGGGACACCCTCGACGTGCAGGCGACCGTCAACAGCACGGCCACGACGCTCACCGAGGAGCAGACCGAGCTGGCCACCCTTGCGGGCAACCTGGCCTCGCGGAGCGGCCTGGACGCCACCGCCGACCTGGCGAAGTTCGGCATCCGCTTCGTCCTGCTGCGGCCGGCCGCCGGCACACCCGCGTCGTGGGGCGAAACCGCCGGCATCAGCCAGGCGGCGGCGGACACGACGGCCCGCACCATCACCTCGCTCGACGGCAATGCGGCCCTGGCGCCCGTCGGTGACACCGTCTTCGGTCAGCTCTGGCGTTCGGATGCTCCCGCCGATGCCAACGCCAACGGAACGATCCCGGCCGACCCTGGCGGGGTCTTCGGACTCGTCACCGGCATCATCGCCCTCGTCGTCATCGGCGCGACGATCCTGCTCTCGGTGCCGACCGGTGCCGGCCGTGAGGCCGTGCGTCAGGCCCACCGCGACGCCGTTCGGCGCGCCTCGCGGCTGAGCAAACCGGTCAGACCCACCCGCCCGGCGCGCACTCCGAAGCCGGCGCGGATCCCGCGCACGAAGCGACCCACGGGCAGACGCGTGCGCGGATCCGCCGCAGTGGAGAGTGCCGTGGAGCAGAGCGCCGGCGAGACCGGCGAGGCACCGAGCCCCGTCCTCGAGCGAAACAGCAGCCCCGACACCGACAGCGCCGGCAGCATCGGCACCGATCCCAGCACCGACAGCACCAGCCCGAAGGATGCAGACCATGGCCACTAAGCGCAGAGTGGCCATCATCGGCGTGCGGCTCACCGCCGGCCTCGTCGGCATCGCCGGCGTGATTCTCGCGGTCGGCGGAGCAGCCCTGGTGCCGTGGCCCAGCATCGTCGACGTCGCCCCCTCGACCCTCGTGACGCCGGTGGCCAGCGACCAGGTGCGGGTCTGCCCCGGGCCTCTCCTCACCCTCGCCGAGGACTCCAGCCAGGCAGAAGCCGCCACCTCCGTCGGCCGGTACGACACGGTCTACTCGGCGCGCACCCAGGCCTCTGACTCGACCGAGGTGGACGTGGAGCGCAGCCAGCTCGTGGCCGCCGACAACACGCAGAGCGACCGGGACGGCGGACCGCTGGCCCTCAGCGTCCCTGTCGAAGAAGGCGCCACCGACGCGCCGTTGGTCGCCGGTGCCCAGTCCCAGACGGTGTCGAGCGAGACCGTCGGCGGCCTCGCCGTCGCCGCGTGCACCGAAGCATCCAGCGATTCCTGGCTGGTCAGCGGTTCCACCGATGTGGGCCGCACCAGCCTGGTTCTCTTGAGCAATCCGACCACCGTCGTCGCGTCGGTCAACCTCACCGTGTACGGCGAGGCGGGACTCGTCGAGGCCCCCGGTTCCACCGGCATCCTCGTGCAGCCCGGCGCGCAACGCATCGTGTCCCTCGCCGGTCTGGCCCCCAACCTGCGCTCGCCCGTCGTGCGGGTGCAGGCCACCGGCGGCCAGGTGGCCTCGTCGCTGCAGCAGAGCGTGGTGCGCGGCATCCAGCCCGGCGGTGTCGAACTGGCCGGACCGACGGCAGGACCGTCGACCACCCAGATCATCCCCGGCGTCGTCGTGAACGACCAGCAGGCCGCCGACGCCTCGGTCGACGCCGGTGCCGTGTCCGAGGACACCCCGTCGGTGCGAATACTGGTTCCCGGCAGCGCCGCGGCCACTGTCAGCGTCGGCGTGCAGAGCGAGGACGGCACCTCGACAGGCACGTCGCTCGAGGTCGACATCCAGGCCGGCGTCGCCACAGAGGTGCCCCTCAGCGGAGTCGGAGCGGGCAACTACACCGTGCGCCTGAGCGCAGACCAGCCCCTCGTCGCCGGAGCGGTGACGACCACAAGCGGAACCATCAGCCCCGACTTCACTTGGTCGTCCGCGGCCGCCACCCAGGACAGCGACTTCCTGGTCGCGGTCGCCGCCGGGCCGTCCCCGGCCCTGCACCTGGCCAACACCACCGGCAGGGACACCGCACTCACCCTCACGCCCGAGAGCGGACCGGCCAGCGAACTGACCGTGCCCGCCGGGCAGTCCATCGTCGTGCCGGTCGAGGCATCCGCCCGATACCTCGTCGAGGGTGGAGCGGGCATCGCGGCCACGGTCGGCTACACCGGAGACGGCCAGTCCTCCGCCTACGCCCTGAGCCCGATCGGGCCGATGGCCGCCGCCATCCCGGTCTACTCGCACTGACCCCGAGGGCACGCACGTGCCCCGCCCGCCGAAGGAGCCCGTCGTGACAGACACCACCATCGCGAGCCCGGCCGCCGCCGCCCCGCACCTGCTCGTGACCGGAGGAGCCGGTTTCATCGGTGGCGCCGTCGTCGAGGCCGCTCTGGCCCGCGGCTGGCGGGTCCGCGTGCTCGACTCCCTCCGCAGCGACGTGCATGGCGGCCTACCCGCCGCCGACCCGCGGATCCAGTTCCTGGTCGGCGACGTCACCGACCCCGGCGTGGTTGCGCACGCTCTCGCCGGCATCGACGTGGTGTGCCACCAGGCCGCCAAGGTGGGTCTGGGCGTGGACTTCTCCGACGCTCCCGACTACGTGCACAGCAATGAGGTGGGCACGGCCGTCCTGCTGGCCGGCATGGCGACCGCCGGGATCGACCGCCTGGTGCTTGCCTCCTCGATGGTCGTATACGGGGAGGGCAGCTACCGCGGCTCCGCGGGCTTCACCCGCCCCGGCCCCCGGCTGGCTGCCGACCTCGACGCCGGCGTTTTCGATCCGCTCGACCCGTCGACCGGGCAGCCGCTCGAACCCCTGCTCGTCGGTGAGGACGACCCGCTGGACCCCCGCAATGTGTACGCGAGCAGCAAGCTGGGCCAGGAATACCTCGCGACGACGTGGAGCCGCAGCACGGGTGGTCGCGCCGTGGCCCTGCGCTACCACAACGTCTACGGACCGGGGATGCCGCAGAACACGCCGTACGCAGGAGTCGCCTCGCTGTTCCGCTCGGCGCTGCAGCGCGGCGAGGCGCCCACGGTGTTCGAGGACGGCCGCCAGCGCCGGGACTTCGTGCACGTGCGCGACATCGCGTCGGCCAACCTCGCCGCCGTCGACTGGACCGGACCGGCCCCTGCCGGCACCTTCCGGGCGTTCAACGTGGGCAGCGGCACCGTGCACACCATCGGCGATATGGCCACCGCGCTCAGCGCGGCCGCCAACGGCCCCGCCCCGGTCGTCACGGGCGAGTACCGGCTGGGGGATGTGCGGCACATCACCGCATCGTCCCAACGGCTGCGCGATGAGCTCGGCTGGGAGCCCTCGATGAGCTTCGAGGCCGGGATGCTCGAGTTCGCCACGGCACCCCTCCGTGCCGCGGTGCTATAACCCGCTCGGCGCTGCGGCGCTGCGGCACTCAGGCCGGGACGGCCTCGGCGTGCCGCGGTAGCAGGACGTCGAAGCGGCATCCGCCGGGGATGTTCCGCACCGTGACCTCGCCCTGGTGCGCCGCCACGATCCCGGCGACGATCGCCAGACCCAGGCCTGCCCGCCCGTGCACCAGGTCGGCGTCGGGGGTGCGTGGTTCGCTCCCGCGCCAGCCGGCGTCGAACACCCGGGGCAGGTCGGCGGGGTCGATCCCGCCCGCGGCATCCTGCACCGAGATGGCGGCCCGCCCGTCGGCGTGCTCGGTGACCGCGACCACGATGGCGCTGCCGGGCGCCGACTGCTGCACCGCGTTCATCACCAGGTTGCCCACCGCGCGGGACAACTCCCGCGGATCCGCGAGGATCGACAGGCCCATGGCGCCCTCGAAGCGCAGGTCGAGCGATTTCGCCCTGGCGACCGGACCGAGATCGGCGACGGTGTCGCTGATCAGGTCGTACAGCGCCACGGTCTCCTGGGTCAGGCGCAAGGTTCCGGTCTGGATGCGGGACAGCTCGAAGAGATCATCGACCATGCCGTTCAGCCGGTCCACCTGGCTGCGAATCTGGCTGTAGTACCGGGAGGGGTCCTCGACCATGTCGTCTTCGAGGGCCTCGGCCATGGCACGGATGCCGGCCAGTGGGGTACGCAGGTCGTGCGAGATCCAGGCGACCAGTTCCCGGCGGGAAGCCTCGATGCGGCCTTCTCTGTCCCGGGACTCCTGCAGGCGTTCCCCGGTCGCGGCGAGCTGGCCGGCCAGCGCAGCGAATTCGTTATTGCTGTGCCGTTCAGCGGAAGCGACCGGCTCGCCCCGGCCGAGGCTGGCCGCCGCGAGTGTGAGGTACTGGCTGTCGCGCACGATCCAGCGCCCGAGAAGCCCCGCCATTGCTAGCGACACGCTTCCCGCGGCGGCGGCCACGAAGTAGAAGACCGTGAGGTCATGGGCCGAGACGTACATGAGTGAGGCGGCCGCCGCCATGCCGCTGACCACCGATACCACCGTGGCCAGGGCGACCACGAGCAACTGCAGAACGAGGGAGTACCGCGCCAGCAGCCGCAGGGTGATCAGGCCCGCCGCACCGACGATCACGGCGGTCGAGAGCGCGATCACGACCACGCTCACCATCCCGTACGGGGTCACCGTCGTGCTCCGTCATCCCGGTCGTCGGCGTGCGCGGCGACCAGCGGCTCCGGGTCGAACCTGTAGCCGACGCCCCAGACGGTGTTCAAGAGCAGGGGCTGGGTGGGATCGGCCTCGATCTTCTCCCGCAACCGCCGCACGTGCACCGTCACCGTGGACAGATCCCCGAAGTCCCAGCCCCACACCGATTTCAGCAGGTCCTCCCGGCTCAGGGCGCGGTGAGGATGCCCGATCAGGTACGCGAGCAGGTCGAACTCCCGAGCCGTGAGCACCAGGGCCTCGCCGTTCAGGCGCACCTCGTGCGCGGCCAGGTCCAGTGTGAAGGGTCCGGCGTCGACGGCGCCGTCGTGCACGGGCTCCGGCACGGTGCGCCGGAGCACGGACTGCACCCGGAGAACCAGTTCGCGCGGGGAGAACGGCTTGGCGAGGTAGTCGTCGGCGCCGGCCTCCAACCCGTCGATCCGGTCTTCCTCCTGGTCGAGCGCGGTGAGCATGATCACCGGGGTGCCCCAGGCCGCTTTGATCCGCATGCAGACCTCGATGCCGTCCAGGGCCGGCAGCATCCGGTCGAGCACGACCAGGTCGGGGCGCGTCGCGGCCGCCTGGTTGAGCCCGCTCTGGCCGTCCGGAGCCTGCTCGACAGTGAAGCCGGCGGCCACCAGGTAGCGGCAGACGATCTCGGACACCGTCGGATCGTCGTCGATGACCAGGATGCGGCGTTCGGAGTCGGCACGGGGAGGGCCCGTCGGGGGCGGTGGAGTCACCTCTGAAGGATAAACGGTGTGCGGCGGGCACGCAGCACATCCGGCCCTGCCACAATCCTTCCCCACTCCGTAACGTTTGCGCGGAGTGTCGGGCGGGGCCCCCGACATAGGGTCGAGTGATGAGTGAGATTCGGGTCGACGTGGTCATGCCCTGCCTGAATGAGGCGGGTGCGCTGCCCTGGCTGCTGGCCCGGCTGCCGGAGGGCTACCGCGCCATCGTGGTGGACAACGGGTCGACGGATGATTCCGCGCGCATTGCCGAGGCGGCCGGCGCCCTTGTCGTCTACGAGGCCCGCCGCGGGTTCGGGGCGGCTGCGCACGCCGGGCTCCTGCATGCGACGGCGCCCATCGTGGCCTTCTGCGACGCGGACGCGTCGATGGACCCTGAGGACCTGCCCCTCGTGGTGGATCCGGTGGCCGCCGGAGAGGCCGATCTGGTGCTCGGCCGCAGACGTCCGACAACGGCCGGATCCTGGCCGATACACGCACGGATAGCCAATTCCACTCTTTCTTGGCGACTGCGCCGAATAACAGGTGTGAACATCTACGACTTGGGCCCGATGCGGGCCGCACGACGAGAGGACCTCCTGGCCCTCGATCTGCAGGACCGGCGCAGTGGCTATCCGCTCGAGGTCTTCCTGAAGGCGGCGGCGCGGGGCTGGCGCATCCGCGAGGTGGATACCTCGTACGCCCCACGGGTGGGGCGCAGCAAGGTGACCGGCACGGTGCGCGGCACCCTCACGGCCGTCGCCGACATGTCGAGACTGCTGAAGGAGGCCCGCAAATGACCACCCTGATCGTGATCGCCAAGGAATGTCTGCCCGGCCGGGTGAAGACGCGCCTGCATCCCCCGCTCAGCTTCGAGCAGGCGGCCCAGTTGGCCGCCGCGAGCCTCGACGACACCTTCGCCGCCGTCGCGCCGTTGCCCGCCACCCGCCGGGTGCTGGCGTTCGACGGGGTGGTTGTACCGGCCGCCGCGGCCGGGTACGACGTCGTGCCGCAGATCGATGGTGGCCTTGATGAGCGTCTGGGAGCCATCTTCGACGGCTGCACCGAGCCCACCGTCCTGATCGGGATGGACACCCCGCAGATCACGGCCGAGTTGCTCGCCCGGTGTTCGCACCGTGGCCCGATGACGTCGACGCCTGGTTCGGGCCGGCCGCTGACGGCGGATTCTGGGCCCTCGCCCTCCGCGCTCCCGACGGCGACCTGATCCGGGGCGTGCCGATGTCCCGGTCCGACACGGGCGCGCGTCAACTGCAGCGACTCCGCACCGCCGGCCTCCGGGTCCAGATGCTGCCGACCCTCACTGACGTGGACCACATCGAGGACGCGTTCACCGTCGCGGCGTTGGCCCCCCGAGGCGGCTTCGCCCAGACCTTGGCCGGTTTCGACGCCCTGCAGCTGAGCGGAGTGAACCGATGACCATGCTGTCGGCCCGTCCCGGCGTCCCCGGCACCACGACCTTCGGGTCGGGCGGCGCCGAACCGTACGCGGCGGCGTTGGAGAACGAATCGGCCGTGCTCTACCTGCGTCATGCCACAGGCAGGGCCGCGGCGACCATGGACGCCGGTCGCTGGAGCGCCGCCGCCGACGACACCGACGTGCAACTGCTCGCCGGTGCCGCCGGCCCCGTTCTCGACATCGGGTGCGGCCCCGGGCGGATGGTACGGGCCGCGCTGGCACAGGGCCTCGCCGCGACCGGCGTCGACGTGTCCCCCACGGCGGTGCGCATCGCCGCCGAGTCCGGTCTGACCGTGCTGGAGTGTTCGGTCTTTTCCTCGCTGCCGGGGGAGGGCGACTGGGGCACCGCCCTGTTGCTCGACGGCAACATCGGCATCGGTGGCGACATCGTCGCTCTGCTCGGCCGATGTGCCGAGCTCATCTCGTCAGATGGCGCCGTACTCGTCGAGGTGCACCCGGACGCCGAGCGCGACCACGCCTTCGACGGCACGCTGGAAGACGCTCAGGGGCGCACCAGTGCGGTCTTCCCGTGGGCCGAGGTGGGCATCGGTCCGCTCCGAGCCCGGGCCGGCGAGGCCGGGCTGCGGGTGGTTCAGGACTGGACGAGCGACGGACGGTGGTTCGCCCGCCTGGTGCGCACGTAAAACCACACCGATACCGCGATGCTGCCGGCCGCGAGCACCAGCCACGCCACACCCAGGTTCAGGGCGTAGTCGAGCGGTAGCACCGTGGGGTTCTTCGCGCCGAGGCTCTGGGCGACGATCGCGGGCACGACGATCAGGCTCAGCAGCGAACCGAGCACGATCGCGGCCTGGACGGTCACGATGATGCCGCCGGCCAGCCGATGGCCCGCCCGCCGGGTGAGCACACCCAGTCCGAACACCAGGGGAGAGAGCACGGCGTCGTGCAGCACGATGGCCGCGCCGATCCAGAGCGCCACCCCGGGGAGCCGCTGCACCGCGACGGTGTCGAGCAGGACATAGGCGCCCCAGGCGAGCCCGAGCACACCGAGGCCGACGAGGGCGACGCGGGCGGTGCGCATCCGCGGTGACACGGCGGGGGTTGCTGTCATCATGCGTCGATCGCCTCGATCCGGCTGAGCCATTTGGTCTGCAGCACGCCAGGGCGCCCGGGCGCGATCATGCGCGCGGGGTAGCCGTGCTCGATGTCCAGGACGCCGCCGTTGAGCTCCAGGGCGACGAGGGTGAGCGAATCACGCACGTACTCCCGGCCCATCTCGGTCTGCTTGAACCCGCCGCGCTGCTCGAGGCTGATGATGCGGAAATCGGCGTCGGGGGAGGCGCCGACCAGGTCGACCAGGTCGCGCAGGCGCACGCCGCGCCAGGAGGCCATCTGGCTCCAGCCCTCTACACAGGCGATGGGCAGGTCAACCGCGGTCTGGGGCAGGGCGGCCAGCTCGGCGCGGCTGAAGCTGCGTTCGGTGCCCCCGTGGGCCACGGTGAGCACCCAGTCGGCGGCCATGGCCGCGGTGGCGACCTTCGCCTGGGCGGAGGTGCGATTGACGGGAACGCCCTGCGGGCCCACACCCTTCTTGCGCGGACCGAACACGTTCGCGGCATCCAGCGGCGCCACGGTCTGGCCGGCCGTGAGACCCACCACGGCGGCGATGCCCAGCGCGACGGTGGCGAGGAAACCGCGCCGGCTCGTGCGGGGCGCCATCCGCGGGGTCGCATCGATGTACGCCAGCAGACGCCCGGTGAGGCCGCGGGTGCGCGGCAGGCCCGGACCGTCGTCGTCGACCGGGGTGTCCTCCGCGGTACCGTCAGCGGTGTCGACGGGGTGCCGCTCATCGGGGCCGGGCGCGGGCGTGGCCCGCCAGTGCGCCGAGATCAGGGGTAGTTTCACGCCGATGTGCACGAGCAGGGACCCGATGATCACGAACGCGAGCGCGAAGTGCACCTGCTTGAACGAGAACGGGAACGGGTACCACTGGTAGGTGTTCAGTAGGCCGATGGTGATCTCCACCAGGGAGGCACCCACGAAGAGCGCGATCGACGCCCGCTCGAGGAGATTGGCGAACGACTTCACCGGCGGGTACTGGAACAGCTGCGGGAACACGACGTAGAGCTTGGCCAGCAGCAGCGGGAAGCAGGCGATCCCGGCGATGATGTGGGTGCCCTGAGTCAGCTGGTAGAGCCCGGTCGGGCGGGTGGGGAAGCGCATCCAGGGCAGCGGTTGCTGCAGGAAATGGCTGTAGAGACCGGTGCCGAAACAGATCAGGAACGCCAGGCCGAGGAGCCGGCCGATCACGGTGGCCATTCGCGGAGTCCGCACCGGAGAGGCGAGCTGAGCCCTGGCCTCGTACATCAATCGGCGCATAGTCCATTCCACCACCTTGTCGCTCGCGGCAGTGTATGCAATCCTTACGGTTCGGTGACGGGGCGTGGTTCGGTCGGGGCCCTGGTACCCGCTCGGGGAGGATGGCAGAGTGCGTATTGCCGTCGTCTCGATTCTCCTGGCCGTCAGCGCGGCCGTCACCGGGGTCGTGGTGGTGGCTTTCGACCTGTTCCGGCCGCACCGGGACACCGCTCAGCTCCTGATCGGCACCGCGCTGCTCTGGCTGCTCTTCGCCGCCGCCCTGGTCGCCCTGCGCGGGGTTCGGGGCCGTGCGGTGGGGGTGTTGATCCTGGCCGGATCGCTCCTGATCGGCGGCGCCGCGATGGCCGGACCGCCCAACACCAGTACCGACTCCGCCCGGTACGCCTGGGACGGGGTGGTGCAGAATGCCGGGATCTCTCCCTACGCGTATGTGCCCGCCGATGAGCGGCTCGACGACCTCCGGCCCACCTGGCTCTTCCCCGCCCCCACCGAGATCGACGGCGCCCTGGTCTGCGCGGGCGAGCGCATCGCCACCGTGCAGCGGGACTCCGGCGAGCCGCTCTGCTCCGCGCTGAACCGCACCGCGGTGCCCACCATCTATCCGCCGGCAGCGGAGATTTACTTCGCGGCCGTGCGCGCCGTCGTCGGCTCCGATGCCGGCTACTGGCCACTTCAGCTGACCGGACTGCTGCTCAGTCTCGGCATCACCGGGATGCTTCTGGTGGGGATGCGCCGCCGCGGCATCGACCAGCGCCACGCCGCCCTATGGGCCTGGTGCCCGCTCGTTGCGACCGAGGGCATCACCAATTCCCATGTGGACCTGCTCGGTGTGGCCTTCACCCTCGCGGCCGTCTTCTGGGTGAGTAGCGGCAAACGCGTCCGTGGCGGAATCATGCTCGGGGTGGCCATCGGGGTCAAGCTGATCCCCGCGATCGCGGCACCGGCGATGCTCAAGCGGCAGGGCTGGAAGGTCGTCGTGGCGGCCGCGGCCACCTTCGCCCTTCTCTACGTTCCCTACGTGCTCTCCACCGGGATCGCGGTGCTGGGTTACCTGCCCGGCTACCTCAGCGAAGAAGGCTACGAGGACGGTTCCCGGTTCGCCCTGGTGTCCCTGATCGCCCCCGGCGGCGCCGGCATCGTCCTGGTCGCGGTGCTGCTGGCCGGCCTGGCGGCCTTCACGATCTGGAAGACCGATCCCGAGCGGCCGTGGCTCGGACAACTGGTGATGATCGGCGGCACCCTGCTCATCCTCAGCCCCCGCTACCCCTGGTATGCGCTGCTGTTGCTGCCGTTCGTGGCTCTCAGCGGCCGGTGGGAGTGGCTGGCGATCCCGCTCGCGCTCACCCTGCGGCTTCTGGTTCCGTCGCTGACCGTCACCCGGGTCTCCCTGGCCGTGGCCCTCCTGGTGATCGTCGTCGTGTCGGTGCGCCGGGCCGGGCCGGGAGCCCTGGGGCGTGGCCGCGCCGCGCTCGCCCGGATCGGGTCCAGGGCTAGCGCCCGGCAGCGGTCGGCAGAGAACTAGACGCCGGGCAGCCGGGTCAGCGCTCGTAGCGGAGCACGTTCACGCCGGTGAGCGCCCACTCCTCGGTGATCGAGTAGCCCAGGTCGGCGAGCTTCGCGGTCACGCTCGGCCGCCAGTCCTGCTTGTTGCTCGTGACCAGCCACACCGCATCGACCCCGGCGAACCGGTTGGTCACCTCGTCCAGCGGGTACCGGGTCTCCCACAGCTGCCCGGTCTGGGCGGCTGGGGTCTTGAGCTTCACGTCGATGAGGCCGGCGAAGGCATCCGGGTACGAGTAGGCGATCACCCTGGTGGTCGCGGCCGGATGCTGCCGCACCGGCCCGTACACGATGGCGGCCCTCTCGCCGGGGCGCGTGGCGCGCTCCGACTCGATGAGGCTGGCCACCTCGCTCCACGATGAATTCTGTTTGGCCTCCGGCTGGCGTTGGGCCACGAATTGTGGCGCGGCCAGCGCGGCCAGAAGCACCAGCGCCGTCACGGCCAGCCATCGCCGCCGCAAGCGTCCCAGAGCGACCCCGATCAGGATCGCAACGGCCGGGGCGCAGTAGGTGAGATAGCGAGGGGAGTACAGCGGCGAGACCACCAGTGACGCGAGAATCACGCCGATGGTCGGCACCATGAGCCACGGCACCGCGATCGACAGCAAGGACGGGTTGCCCGACAGGTTTCGCGGGGCACCGGCGGCCGAGCTCCTGGTGCGAAGGCCGGCGAGAACCAGGAACAGGATGCCCAGTGCCACCAGGACCCAGCCGACCACGGCGAAGAGCGGGTTCAGATAGAACCACTGCGTCACGAACACACCGTTCCAAGTGCCCCAGCTGATCGGGGCGATCCAACTCACCTGACCGGACTGGCGCACCACGGCCAGCGCGAACGGCAGCAACACAATCGCGGCGGAGCCAGCGGCGATGGCCCAGCCGATGAACGACGTCCGGGCCGCCCGGTCCCGGCGGCGACCTGCCCAGACCGTCCACAGGGCCGTGACGCCGTGGGCGGCAACGAGGAAGGCGAGATAGATGAAGACCAGAGTGCAGGCGATGGCGGCCACGGCGTACAGGGTCCACCAGAGCGCACGGATGCGGCGTGGAGCGGGTCCGCGGCGCCAGGCGGCCAGGAACACCAGGGTCAGAGCCACGGCCAGGGCGGCAGTGAGCGCGTAGGAGCGTCCCTCGGTGCCCATCCAGGTGACCCGGGGGAGCAGGCAGAAGGCCACACCGGCGAGCACGGCGGTGCCCCGGCCGGTCCGGGTGCGCATCAGGAGCACGATCAGGGCCGCTGTGACGCCGACGGCGACGGCGCTCGGAAGCCGGAGAGTGATCGGGGAGTAGCCGACCAGGTCGAGCCACAGGTGCATGCCGGCGTAGTACAGGCCGTGTACGGCGTCGACGCTCTGCAGCATCCGGCCGAGCTCGGGCCAGCTGCGCATGGTGGCGGACACCGTGGCCGCCTCGTCGAACCACAGCGACGGCTGCCAGGCAAACGCAAGGCCGAGCAGCGTGCCGAAAATACCGATCAGCAGCGCATCAGGCCAGGCCTGTCGAACCGAGATGCGGCCGTTCGGCGCGACAAGTGCACGCGAGGACGGAAGGGCGGTGGTCATGGTCCTGCGCTCTCCAATTCCTGCCAGGTCGTATTGGGCGTGTGGCCGCGACGACCCCGTTCGAGCGTAGGCGACCTTTCCCGGGAATCTACCCGGAGCCGGCACCGGCAGAACGGCGGGGCGCCCTCACGCACGTGCCCGAGTCGTCGGTCGAGCGTGTCGAGACCCCCGTGACCTGTGGGCTGGTGGCGCCCAAGCGTTGGTCGAGAGTGTCGAGACCCCGTGATGTGCGTGTGTGTTGTGCTGTGACGCAGAAGAACGGCCGAGCGTGTGCTCGGCCGTTCTTGTGTACTGCGGGGTGTTACTTGGTGGCGACGGTGATGGTCGCGATGCCGACGAGTAGCTGGTCGGCGATGGCGTCGGTGCCGAACGTGGTGTTCAGCAGGCCGGCGGCGTCGGCGGAGATGTGCACGGTGGTGCCGGTGAGGATGGCGTTGTCGCCGTCCATCTGGAGGGGCTTGAGGGTTCCGCCGTAGAGGTCGAAGAGCTTGACCTGGGTGGCGGCGGACTCGCCGTTGGCGGTGACGTCGCCGAAGAGTTCGCTGGTGCCGGGGTCGATGGTGAAGTTGGTCAGTTCGACGACGGTGTCGCCGGCGGTGAGGGAGAAGCCGCTTCCTTCGTGCTCGATGTTGCCCTGGACGTAGGGGCGGTAGTCTTCGGCCGGGTCGTAGTAGTCCACGTTTCCGCCGGTGATGGGGAAGTGCAGGCTGCCTTCTTCGAGGGTGGCGGTGCCGACGGTGCCGGGGGTGAGGCCGAGGCTGGTGAGGGCGGCGGCGAAGTCGGCGTCCAGGAGGACGGCGGTGTCGACGCCGGTGAGGGCGGGGATCGAGGCGACCGGGGTGGGGGTGGCTTCGGCGGAGCTGCTGCTCGAGGAGGAGCTGGAGGACGGCGTCGAGGAGGTGCCTTCGTCGGTGGAGCAGGCGGCGAGGCCGGCGACGAGGAGGCCGGCGGTGGTCAGTCCGAGTGCGGTCTTGGTGAAGCTGCGCATGATGTGTTCCTTTGCTGTGGGATGGTCTGCGGGGTGTTGCTGGTGTTGCTGGTAGTGCTGGTAGTGCTGGTAGTGCTGGTAGTGCTGGTAGTGCTGGTAGTGCTGGTAGTGCTGGTAGTGCTGGTGTTGCTTGGTATGCAGGTGGTTCGGCCCCCCGGCAGAAAAGGTTTGGTCGGTCTCAAAAAAAGTTCTCGGCGTCGGTCCGGCTCGCATGCAGAGGGCTCATCAAACGCCGGTGGGCGCGCCGATAGCCGGATCCGCACAGCCACGAGACACGTCGATACCCGCACCGCACAACCATCCGGCCTGTCGATACCCGGTAAGTCGATACCCGATAACGGGGAAGAGTGCTGGGCTAGTAGCGCCGGAAGCGGTCAGGGGCCAGATCCCAGGGGTCCTTGCCGAGCAACTCGGCTACTCCCCGGAACACGCAGCTCTCGATGACCATCCGCTGATGGAACTCGTCATTGCGGTGAAGCCGGCTCAACCGCTGGATCGGCAGTCGGTAGAACGAGATGCGTCGTGCATGGGCGTCGACCGAATATCGTTCCACTCCCACACCTTCGATCACGCTGACCGGACCGGGGGAGACTTCGAAGGTCACATCCGACAGTTCGGCCGGCCAGACCATCCGTAAATAGTCCACGGTTGACGCGATGGTCATGTCGAACGTGTCGATGCGTGTGCGCAGCGGCGGCAGAAACGGCCCGGTCGCAGAACTGCGGATGCCGCGTCCGTGACGGTCCCGCCCCCGACCGCGCTGGGTCGGAGTCTGCACGGTTGTGCGGCGTGAACGAGACATCTCCCCAGTCTACTTCCGGGCTATCGGCGGTATCCTTCAATCACCATGTCAGCCAGAGCGTGCACCCGTATCTCCTGTAGCGATGAGGCCGTGGCGACCCTCACCTTCTCTTACGCCGACTCGATGGCGGTGCTCGGACCCCTTGCCGGCACGCATGAGCCGCATAGTTACGACCTCTGTGACCGGCACGCCCGCCTCACCACTCCGCCGCAGGGATGGCAGATGATCCGGCATCGTCTCAAGGCCGAATCCGATGTCGCCGAGGACCACCCGGCCGCTTCGCTCTAGCTCGCGGCACCAGGTGGGCGCCGCGACTCTTCCTCCTCGGGGTGATGAATTCGCGTGACACGCCCGGGCGTTTGAGGTGATTTGCCCCGCCTGCGGAATCCCCGTAATGTCATCTCTCGTCACCCCACAGGTTCGGAAAAGCCGCAGAGCTTCCGGCCTCAAGCGGGACCACCTCCCACCTTCAGTACACAAGTCGTCATCGACGTTTCTTGGTGCTGAAGCGGAAAACAGCTTTTCGCCCGATCCCTCAGATTGATCGAACAAAGCGTCCCCTGGCATTATTTTGCCCGGGACACGCCGTTCAGTTGATTTGACACAGGTCAACGAGGGCGCTAAGATCGTAAAGTTGCCCCGGAGCGACAGCCTTTCAGGCCTGAAGTCGGGTGCGTCCGATCCTTGAGAACTCAACAGCGTGCACAATGTCAAATGCCAAAAACCTCGGTCGTAGGGCTCCTTTCTAGGGAGTACCGCGGAAGAGATTCCTTTGGAAAACATTTAAACAACAAAGCAAGTCAGTAATGATTTGTTCTGTCAGTTTCAAACTTGCATCGTTGTCGCCTATTCCGGCGGCTCGGTGCACTAGATGTGACGCCAGCTTGCTGGTTAGTCAGCTAAACATTTACGGAGAGTTTGATCCTGGCTCAGGACGAACGCTGGCGGCGTGCTTAACACATGCAAGTCGAACGGTGAAGAGGAGCTTGCTTCTTGGATCAGTGGCGAACGGGTGAGTAACACGTGAGTAACCTGCCCCAAACTCTGGGATAAGCACTGGAAACGGTGTCTAATACCGGATACGAGCTTCAGCCGCATGGCTAGGAGTTGGAAAGAATTTCGGTTTGGGATGGACTCGCGGCCTATCAGCTAGTTGGTGAGGTAATGGCTCACCAAGGCGACGACGGGTAGCCGGCCTGAGAGGGTGACCGGCCACACTGGGACTGAGACACGGCCCAGACTCCTACGGGAGGCAGCAGTGGGGAATATTGCACAATGGGCGCAAGCCTGATGCAGCAACGCCGCGTGAGGGACGACGGCCTTCGGGTTGTAAACCTCTTTTAGTAGGGAAGAAGCGAAAGTGACGGTACCTGCAGAAAAAGCACCGGCTAACTACGTGCCAGCAGCCGCGGTAATACGTAGGGTGCAAGCGTTGTCCGGAATTATTGGGCGTAAAGAGCTCGTAGGCGGTTTGTCGCGTCTGCTGTGAAAACCCGAGGCTCAACCTCGGGCCTGCAGTGGGTACGGGCAGACTAGAGTGCGGTAGGGGAGATTGGAATTCCTGGTGTAGCGGTGGAATGCGCAGATATCAGGAGGAACACCAATGGCGAAGGCAGATCTCTGGGCCGTAACTGACGCTGAGGAGCGAAAGCATGGGGAGCGAACAGGATTAGATACCCTGGTAGTCCATGCCGTAAACGTTGGGAACTAGATGTGGGGACCATTCCACGGTCTCCGTGTCGCAGCTAACGCATTAAGTTCCCCGCCTGGGGAGTACGGCCGCAAGGCTAAAACTCAAAGGAATTGACGGGGGCCCGCACAAGCGGCGGAGCATGCGGATTAATTCGATGCAACGCGAAGAACCTTACCAAGGCTTGACATATAGAGGAAACGGCTGGAAACAGTCGCCCCGCAAGGTCTCTATACAGGTGGTGCATGGTTGTCGTCAGCTCGTGTCGTGAGATGTTGGGTTAAGTCCCGCAACGAGCGCAACCCTCGTCCTATGTTGCCAGCACGTAATGGTGGGAACTCATGGGATACTGCCGGGGTCAACTCGGAGGAAGGTGGGGATGACGTCAAATCATCATGCCCCTTATGTCTTGGGCTTCACGCATGCTACAATGGCCGGTACAAAGGGCTGCAATACCGCGAGGTGGAGCGAATCCCAAAAAGCCGGTCTCAGTTCGGATTGAGGTCTGCAACTCGACCTCATGAAGTCGGAGTCGCTAGTAATCGCAGATCAGCAACGCTGCGGTGAATACGTTCCCGGGCCTTGTACACACCGCCCGTCAAGTCATGAAAGTCGGTAACACCCGAAGCCAGTGGCCAAACCCGCAAGGGATGGAGCTGTCGAAGGTGGGATCGGTGATTAGGACTAAGTCGTAACAAGGTAGCCGTACCGGAAGGTGCGGCTGGATCACCTCCTTTCTAAGGAGCACAGCAGTGCCGTCTGTATACAGCGGAGTAACACTGCCAAGTCATACGAAGACGAATGTTCTTCGATGGCGCTCATGGGTGGAACATTGACATTGATGCAGAACCAAATGGTTTGATCTCAGTACTTCACTTCGGTGAATGGAAAGGGTTGGGTCAGGCGGGTTTGCATGACGCACGCTGTTGGGTCCTGAGGGACCGGAACAATCGGTGATCGAGCTTGTCTTGATCGCGGTTGAACTTTTCCTCTGGACCTTTTTCGGTCAACAGTCGTACCTTTCGGGGTCGTTGGTCGTAAGGGGTACCGCCCGTACTTTGAGAACTACACAGTGGACGCGAGCATCTTAAATTTGAACCCTTCGGGGTCAAATTACAAAGATCAACACACTCTTTGAGTGTGTGATCATTGGTCAATTTCGGTCACGGACTTTGTTCGTGACACTTAATCGATTCAAACTCATGTGATTTCAAATTTTCAAGAGCAAACGGTGAATGCCTTGGCATGTAGAGCCGAAGAAGGACGTAGTAATCTGCGATAAGCCTCGGGGAGTTGATAAACGAACTGTGATCCGAGGATGTCCGAATGGGGAAACCCCGCCAGGCCCGCAAGGTGACCTGGTGACTCCCGCCTGAATATATAGGGCGGGTAGAGGGAACGTGGGGAAGTGAAACATCTCAGTACCCACAGGAAGAGAAAACAATAGTGATTCCGTTAGTAGTGGCGAGCGAACCCGGAAGAGGCTAAACCGATCATGTGTGATAGCCGGCAGGCGTTGCATGGTCGGGGTTGCGGGACTTTTCTGCTGCTTCTGCCGAACAGTGAGGGTTAGAACGTTGTATAGACGAACAGGATTGAAAGCCTGGTCATAGAGGGTGCGAACCCCGTAGTCGAAATGCAGCAATCGCCCGAAGAGTATCCCAAGTAGCACGGGGCCCGAGAAATCCCGTGTGAATCTGTCAGGACCACCTGATAAGCCTAAATACTCCTACATGACCGATAGTGAACAAGTACCGTGAGGGAAAGGTGAAAAGTACCCCGGGAGGGGAGTGAAATAGTACCTGAAACCGTTTGCTTACAAACCGTTGGAGCACCCTTTGTTGGTGTGACAGCGTGCCTTTTGAAGAATGAGCCTGCGAGTTAGTGATATGTGGCGAGCTTAACCCGAGAGGGGAATGCGTAGCGAAAGCGAGTCTGAATAGGGCGATTCAGTCGCATGTCCTAGACCCGAAGCGAAGTGATCTATCCATGGCCAGGTTGAAGCGACGGTAAGACGTCGTGGAGGACCGAACCCACTTCAGTTGAAAATGGAGGGGATGAGCTGTGGATAGGGGTGAAAGGCCAATCAAACTTCGTGATAGCTGGTTCTCTCCGAAATGCATTTAGGTGCAGCGTTGCGTGTTTCTTGCCGGAGGTAGAGCTACTGGATAGCCGATGGGCCCTAAAAGGTTACTGACGTTAGCCAAACTCCGAATGCCGGTAAGTGAGAGCGCAGCAGTGAGACGGTGGGGGATAAGCTTCATCGTCGAGAGGGAAACAACCCAGACCACCATCTAAGGTCCCAAAGCGCGTGCTAAGTGGGAAAGGATGTGGAGTTGCATAGACAACCAGGAGGTTGGCTTAGAAGCAGCCACCCTTGAAAGAGTGCGTAATAGCTCACTGGTCAAGTGATTCCGCGCCGACAATGTAACGGGGCTCAAGCACGCCACCGAAGTTGTGGCATTGATATTTTTGGTAAGCCGCACCCTTGTGGTGTTGGTTCAGCCGTGTTGATGGGTAGGAGAGCGTCGTGTGGCCAGCGAAGCGGCGGTGTAAACCAGCCGTGGAGGCTACACGAGTGAGAATGCAGGCATGAGTAGCGAAAGACGGGTGAGAAACCCGTCCTCCGAAAGATCAAGGTTTCCAGGGCCAGGCTAATCCGCCCTGGGTAAGTCGGGACCTAAGGCGAGGCCGACAGGCGTAGTCGATGGACAACGGGTTTATATTCCCGTACTGATGAAAAACCGTCCAAGCTAATCCAGTAATGCTAAGCATCTGAATCCTCTAGATGGATCCCTTCGGGGTGAAGCGTGAGGCCTAGCGTGCGACCCTATGCTGGTGCGGTTAGCGTATTAACAGGTGTGACGCAGGAAGGTAGCTGAGCCGGGCGATGGTTGTCCCGGTCTAAGGATGTAGGCCGAGAGATAGGCAAATCCGTCTCTCATATAAGGCTGAGACCCGATGGGTAGCCCGTAAGGGTGAAATCAGTGATCCTATGCTGCCAAGAAAAGCATCGACGCGAGGTTTTAGTCACCCGTACCCCAAACCGACTCAGGTGATCAGGTAGAGAATACTAAGGAGATCGAGAGAATCGTGGTTAAGGAACTCGGCAAAATGCCCCCGTAACTTCGGGAGAAGGGGGGCCTGAGGCGTGAAGGGATTTACTCCTGGAGCGTTCGAAGGCCGCAGAGACCAGTGGGAAGCGACTGTTTACTAAAAACACAGGTCCGTGCCAAGTCGCAAGACGATGTATACGGACTGACGCCTGCCCGGTGCTGGAAGGTTAAGAGGAACGGTTAGCCGTAAGGCGAAGCTGAGAATTTAAGCCCCAGTAAACGGCGGTGGTAACTATAACCATCCTAAGGTAGCGAAATTCCTTGTCGGGTAAGTTCCGACCTGCACGAATGGCGTAACGACTTCCCAGCTGTCTCAACCGCGAACTCGGCGAAATTGCATTACGAGTAAAGATGCTCGTTACGCGCAGCAGGACGGAAAGACCCCGTGACCTTTACTACAGCTTGGTATTGGTGTTCGGTGTGGCTTGTGTAGGATAGGTGGGAGACTGTGAAGCTTGGACGCTAGTTCAGGTGGAGTCATCGTTGAAATACCACTCTGGTCATATTGGATACCTAACTTCGAACCGTGATCCGGTTCAGGGACAGTGCCTGGTGGGTAGTTTAACTGGGGCGGTTGCCTCCTAAAAAGTAACGGAGGCGCCCAAAGGTTCCCTCAACCTGGTTGGCAATCAGGTGTCGAGTGTAAGTGCACAAGGGAGCTTGACTGTGAGACTGACAAGTCGAGCAGGGACGAAAGTCGGGACTAGTGATCCGGCAGTGGCTTGTGGAAGCGCTGTCGCTCAACGGATAAAAGGTACCTCGGGGATAACAGGCTGATCTTGCCCAAGAGTCCATATCGACGGCATGGTTTGGCACCTCGATGTCGGCTCGTCGCATCCTGGGGCTGGAGTAGGTCCCAAGGGTTGGGCTGTTCGCCCATTAAAGCGGTACGCGAGCTGGGTTTAGAACGTCGTGAGACAGTTCGGTCCCTATCCGCTGCGCGCGCAGGAAATTTGAGAAGATCTATCCCTAGTACGAGAGGACCGGGATGGACGAACCTCTGGTGTGTCAGTTGTTCCGCCAGGAGCACCGCTGATTAGCTACGTTCGGAACGGATAACCGCTGAAAGCATCTAAGCGGGAAGCCGGCTTCGAGATGAGATTTCCATCCCTTAGGGGGAGAGGCTCGCAGCTAGACTACTGCGTTGATAGGCCGGATGTGGAAGAGAGGACTAAAGACTCTTGGAGCTGACCGGTACTAATAAGCCGATAATTTGATAACACTCAGTTTGAATAAGCTGCTATGCGTCCACTATGTGGTTCTCGATGTACGGTCGAGAACAACACACTCCACCAGGTGTTCTATAACTAAAAATATAGATTCGATTCATCAAGGTGTTTCGGCGGCTATAGCAAGAGGGAAACGCCCGGTCACATTCCGAACCCGGAAGCTAAGACTCTTTGCGCCGATGGTACTGCAGGGGGGACCCTGTGGGAGAGTAGGACACCGCCGGACTTAACTTAGAAACACCAGAAAAGCCACCCCGACCGGGGTGGCTTTTCTGCGTTTAACCCCCACGCCGTTGCCCTCCGCGACCACGTCCCGGATGCCGCACCCCACCCCGGTCGAGCCCGTCAAGACCCCGTAGGCCGGCCTCCAAACCCGACCACACCCGTCCCGTCACCAGGTCTCGACAAGCTCGACCAGCGAGGCGGGCGCGTCCCGCAGACATCCGCGACCACGCCCTGGAACCGCACCCCACGCCGGTCGAGCCCGTCGAGACCCCGTAGGCCGACCTTCACCGCACGACAAGGGCCCGTCACCTGGTCTCGACGAGCTCGACCAGCGAGGCGGGAGCGTCCCGCAGGACGGGTCACCGGGTCTCGACACTCTCGACCAGCGAGGCGAGAGCGACCTACGGGACGGGTCACCGGGTCTCGACAATCTCGACCAGCGAGGCGGGTGCGTCCCGCAGGGATCCGCGACCACGTCCTGGATGCTGCACCCCACGTCGGTCGAGCCTGTCGAGAGCCCGCACGCCGACCTCCGAACCGCAACACACCGACCCGGCACCAGGCTTCGACGGGCTCGACCAGCGATCGAGAACGACCCACTTTCGCCCGGAGACGCGACGGGAGGGGGGAGGGGGAGGGCGGTGGTCAGCGGTTGGGGAAGTCGTGGGGGAGGCCGCTGAGGACCGGGGCCAGGGTGTCGAGGCGGCCGCGCTCGAGCAGGTGGCCGGCGTACTCGCGGTTCCGTCGCACCTCGGCCACGCCGATGAGGAGGTACTCCGGCGGCACCGGGGGCAGTGGGGACACGAACGGCGCCACCTCACCGGCCAGGGTCTCGGCCAGACGCACGCGGGTGGCGGGGGAGAGCTGATGTGCCTGCCGCAGGAACTGCGCCACCCGGCGGGAGAGTCGGTCGGGCAGGCGCGCGACGTCGACGGTTGCGGCCCAGGACTCCAGCACGGGCGGGAGCACGAAGGTGGGCTCGGTGATCCGCGGTACCCGTTCGTGCTGGCTGTAGGTTCCGGCGAGCAGGTCGCCGAGACGCTTTGAGCGGGAGTTGAGGAGGGCGCAGGTGACCGCAAGTCCGCCGAAGGTGAGGAAGATCTCGATCACACCCATGAGCGCGCGGATGAATGAGTGCCGCAGCCCGGTGGCTCCGCCGTCGTCGCGCACGATGCGCGCCCCGATCGCCCACCGGCCGAGCGAGCGGCCGTGCGACACAGTCTCCACGAGCATCGGCACTATCAGCAGCGAGAAGACCAGGCCGGAAATCGCCAGTGCCTGCGCGAGGGCTTCGTCGATGCCGTCGCCGAAGACGACGGACACGACCAGGGCCATGAGCAGGAAAAGCCCTACGTAGGCCACCCAGTCGATCATGGTGCCGGCGCCGCGCAGGAAGACGCTCGCCGGGCGAACGTCCAGCGCAACCGCCTCTCCGGTCACCAGCTCATGCTCGATCAGGGAATCTTCACCATGATCGGCCGCTTTCCAGGGCTCAGCCATGTCTACTATTGAACCAGATGGATCTCGACGCGTATTCTGCGGCGCACCGCGCCGAGTGGGACCGCCTGGCCGCCCTCGGCCGCCGGCGGACTCTCAGTGGTGCCCAGTCCGACGAGCTGATCCAGGGCTACCAGGCCGGGGCCACGCAGCTGTCCGTGATAAAGACGTCAGCGGGTTCGACGCTGCAGGGCGACCGGCTGTCGGTGATCCTGTCCCGAGCCCGCTTGCGGTTCACCGGCGCCGGGACCAACGTGCTCTCCCAGCTGCCCCGGTTCTTCCTCGTGCAGCTGCCTGCCGCGCTGTACCGCCTGCGCTGGCTGACCCTGGCGGTCGCGATCGTGACCGTGCTGGTCGCCACACTGTACGCCGTCTGGGCGGTGAACAACCCGGCGGTCCTGGCCAACTTCGGCTCGCCCGCCGAACTCGAGCAGCTGGCCAACCAGAGCTTCGTGTCGTACTACTCGGAGAATCCGGCGGCCTCGTTCGCCGGGCGGGTGTGGACCAACAACGCCTGGATCGCAGCGCAGTGTGTGGCCTTCGGCATCCTGGGCGTGTACGTTCCGTACATCGTGCTGCAGAACGCCCAGAACCTGGGTGTCACCGCGGCCGTGATGTTCTCTTACGACCAGGCCGACACCTTCTTCCTCTACATCGCCCCGCACGGTCTGCTGGAGCTGACCGCGATCTTCGTGGCCGCGGCGGCCGGGCTGCGGATTTTCTGGGCCTGGATCGCCCCGGGTGCACGCACTCGCGGGCAGGCCCTGGCCGAGGATGCCCGCGCCCTGTTCACCGTGGCCGTCGGTCTGGTCTTCGTGCTGCTGGTATCGGGGATCCTCGAGGGCTTCGTCACACCAGCACCCTGGCCGTGGCCGGTGAAGATCGGCATCGGGGCGGCAGCGCTGCTCGCGTTCCTCGCCTACATGCTCGTGCTCGGCGGCAAGGCGACCCGCGCCGGCGAGACCGGGGACCTGGCCGAGTTCGAGGCCGGCAGTGCCAGGGTCTTCGCCGGCTGAGTACCGGATGGAGCCCGGTTGGTCAGAGCCGGCCGGCTGCCTTGAGTGCGATGTACCGGTCGGCCAGTGCCGGCGGTAGCCGCTCAGGGGACCCGGTTACGACGTCTGCGCCAAGTTGCCGTACGGCGGCCTCGACGCGTGCGCCGTCGAGCATGGTGCGTTCGGCGGATGCCGCGCGGTACACCTCCTCGCGGGTGGCTCGGCTCTGCACGAGATCGACCACGCCGGGGTCGGTCACCGAGGCCACCAGCACCGTGTGCCGTTGGGTGAGCTGGCCGAGAACCGACAGCAGTCCCGTTGACGCACCGGGCGCATCCATCGGAGTGAGCAGCACCACGAGCGCGTGCTGGCCCGTGATCGCCCGGATCTGACCGGGCAGCGCCGTCCAGTCCATCTCGATGAGCTCGGGTTCGATCAACGCCATGCCGTCGACCATGCGGCTGAGCAGCTCGGCGCCGGATGCGCCCTGCACCCGAGCCCGCACCCGGCGGTCCCAGGCGAGGAAATCCACCCGGTCGCCCGCCCGGGAGGCCAGCGCGGCGAGCAGCAGCGCCGCTTCGAACGCCGTGTCGAGGCGCGGTTCGTCGGCGACCCGGGCGGAGGAGGTGCGGCCCGTGTCGATCACGATGACGATGCGCCGGTCGCGCTCGGGGCGCCAGGTGCGCACCACGACGTCGTTGCGGCGGGCCGTGGCGCGCCAGTCGATCGAGCGCACATCGTCGCCGCGCACGTATTCGCGCAGCGAGTCGAATTCGGTGCCCTGACCGCGCACCAGCACGCTCGTGCGGCCGTCGAGTTCCTTGAGCCGGGCGATGCGGGAGGGTAGGTGCTTGCGCGAGTGGAAGGGCGGCAGCACCCGGATGCGAGCGGGTGCCTGCAAGGTAGCCTGCCGGGACCAGAGCCCGAGCGGCCCGTGCGAGCGCACCGTCACGTGCGAGGCCGTGCGCTCCCCACGCCGGTACGGCCGGAGGGTGAGCGCGATCCGGCGTCGTTCGCCGGCGGGCAGGGTCACGGCCGTGCGGTTGTTGCCCGCCCCGGCCGAGGGCTGCCAGGCGTCCCGAACGGTCCCGCGTAATCGGCGGGGGCCCTCGTTGGTGAGGTACAGCTCGCTGGTCACCGCCTCGCCCAGGCGCACCCGGGCCGGCAGCACGCGGGTGAGTGTGAGCCGTCGCGGGGAGGCGGCGAGGGCGAGGTCGAGCCCGCCGAGTGCCACGGTGAGCAGTAACCAGCCGCCCAGGACCGCCAAGGCCCGCTCCGGTGTGCTGCCGAGCAGCACGATGGGCACGACGCCGAAGGCGACGAGAAGGACGAACCGGCCGGTCAGCGTCATCGGTTAGATCGGAACCTGGACCTGCTGCAGCACACCGTGCAGGATGGCGTCGACGGTGATGCCTTCCAGCTCGGCCTCCGGGCGCAGCTGGATACGATGCCGCCAGACCGGCAGCACCATAGCTTGCACATGGTCGGGCGTGATCGACGCGTAGCCGCTCAGCCAGGCCCAGGCCTTGGCGCTGGCGAGCAGGGCCGTGGTGCCGCGCGGGCTCACGCCCAGCTTGGCGGAGGGGCTCTGCCGGGTGGCCCTGGCCAGATCGACGATGTAGGCGAGCACATCCGGGCTGGCGCCGACGGCGGCGACGGATGCCTGCGCGGCGGCCAGGTCGGCCGCTCCCAGCACCGGGGTGACCCCGGCCGCGCTCAGGTCGCGCGGGCTGAACCCCGTCGCGTGCCGGCGCAGGACCTCGAGTTCCACGTCCCGCTCGGGGATATCGAGCACGAGCTTGAGCAGGAACCGGTCCAGCTGCGCTTCGGGCAACGTGTAGGTGCCCTCGTACTCGATCGGGTTCATGGTCGCCGCGACGATGAAGGGCTCTGGCAGGGCCAGGGAGAGACCGTCCACGCTCACCTGGCGTTCCTCCATGGCCTCCAACAGCGCGGACTGCGTCTTCGGCGGCGTGCGGTTGATCTCGTCGGCGAGCAGAATGTTCGTGAAGACCGGCCCGTTGCGGAACTCGAACTCGCCGGCCTTCGCGTCGTAGATGAGCGAGCCCGTGACATCGCCGGGCATCAGGTCGGGGGTGAACTGCACCCGCTTGGTGTCCAGGCTCAGCGCGTGGCTGAGCGAGCGCACCAGCAAGGTCTTGGCCACTCCGGGGACACCCTCGAGGAGCACATGCCCGCGGGCCAGCAGGGCGATGATCAGGCCGGTGACCGCGCCGTCCTGACCGACGACGGCCTTGCCGACCTCTGTGCGTACCTGGGCCAGTGCCCGGCGCAGGTCATCGGCCGGGCTGGCGGCGTCCGGTACGGGCCCCTCGGCCGGCGGGGAGGTCTCGGCGGATGTCGCGGCGTGGCTGGTCATGGTTCCATTCTTCCGGTTGACGGGGGAGAGTCTGGGGCGGAGCCGGGCGGGCGCACAGCTCGGGAGGCGTCGGCCTCGAGTTCGGCGACGGCATCAGACAGTCGCATCAGGGCCGCGTCGGTGGCCGGCACGTCGCCGACGAGCAGCGTGTGCACGCCGACGGGGTCGCGGCCGGTGAGCGCGGCAACCGTGCGCACCACCTCGTCCAGCGCCGCGGTGCGCGGCAGACCGGCGGCCCTGGCCATGCGCGTGACGGCACCGATACGGATCGCGTCGATCGCCCGCAGCCGGGCGTTGCCCCGGGCGTAGAGCCGGGCGCGGCCCTCCATGGTCTCGCTGGCGCGCACCACCACGGCAGGTCTTCGGCGACGAGGGGGCCGAAACGGCGACCCCGCCACACCATGGCCGTCATCGCCACGACGAACAGGAGCACCATCACCGGCGTCACCCACCCGGGAGTCAGATCGCCGAGCGACGGCGGGCCCGTGGCGGCGACGTCGCCGAGCGTCGGCAGATACCAGACCAGGGTGTCATCCTGGCCGAGCAGGTTCAGGGCCAGCGCGGCGTTACCGAAGGTGGCGATCTCATCGTTGGCGAACACCGAGGTGTCGGCGACCAGGGTGAGGGTGCGGCCATCCGTGACCCGTTCGACGACCGAGAACGTGGAGCCGTCCCCGGGGAAACAGCCCGTGTAACCGATGCTGCCCGCCGGCAGGCCTAGTGTCTTGCCGCCGGGGGAGATGCTGCCGGCACGCTCCGCGGCCGGGAGCTCGCACTGGGCGGTGAGCTTGTCCGCTGTGGAGACACCGCCGAACCCCACCTCGGGGGCCAACGCCTGCAAGAGCCGGAAATCGGGGTCGGCCACGACGGTGTGCGGGGCCAGCGTTCCCAGTTCGGCGAGCCTGTCGGCGGTGAGATATCCGGATGCGTCGGAGACGAACACGGTCGCCGTCGGGTCCGCGTCGACTGCCGCGGCGGCCTCGTCGAGGGTGTCGACCGGCAGCACGGTGACCCCCTGCTGACGCAGCACCTCGACAACGGCCATGCCGCCGCCCGGGTTCGGGCTGTCCGCGGCGAGCGGGGGACCACTGGTGCCGGCGACCCCGGTGATGACGAAGGCGATGACGGCGACGAGCAGTGCGCCGAGCCCGGCCACCACCCAGAACACCGATCGGCGCAGCGCGGCGCGCACGGTGGGCGTGCTCGAGGCAGGTGCGGCCGGCCGTGCGGGCGCGACGGGGGCGCTCACGGTGCCACCGTCGTCGGTGCCGTCAGACGGGGGCGGGCGGCCACGAGGGCGGCGTCGAGGGCGACCAGCGCCCGGTATCCGGATTCGGTGCCCGTGCCGCCCAGGTAGCGCACGCTCTCGAACACGGTCGCCCCCTCCCGCAGCCTGTCTCGTTCTGCCGGGAAGGCCTCCGCGGCGAGCTCGGCGACGCTGTGCGCGGTGGTGCCCGGCGTGGGCCGGAGAATCGTGCGTTCGGCCAGAGACTGGGCGATCGCCCGGAACTGCTCCGCACTGGCCAGTGACCAGTCACCGGCACCGGCGGCGGCCTGCGCGGCGCGGCGCATCTGGTCGGCGCTCCGGCGGTCGTCGGCGGCGAAGAGCCCGGCGGCGCGCTGGCGGCGCCGTTCCCGCCGGGGCAGTCCGAAGATCAGCACCGCCGCCACGAGA
This sequence comes from Cryobacterium sp. PAMC25264, assembly GCF_019443325.1. NCBI lineage: Bacteria > Bacillati > Actinomycetota > Actinomycetes > Micrococcales > Microbacteriaceae > Cryobacterium > Cryobacterium sp. PAMC25264. Next base: position 222,884 of record NZ_CP080383.1, read on the forward strand.
ACGGCGATGCCCACAAGGGCGCCGACCACGGGAATCCACGCGTTGCTGCCGTCACCGGTGAAGGAGAGCGAGGAGAGCCAGTCGAGGATCGCCTGGCTCAGCCGGTCGAACCAGGTCGGCTGGGCCGCCTGGTACGGAGCCTTGGCAAGCTCGTCCCGCAGCCACTGCTGCGCCTCGGGCGCGTCGGGATTCACCGGGATCCCGAGCCACGCCAGTCCACGCCCCCACACCACGATCATGCCCAGGGCGCCCCCGGGCCGGCAGGGGGCACATCGGCTGCGGGCGTACCCTGGGCCGGCACGAGATACGGGTCCGCGGCGCGGTCACCGGGAACCGCCTCGACGAAACGCTGCAGCTCGAGGTCGAGCCCCTCCTTGCGCATCCGCAGGTCGATGTAGACCAGGGCGACGGCGGCCGACTGCACGACGGCCGTCACCGCGCCGATCACGGCGGCGATCAGGATCGTGAGGATGTAGAGCAGCGCCGCCGGGATGTAGGCCTCGAAGGCCGCATTGGGGTCGATCAGGCTGGTGACCACGCTGAACAGCAGCGTCAGCGGAGTGGTGACGATCTGCGCGATCACGTTCACGATCACGGCGATGAGCAGCAGCACGCCCAGGGTGCGCCAGAAGAAACCGGTGGTGAGCGACCACGAGCGTCGGATGGCCCGGCGGATGCCCAGCCGCTCCAGCACGATCAGGCTCGGCACGATGGCCGTCTTGGTGCCCACCCACGCGGCGGCGGCGAGCAGGGCGAGCCCACCGAAGACGCCGATGACCACGGCCAGGGCGATCCAGGCCCCGCCGAGCAGCGCGCAGACGAAGACCAGGCCGCCGACCAGCAGGACCCCGACCAGCAGCGCCGCGCCCAGGAGCACGGTCCAGCCCACCAGGGGCCACACCCGCCGGCCGATCTGGCGCCACAGCGCCGTCAGCCGGAGTTTCTCACCGAGCGTGGCCCGGGCGACCTCGAGCACGATGACGCCCTGCAGCAACGCCGACGCCACGATGGACAGGGCGATCGGCACGAGGGCGGACAGCACGATCGCCAGGACCGCCCCGGCCTCGACGGCATCCTGTTCGTCGGCGGGAGCGGCGTCGACCCGGCCGAACGCGATCCAGGTGACCACGCCCACGACCAGAAGGGTCACCAGCACGGTGACGCCCTGCACCAGCAGGGCACTGCCGAAGGTGGCCTTCGGATTGCGGCGCAACACCTGGAACGGGGCGCCGAGCAGGGTGCCGAAGCCCAGCGGCCGCAGCGGGATGAGGCCCGGTTTGGGAGGCGGGGTCCAGGCCGGCGGCGGGGTGTTGGCCCACTGTCCACCGGGTGGCGGCGGGTATCCGGGCTGCCCGCCAGGGCCGTACGCACCGTAGCGCGGTACGTCCGGAGTGTTCGTCGGGGGGTGCCAGTCGGGGTCCGTCACGCCTCCATGCTGGCATACCCTGGCGCCGCGCGGGTCCCTGTCAGAAATCTCAGGGCCGCGTCGACTACTCTTGTGCCAGAGATTGCCCGCGTTGTGCGCGTAATTGCCCGGTGACCGGGCGGAAAACGGATGTATGAACTCACGCATTTTGGTTGTCGACGATGACCCCGCACTGGCTGAGATGATCGGCATCGTGCTGCAGGGTGAAGGCTTCGAGCCGCATTTCTGCGCGGACGGCTCGTTGGCGCTCGACGCTTTCCACAGCGTCGCCCCCGACCTCGTGCTCCTGGACCTGATGCTGCCGGGGCTGGACGGCATCGAGGTCTGCACGCTCATCCGCGCCGAATCCGGCACCCCCATCATCATGCTGACGGCCAAGTCCGATACGACGGATGTCGTCAAGGGCCTGGAGTCGGGCGCAGACGACTACATGGTCAAACCGTTCAACCCCAAGGAACTGGTCGCCCGGATCCGCACCAGATTGCGCCCCGTTCCCGCGGAGGCACCCGCGAGCCTGCAGATCGGCGACCTCATCGTGGATGCCGCCGGTCACGAGGTCAAGCGCGGTGAGCAGAGCATCAACCTCACCCCGCTGGAGTTCGATCTGCTGCTGGCCCTGGCCTCCAAACCGCAGCAGGTCTTCACCCGGGAGATGTTGCTCGAGCAGGTGTGGGGCTATCACTACAAGGCCGACACCCGGCTGGTGAACGTGCACGTGCAGCGGCTGCGCGCCAAGGTCGAAGACGATCCGGACAACCCGCGCATCGTGATGACCGTGCGCGGTGTCGGCTACCGGGCCGGCGCGGCCGGCTAGGTTCTGCGGTGTCTGCGCGGTTCGACGTGAACAGGGTCGACTGGCGCTCGTGGGGGTCGTGGCGGCGTTCGATGCGCCGGTTCCGCCGCGGCTGGCGGCGGTCGCTGCAGTGGCGCACCGTGGCCATCACCGTTGCGGCGGCCAGTGCGGCCATCGCGCTGGTGGGTGTCTACATGTCCGTCAGCGTCGGCAACGACCTCTTCCAGTCCCGGCTCAACCAGGTGCTGGTGGACTCGAACCGGGCCACGGCCGCGGCCCAAGGCATCCTCGACTCGTCCGACGCTGTCGACAGGGTGCAGGTGCAGACGCTGCTGGAATCGGCGCGCACCTCGATCTCCGCCGCGTCCTCCAGCCGGCTCGTGGCCCTGTTCCGGGTACCGGGCCAGGAGTCCTCGACCGTCGCGCCGCAGGACTCCTCCACCTTCGGCACCTCCACTGCCGTCATCGCCCCGAATTGCGTAAGGCCGTGCAGCAGGACGGCGACGGGCAGTTCTGGCAATCCGTGACGCTGTTCTCGGACGACGGGGCGTCGGTTCCGGGCATCGTCGTGGGCTCCCAGATCACGGTTCCCGTCGCGGGCCGGTACGAGCTCTACATCGGTTACAGCCTGGCCGACGCCGAATCGACGCTCCTGTTCGTGCAGCGCACCCTGGGCGGCGCCGGTCTCGCCCTGATCCTGCTGATCGGTGCGGTCACCTGGATCGTCGTGCGGTTCGTGGTCTCCCCAATCCAAGTCGCCGCCGAGACCAGTCAGAAGCTTGCCTCGGGGGATCTGGGTGTGCGCATCCCCGAGAAGGGTGAGGACGTGATCGCCACCCTGGCCCGGTCGTTCAACGGCATGGCCGACAGCCTGCAGAGCCAGATCAAGGAGCTGGCGGACCTCTCCGAGGTGCAACAGCGCTTCGTCTCCGACGTCTCGCACGAGCTGCGCACGCCGCTCACCACGATCCGGTTGGCCGGCGACCTGCTCTACGACCAGCGCACCACGTTCCCGCCCGCCACCGAACGCACCGCTGAGCTGCTGCACACCCAGGTGGAACGCTTTGAGCTGCTGCTCTCCGACCTGCTCGAGATCAGCCGGTACGATGCGGGCTCCGTCGAGCTCGAATCCGAACCCACCAACCTGGTGCACCTGGCCGAGGACGTCATCGACGGCATGCGCTCGCTCGCTGAGTCCAAGGGCAGCGAGATCAGCCTGGTCGCGCCCGGCGGCCACCTCGCCGCCGAGATGGACCCCCGCCGGGTGCGCCGGATCGTGAACAACCTCATCGGCAATGCCATCGAGCACGGGGAGGGCAAGGCCATCATCGTGTCGGTGGACAGCAACGAGTCGGCCGTGGCCCTGTCGGTGCGGGACTACGGCATGGGCATGACCCAGACCGAGATCCTGCACGTCTTCGACAGGTTCTGGCGGGCCGACCCGTCCCGCAAACGCACTATCGGCGGCACCGGGCTGGGCCTGGCGATCTCGCTCGAGGACGCCACCGCCCACCGCGGCTGGCTGCAGGTCTGGTCCAGCCCCGGAGCCGGCTCCAGTTTCCGGTTGACCCTGCCCCGCCGGAAGAGCGGTTCACTCAAGGTGTCGCCGAACCCCCTCCCGCCGGCGGATGCCGCCGCGCCCGGATTCGTGTCGCCGCACGCCGAGCCGAGAAGAGACCACCATGCGTAGCCCCACCAGGATCCTCGCCGTCGTCGCGGCGCTGGCCGTGCTGCTCACCGGATGCTCGAGCATCCCCCGGAGTGGTTCGGTGCAGGCCGGTCAGGACGCCGTGACGGGCGAGAACCCGCCGCCGGTGTTCCTGCCGTTCCGGCCACAGGCCGGTGCGAGCATGGAGGAGGTCCTCACCGGGTTCATCGCCGCGGGCACCAGCCCGGACAACAACTACGAGATCGCCCGGGAGTTCCTCACCACGGACTTCGCCGGCTCGTGGAAATCGGACACCGGGGTCACCGTCGACGACCTCTCCGGGCGCAGCATCACCCCGTCGACGACCACACCATGCAATTCTCAGTACGCCCCGTCGCCGAGGTGAACGCGATCGGCGAATACCACGAGGAAGCCCTGTCGGCCAGCGTGCCGCTGCGGTACGAGTTCGCCCAGGTGGACGGGGAGTGGCGGATCAGCGCCGCCCCGAACGGCACTGTGCTCGATCAGACCACGTTCAAGGATGTTTTCAGTGCCCAGTCGCTGTATTTCTACGATCCGGACTTCCTCTTCCTGGTGCCCGATGTGCGCTGGTTCCCGCGCGGCGCATCCACCCCGACCAAGATCGTCAACGGTGTGCTCGGCGGCCCGAGCGAATGGCTCGTCGGCGCCGTGTCGAGCGCGTTCCCCGAGGGCACGGCCCTCACCGCCGACGCCGTCACCGTGGTGGCCAGGGACGCGAAGGTGGACCTGAACAGCGAGGCTCTTAACGCCGACCGGATCACCCTGCAACGGATGAAACGCCAACTCGAGCAGAGCCTGCCGAGCGGGCTCACGGTCACCATCACCATCAACCGCAACTCGCAGGACATCGGCACGCTCGGCGCCAACGAGCCCGAGGTCAACCCGCGGGTGGATGCGCGGGCGTTGGTCCTGCGCGACGGCGAATTCGGTTTCCTGGCCGCGACCGGCAAGACCATCACGGCCTTGCCCGGGCTGTCCGAGGGCATCGCCGCCCTCCAGCCCACCGCGGTCACCCTGTCGCCGTCACAGACGGCGGCGGCCATGCTCACCAACGACGGGGTGTACGGCATCCGGGTGGGCGACGACGCGAAACTGCTCGACCCGAGGCGTAACCTGATCGCGCCGGCCATCGACGGATCCGCGTACATCTGGTCGGTACCTGCCGACCGGCCCAACGAACTCTTCGTGTACAACACCCAGGGCGCCGCGGTGGCGGTGCCCACCCCTGGCAGGATGCGTCGACGATCGCCGCCCTCAAGGTGTCCAGGGACGGGACCCGGGTGATCGCACTGCTGAACACCGCGGGGGAGACCCGGCTGGTCGTGGCGGCGGTGGTGCGGGAGAACGGCGCACCGGTGGGACTGGGCGATCCCGTGCAGCTCGCGACCGATACGGGGACCCCGGTGGACGCGACCTGGATCGACCAGAGCACCGTGGCGTACCTCAGCGTGCAGCCCGACGGCGAGGACCGCATGGTCTCCCATGAGATCGGCGGCACGAGCATGCCGCTCGAATCGTCGATGGGGATCAGGAGCATCACGGGCAGCAACCTGCTGCGCGACCTGCGTGCGTTGAACACCGAGGGGGCCCTCCTGGTGCAGCGCGGCGTCGGCTGGCAGGAACGCATCGACGGAGTCACCCTGGTGGCCACCCAGCAGGGCATCGGCGGCTGATCCGGCCGGCCCGGCGCGGGCCGCTCCTGCACAGGCCCGGCCAGGCACCGGCCGTGCACGGATGTGGCCGGCAGCGCCTCCGACGCGACCCACTCGGCCAGGCTGGCGCGATGATTCCGTCGGAACCCCTCCGTGCCGTGCTCGCCGCCGCCCCTGCCGCGGTCCTGGACGCCTGGGCGGTGCTGATGCCCACAGACTGCAGCGGCTGCGGAGCGGCGGACCGGGCCCTCTGTTCCGGCTGCGCCGCCGCCCTCCGGCCCACCCCGGCGCTCTGCACGCGCGACGACCTCACGATCTGGTCGGCCCTGGAGTACCGCGACGTGGCCGCCCGGGTTCTCGTGGCCTACAAGGACGGCGGCCGCACCGACGCCGCGCCGGCGCTGGCCGGAGCCCTGCGCGCCGCCGTGGGAGCCGCCTTGGCGGCCGCACCGGGCTCAGCCGCACCCGGTGGGACCGGGTGGCCGCCGGCGGCTGTGGAGGGCGTCCTGCTCGTGGCCGTGCCGTCCTCACGGCGGGCCTGGCGGGCGAGGGGGTTCACCCCGGTGGAGCTGCTGCTGCGCCGCGCCGCTCTCCGCCCGGTGCGGTTGCTGCGGCCGGGCGGTCGGGTCGCCGACCAGGTGGGCCTCGGCCGGCAGGAGCGCCTGGACAATCGCACGGGCGCGCTGGTCGCCACCCGGCGGCTCGCGGGGCACCGGGTGCTGCTCGTCGACGACATCGTCACGACCGGGGCCACCCTGCTCGACGCGCGGCGTGCCATCCGTCTCGCGGGTGGGGAGGTGATCGGCGCGGCGACCGTGGCGGAAACCCGGCGGCGTCATCCCGTCACCGAGAGTTCACCGAAAACAGATTGACAAATACTGTGACTTATCCAGCTGGCACGACTACGGTAGGGCCAAAGGCGCGTACCAATCGCCCGGATCAGGGGCGGTTCGCCAGATCTGGAGGTCGTCATGGAAACTAACATCGTTGGACGAAACCTGGGGATCACTGATCGCTTCCGGGATTATGCGACGGAGAAGGCCGAGAAGATCGCCGGCCTCGCCGAGAAGGCCCTCGCCCTGGAAATCAAGGTCAGTCGTCACACCGAGAAGAGCGGCGCCGCCGGTAACGACCGTGTCGAGCTCACCCTCATCGGCAAGGGCCCCATCGTGCGGGCCGAGGCCGAGGGAGGCGACAAGTACGCCGCCTTCGACATCGCTCTCGGACGGTTGCTGGAACGGGTTCGCCGCGCGAAGGACCGCAAGAAGGTGCACCGCGGAGGCGCACACCGCCCGACGTCGCTGCACGACGCCTCCTCCACGGGGTTCGCGGTGATCGACATCATCCCGGCCGACGGAGAGACCCTTGAGCGTGTGCGCACCGGTGCAATCCCGGTCGTGCAGGACGAGACCGCCGCCGCCGAGGACGTCGAAGAGGCGTATTCGCCCGTCGTCATCCGCCGCAAAGTCTTCTCGGCCGCTCCCATGACCGTCGATGATGCCCTCTACTTCATGGAACTGGTCGGACACGACTTCTACCTGTTCCAGGACGCCGAGACGCACCGACCCAGCGTGGTCTACCGCCGCAAGGGGTGGGACTACGGCGTCATCGAATTGGACCCGAATGCCGAGGAGGGCAGGGCGCTGGCGACGGCGTCCAGCGAGTCCAGCTCCTGACCAACTAGCATTGCTATAGTTGCCGGCTAGGTCGGCGCTACGTGCGTCCGACCGGACGACAGGCGTGTTCACACGCCGTGACGACTAGTGGAGTGCATTCGTGGCCTCAATCCTGGAAAAAGTTCTTCGTGTTGGCGAGGGGCGCATTCTGCGCCGGCTCGAGAGCTATGCGAAGGCCATCAATGCGCTGGAAGATGACTTCAGCACCCTCAGCGATGAGGAGTTGAAGAACGAGACCGTGCAGTTGCGTGAGCGTTACTCGGGCGGCGAGTCACTGGATGACTTGCTGCCCGAGGCGTTCGCCGCCGTGCGCGAAGCGTCCACCCGGACCCTGGGCTTGCGTCACTTCGACGTGCAGCTGATGGGCGGGGCGGCCCTGCACCTCGGCAACATCGCCGAGATGAAGACCGGTGAGGGCAAGACCCTGGTCGCCACGACGGCGGCCTACCTCAACGCCATCACCAGCCGTGGTGTACACGTGATCACGGTGAACGACTACCTCGCCAGCTACCAGAGCGAGCTGATGGGGCGCGTGTTCCGAGCCCTGGGCATGACCACCGGCTGCATCGTCTCCGGCCAGACCCCCGCCGTGCGCCGCGAGCAGTACGCCTGCGACATCACCTACGGCACCAACAACGAGTTCGGCTTCGACTACCTGCGCGACAACATGGCGTGGCAGGCCACCGACATGGTGCAACGCGGCCACTACTTCGCCATCGTCGACGAGGTCGACTCGATCCTCATCGACGAGGCCCGCACCCCGCTGATCATCTCCGGCCCCGCGTCGGGTGAGGCGAACCGCTGGTTCACCGAGTTCGCCAGCCTCGCCAAGCGTCTCGTCCCCGACGAGGACTTCGAGGTCGACGAGAAGAAGCGCACCGTGGGTGTGCTCGAACCCGGTATCGAGAAGGTCGAGGATTACCTCGGCATCGACAACCTGTACGAGTCCGCGAACACCCCGCTGATCTCGTTTCTGAACAACGCCATCAAGGCCAACGCCCTGTTCAAGAAGGACAAGGACTACGTCGTCATGAACGGCGAGGTGCTCATCGTCGACGAGCACACCGGCCGTATCCTGATGGGTCGCCGGTACAACGAGGGCATCCACCAGGCCATCGAGGCCAAGGAGGGTGTCGCCGTCAAGGCCGAGAACCAGACTCTCGCCACGGTGACCCTGCAGAACTACTTCCGGCTGTACTCCAAGATCTCCGGCATGACCGGAACGGCCGAGACCGAGGCCGCCGAGTTCATGAGCACCTACAAGCTCGGCGTCGTCGCGATCCCCACCAACAAGCCGATGCAGCGCATCGACCAGTCCGACCTGATCTACAAGAACGAGGAAGCCAAGTTCGGCCAGGTCGTCGAGGACATCGTCGAACGGCACGAGAAGGGCCAGCCGGTCCTGGTCGGCACCACGAGTGTCGAGAAGAGCGAATACCTGTCCCGCCTGCTGGCGAAGAAGGGTGTCCGCCACGAGGTCCTCAACGCGAAGAACCACGCTCGCGAGGCCGCGATCGTCGCCCAGGCCGGGCGCCTCGGCTCCGTCACCGTCGCCACCAACATGGCCGGCCGTGGAACCGACGTGATGCTCGGCGGCAACGCCGAGTTCCTCGCCGTCGCCGCGATGAACGCCAAGGGCCTGAGCCCGGTGGAGACCCCCGACGAGTACGAGAAGGAATGGGATGACGTCTTCGCCGCCGTTAAGGCAGAGGTCTCCGAGGAGGCCGAGAAGGTCATCGCCGCCGGCGGACTTTACGTGCTCGGCACCGAACGCCACGAATCGCGCCGCATCGACAACCAGCTCCGCGGCCGTAGCGGCCGTCAGGGCGACCCGGGTGAGAGCCGTTTCTACCTCTCGCTGACCGACGACCTGATGCGCCTGTTCAACGCCGGTGCCGCCGAGAGCCTGATGGGCCGCCAGGGTGTGCCCGACGACATGGCCATCGAGTCCAAGGTCGTCAGCCGCGCCATCCGCAGCGCCCAGTCCCAGGTCGAGGGCCGCAACGCCGAGATCCGTAAGAACGTGCTCAAGTACGACGACGTCCTCAACCGCCAGCGTGAAGCGATCTACGGCGACCGCCGGCACATCCTCGAGGGCGACGACCTGCACGAGCGCACCCAGCGCTTCCTCGAAGACGTCATCGACGAGGTGCTCGAGGTGCACACCGGCGAGGGCAACGGCGACGACTGGGACTTCGACGCCCTGTGGACCGAGTTGAAGACCCTCTACCCGGTGGGCCTGACCATCGACGAGGTCATCGCAGAGGCCGGCAACAAGGGCAAGATCAACCGCGACTTCATGCGCCGGGAGATCATCTCCGACGCCAAGGTCGCATACGCCCGTCGCGAGGAATCGCTGGGCTCCCCGGCCATGCGCGAGCTCGAACGTCGCGTGGTGCTGTCGGTCATCGACCGTCGCTGGCGCGAACACCTCTACGAGATGGACTACCTCAAGGACGGCATCGGCCTGCGCGCCATGGCGCAGCGTGACCCGCTGGTCGAGTACCAGCGCGAGGGTTTCGCCATGTTCCAGCAGATGATGGGCCAGATCCGCGAGGAGACCGTCGGCTTCCTGTTCAACCTCGAGGTCGAGGTTTCCCAGCCCGCCGGCGCGGTCGACGCCCCCGTCGTCGCGGCCAAGGGACTCACGCCCCCCGCCGAATCGTCCGAGGAGAAGCTGAGTTTCACCGCTCCGAGCGACTCCGGCGGAGTCGAGGTGCGCAACCAGCGCGGCCAGATCCAGCAGGCCGCGACGGACCGGGCGCGCCGCGCCGCCGTGGCGTCCGCTCCCGCCGAACCGGCCGAGGCAGCTCCCACCGGCCCGCCCCAGCGTGGCGCTTTCGGCCAGCGCGCCGAGGGCGAGACCCCGGCGGCCAACAACCGCACCGAGCGACGCGCGCAGGGCAAGAAGAAGTAGCAGAGCTCCGTCAGGGAACTGTGCCCGGTCCGGACAATTGCGTCCGGTATGCCGGGCACAGTTGTCCGCGCGGGCAACATGTGGGCCGGCGGGGCAATCGCTCAGGCGGCGGATGTTCCGGCTGCCGCGTCACAGTACGTTGATGGCGCTGGCCCGCCACCGGTTGTCCAGCCCCTCCAGGCGCACCGCCACCGCCCGAACCCGCACCTTGCTGTGCACGATCACCACGGCCTCGATGATGCCGTCCCTGGGCTCGTTGATGGTGACCCGGCCGATCATGATGGCCGGGCGCTGCGCCCGCTGGCCTTTCACTGCCCGCGCCCGGGCCGAGAGCACCACACGCTTGAGCAGATGCCGGTAGACGTCGTCGCTCACCCACCTGGCCAGCTGATCTAGCTCCCTCGCCCCGGCCAGCACCTCGATCACACACCGGGTGAGGTTGACCAGCAATGGCTCCGGATCCGGTAGCGTGCTTCGCGAACTCGGCTGATGGCCGAAGAAGTCATCATCAAGGAACGCGTCGGCCGACTCGTGGCCCCCTCGCCGCGCGGGCGGGCCCGACGGCGCGTCGGACCGGGCACCGGTCGGCGGGTCGGACGTGCCGCCCGCCGCATCGGGCAGATTGGGCGCGTTCGCCTGCGACAGGGGGCTAGGCTGTGGCTCGGCAAGTGGATCGCTCATGGGTTGCTCCAAATGCGTGGATCCGTGGTGTCGGCGAGGAGAGCAGGGTGGTGCTGGCGCTGTCGTGCGAGTGGAACACCGGATCGACCCCCGTGGAACCCGAGGCCTTGGCCGACACTCAATCACCCGTAAACCTGCCTGTCTAGGCTTTTGGCCGGCTGTGGATAACGTCAGCATCCGTTGCCATGGCCGACTACCGTCGTGGTGTGCGCTGGGACAACCTGTTCGACGACCTCGAAGGTCAGCTCGAGAACGAGCTGACCGCCGAGGACGCCGAGCTGCGCGCGGAAGAAGAACGGCTGCGCCTGGGCCGGCTCGGCTTGCGCCAACGCCTCACCGGAGTGCATGCCGGGCCGACCGCCTCCCGTGTGCTGCGGGTGGTGCTGGTCGGCGCCCAGACACTCATGCTGCGGCCCACCACCTTCGGGCGAGACTGGCTCGCCGCCGACCTGCTCGAGGCCGGGACCGGGACTCCGCAGTGTGTCGTGCCGTTCGCGGCCATCGCGGCCATCGTGCTGCAGCCCGAGCAGGTGGCGCCGTCCCTGGCCGAGGCCGTCGACGAGCCCGCCCGGATGGTGGACCGGATCGGGTTGCCCTTCGTTCTGCGCGATCTCTGCAGACGGCGCAAGAGCCTGCAGATCCACACCGGCGCGGGGCAGGTCACCGGAACCATCGACAGGGTCGGGCGGGACCACGTCGACGTGGCTGTGCACGCACCGGGCACCCTCAGGCGGGCATCCGAGGTGCAGCAGCTGCGGATCGTGCCGATCCCGCAGATTCAGGTGGTGCGGTTGGACTGAGTCCCGCCGGCGTCGGGGTCCCCGCGGCCGATGTCGCCGTCGAACGGACCGGCCCCGTCGGGGCGCAGAATCCGTCCTGCGGACAGCTCCGGGATGTTCGCGAAGTCGGATTGCTCCCACAGGGACATCCGCCGGGCCTCCTCGTACTTCGCTTCGATGTATGACTCGAGAACCACCCGTTCCACCCGCCAGGCGCCCGCCGTGCCGATCCTGATGGCCGGAAGCTCACCGGTGCGCACCAGGTCGAGGGCGGCGGCGGGGGAGAGGTTCAGGATCTCTGCCGTGTCGGCAAGGGTCAGGAACCTGCCGACGGAGGCGGAGGAGACGGGATCGCTCATGCGAACGATTATCCGTCGATCCGGGCGGCCACGCACGGCCTGCGCCCGAGCTGTGGATAACTTCAGCGGGCTCGCTCGCGGAGGGTCACGATGGTACCCACAGGGAGGTCGGCCCCGCGGTCGACGTGAACGGTCGAGATGGCGGACAGGTGGTGACGGAGTGGCTCACACGGAGGCGCGGTACCCGACGACGCGGTACCCGACGACGCGGTACCGTCCGGCGCAGTACTCGACGGCGCAGTACTCGTCGGCGCAGTACCCGACAGACGACGGGGTGGACCGGTGACGGCGCGCCAGGAGGGCGGGCCGGTCCGGGCCGCGTCGTCCACCCGGCCGCGGTTCTGGTTCGACCCGAGGTTCGCACTGGGGCTGGTCCTCGTGATCGCGTCGATCGTCGATCGTCGGCGTCGCCGTCGTCGTCGCCGGAAGCGATCAGACGGTCGCCGTGTACGCCGCCCGGGTGCCCTTGACCGTGGGCGACCGTCTCGACACGGCGGACCTCGTCGAGACTCGGGTGCGGTTGGGAGCGGGCGACACCCTCTACCTCACCCCGGCCCGAATCCCTGCAGGCGGCCTGACCGTGACCCGCACCATCGGCACCGGGGAACTGGTACCCACGTCCGCCGTGGGCGCCCGTTCCGGCGAATCGGTCACAAGCCTGGTCGTGGACCTGCGTGGGCGCCTGTCAACGGGTCTGGCCGCGGGATCAGTGGTGGACGTGTGGTCGGCCCCGGAGGCCGACGGTGAGTCCTTCGGGCCCCCGGCGGTTCTCGTCGGGCGGGCGAGCATCGTGCGGATCCTTGAACCGACCGGCCTGATCCAGTCCGGTGGGGGTCTCGCCGTGGAGGTGCTGGTGCCCAAGGGGAAGGTGGCCCAGGTACTGGAGGCCGTTGCCAACGAGGACGCGATCTCCATCGTGGCCGTGAACGCACCGATCGGCGGCTGACGGTGGTGCTGCTGGCGCTGGCCCTTGACCGGGAGACCGAGGACCGGCTGCTGCCCGACATCATCGACCACGGCCACGTGATCGTGGCCCGCCCTGCCACGGTGTCCGAACTCCTGGCGGCGATCGAGAGGCACAGCCCAGACGGCCTCATTGTCGGGGCCTCGGCCGGCACCCTGACCGCTGAACTCCTTGCGGCGAGCGACGCAAACGGCATCCGGGTGGTCGCCCTGGCCGCCACCGCCCAGGAGCGCAGCTATGTCGCCGAACTAGGGTTGCACGAGGTCGTCGCAGCCGACGCCGACTGGGTCGAGATCGAGAGTGTGCTGACCATGGGCACGGCCATCCCGCTGCGGATCGACGACCCGCCCGACCGTGGCGGCCCCGCCGATGACGCCCCGGGCGTCACCGGCACCCCAGGGCGCCCGGATGCCCCGGCACCCGGCCGGCACCGAGGGCGGCGGGCCGTGCCGGGCCGGCGAGCCAGGCCGCCGCGGCAGCCGTCGCCCGAGCCGGAGCCCGCCACCGCCGCGGAGCCGGCCGGTGGGCTGGAGGGACCCGGCATCGTGATCGCCGTCTGGGGGCCGGCCGGGGCGCCGGGTCGCACCACCCTGGCCATCAACATCGCCGCCGAGATCGCGGCGGCCGGGCACACTGTCGTTCTGGCGGATGTCGACACCTACAGCGGCTCGATCGCGCCGAGCCTCGGCCTGCTCGACGAGGCGCCGGGCTTCGCCGCCGCGTGCCGGCTGTCGGGAGCCGACGCGCTGACCCGGTCCGAGTTCGACCGGATCGCGCATCGCTACAATTCGCCCCGCGGTGCCTTCCAGGTGCTCACCGGAATCGGGCGGCCGTCGCGGTGGCCGGAGCTGTCGGCGGAGCGGGTGAGCCTCACCATCGCCGCGCTGCGCGGCTGGGCGGACTACGTGGTGCTCGACACCGGGTTCAGCCTCGAGAGCGATGAGGAGATCTCGAGCGATCTGTTCGCCCCACGCCGGAACGCCGCGACGCTCGCCGCCCTGGGCATCGCCGATCGGGTCGTGGCGTGCGGCCTCGCCGACCCCGTCGGCATGGCCAGGTTCCTGCGCGCCTGGGGCGATCTGACCGAGGTGATCAGCACCCACCGGGTGCACGTCGTGATGAACCGGGTGCGTGCCAGCGCGGTGGGCCTGGGGGCGGCCGGGCAGGTGAGCAGCGCCCTGCGCCGGTTCGGCGGTATAGAGGCCGCGGTGCTCGTGCCTCACGACCAGGCCGGGGTGGATGCCGCGGTGCTCACCGGCCGCACTCTGCGGGACGCGGCCCCGCGGTCACCGGCCCGGCTCGGAATCCTCGGCTTCGTGCAGCGGGACCTGCTCGACGCGCCCGACGCCGTACCGGCCCGCAGACCCTGGCGCCGCGCAGCGCCCTGGCGGGGCGCCGCACCGGCCACCTGACCGGGGTCCTGACCGGGACGTGGGCCAGGTCGTGGTCAGAGCCCGGGCGGCTGTGGGACGACCAACGGGATGACGCTCAGTGCGCCATCCACCCCCACGATGAGCACGACGCGCTCGCCGTGCACGCCCTCGAGAGCGCTGGCCACCTCCGCCGGGTCCGGCAGGGCCGTGGACCCGCCGGCGCGCTGCCACCAGCTCACCGTGGCACCGGTGAGCTGCCGCAGGTGGCGCAGCACCGGCTCGGCACCCGGACCCATGATGAGCACCAGCTCGCCGATGCCGGTTGCGGTCACGCGCGGCGCATCCGGCACCCCAGCGGTTACCGACGCCGCGATCGCGGCCCGGTCGCCCCGCCAGGCGCTGAAGTGGTACCCCGCCACCAGACCCGTGGCCAGGAGCAAGCCCAGGGAAGCCCGAAGCCGGTCGAGCAGCCCGGCCTCGCCGGAAAGGAGCGAGTCGAAGAGGCGGAACCCGATCACGAGCAGGGCGACCAGCGCGACGACGGCGCTGACTCCGAAGACCACGACCAGGTAGACGCTGCGGCCGGTGCTGTGGCGCCGCTCCGGCAGCACAGCCGTCGTGGGTCGCCAGGTGACCCACCACAGCGGACCGCCCACCACGAGCGAACTGATGCCGGCGAGGAGGAGCGTGCGCGGGTCGGAACCGGCCAGGGGCGTCGTGAGGGTGGCGAGCAGGGCGTTCACGATCACGCCGACGCCGGATGCGGCGGCCACGAGCGAGACCCCGCTGGTCACCAGAACGCCTGCGCCGCTCACCCCCGCCGAGCGCCGTGCCGCCACGGCCCGGTGATACCCCCAGATGAGTCCGCCGACGAGGGCGGCGGCCACGGCCGCACCGAGCGGATCAAGCAGGGCGCGCAGCGGATCCGAGCGGTCCACGGCCAAGCGGAGCAGCACGAACAGCGTCGTGCCCGCACCCGCGAGGGTGAGCAGGCACCCGCCCAGGATGCCCACGCCGACGAGGGCGACAGCGGCGAGGCCGGTGCGCACGGCACGGCCACCGTCCCGGTTCCAGTGCCACCACCAAACGAGACCGCCGCCGGCAGCCCAGACCAGCGATTGCAGTGCGGCCCACCACCAGGGGACGCCGATGGGCGCATCCGTGGCGCCGGCCAGCGCGGTATCGAAGAGCACCGTGAGTGCCGAGACCGCGCCGCCGGCGGCGAGCAGCAGTCCGACGACCCCGCCTAGCACCGCGGCAGTTCCGGGGAGCCGGGTGGGGCGACGGGTGCTCCGGCGCAGGACGAACCGGTGCCCGGCCCAAACCCCCGCCCAGACCATACCCGTCGCCGCCTCCGCGGGGGCGTCGTCGCCGCGCACCACCGCAGACACGGCCGAGAACAGCGCGGTGCCGGCCACGATGAGCGCGACGGTGCAGACGCCCACCACATACAGGGCCCAGGCCAGTGAGTCACGTTCGGCCGGGTCGGCCAGGCGCCGCCAGGCGAACCAGCCCAGCAGCGCGGCGAGCGGGCCACCGACGAGGGTGAAGCTCAGCGACACGGCCAGGCCCGCCGTGTCGCCGCCGACGACGGTGGTGCCGGTGACCACGTCGAACAACCGGCCGAGCAGGTCGGCGAGACCACCGGCCGTGAGCAGAACCAGCACGAAGAGGATGCCGTACACCACCACCCGGCGCAGCACCGGCGCCGCGGAGGCCCGCGGAACGGCCCTCGCCGGCGGGATACCCGCCGGCGCGATGCCCGGCCCGGTCACAGCCCGTCTCCGCTGCCGGTCGACGGGCACACCATGAGCTGCCACGGCACCACATCGATGAGCCACCCGTCGTCCGCGCTGACCAGTTCGAACACGTCCTCCGACTCGGACTCCGACGAACCGAACGGGCCGGCGTCGTAGAACGTGACGATCGACACCCGCACGTCGGCGCTCGAGACGCGCTCGGTGGTGTCCAGCAGGGTGACGCGGATGTCGTCCGTGCCCGGTTCGGAGTACCGGTCGCAGTTTGCCAGGGCGGTGGCGGTGAGGTACCGCGCCGCCGTATCCCCGTCGCCGTCCACCGCGGCCGCCGCGTACCGTTGCACCACCCCGCCGGGCTTGCCGGCGTCCAGCAGCTCGGGTGCACCTCGGGTGAAGACCACCACGAGCGCCACCAGCACGAGCAGGGCGATCAGGCCGAGCACCACCAGCAGGGCGGGGTCGCGCCGGGCCGGCGGAGCAGGCTCGCCGGTGAGGGCGGGCGGCGCGGTGTCTGGGCTCATGAGCGAAGCATGGCGCATCCGGTGCGGTGGCGCCAGCATCCGGTGCGTGCCGGGCGCCGGGCGGCCGTAGGCTGTTCATGTGTCGACGCTCAGTGATCTCGTACTTGCCCAGGGCCGCAATAGTGCGGAGGACGTGGACTGGTTGCACATGCTCGTCGCCGACGGCCAGCTGCTGGCCGACCTCGCCTTCGCCGACATCGTCGTGTGGGTGCCCACCCTGGGCGGCAGCTTCGTGGCCGTGGCCCACGCCAGGCCGTCCAGCGCCGCGACGCTGTTCTATCGCGACTTCGTGGGCCAGGAGATCAAGGCCGAGTGGCGCAAGCAGGTCACCGAGGCCTTCGACACCGCCAAGATCATCGACACCACGGCCCCGGACTGGTACGAGGAGACGCCCACCCGGGTGCGCGCCATCCCGGTGCGCCGCCGCATCAGCTCCAGCGGCGCCGAGATCACCCCCGAACCCATCGCCGTGCTGACCCGGCACACCAATCTCAGCGAGACCCGCACGCCGGGTCGCCAGGAGCTGACCTTCAACGACTGCGCGAACGACCTCTTCGCGATGATCGCCTCCGGGGACTTCCCCGACCTGGGCGCCCCGACCGGCCCGCGCCGCGGCGCTCCGCGCGCTTCGGACGGCCTGATCCGGCTGGACCTGGACGGCGTGACCACCTTCGCCAGCCCGAACGCACTGTCCGCGTTCAACCGCATGGGCTTCGCCGACGAGCTGGAGGGCGAGTCGCTCGCCGAGGTCACCACGAGCCTGCTCAGCGGCAAGGCTGTCGTCGACGAGTCCCTTCCGCTGGTCGTGACCGGTCGGGCCCCCTGGCGTACCGACATCGAGGCCCGCGGGGTGACGGTGTCGCTGCGCGCGATCCCGATCCGCAACCGCGGCGAGCGGATCGGCGCCATCGTGCTCTCCCGCGACGTCTCTGAGCTCCGGCACCAGGAACGCGAACTGATCACCAAGGACGCCACGATCCGGGAGATCCACCACCGGGTGAAGAACAACCTGCAGACCGTGGCGTCGCTGCTGCGCATCCAGGCTCGCCGCACCCACTCGGACACCGCCCGTGAGGCGCTCAACCAGGCCATGCGCCGGGTCGCGGCCATCGCCGTCGTGCACGACACGCTCTCCAGCGGGCTCAGCCAGAACGTCGACTTCGACGCCGTGTTCGACCGGGTGCTGCTGCTCATCGCCGAGGTGGCGTCGGCGCACAACACCACCGCCCACCCCAAGTCGTCCGGCAGTTTCGGGATCCTGCCCAGCGCCTACGCGACGCCGCTCGCGCTCGCGCTCACGGAGCTCGTGACCAACGCCGTCGAGCACGGCCTGGCCGGCCGGGAGGGCGAGGTGTCGATCGAGGCCGAGCGCGACCTCGAGACGCTCACGGTGCGCGTGCGCGACAACGGCTCCGGGCTGCCGGAGGGCAAGGTCGGCTCGGGCCTCGGCACCCAGATCGTGCGCACCCTCATCCAGGGTGAGCTCAGTGGATCGATCGACTGGCACACCATGATGGGCAGCGGCACCGAGGTCACCATCGAGATCCCGCTGCGGTTCATGGAATTCGACTGAAGCCGCACACGACAGCCGGCGTGACGCAGGCACAAAAAAGCGGGCGAGGAACGGGATTCCCGTTCCTCGCCCGCTGTGTCAGCGTGACGCCGAGTGAGTCAGGACGCGCGGCGGGCGCGTGCGGCGCGACGCTTGAGGGCGCGGCGCTCGTCTTCGCTCAGTCCACCCCAGACGCCGGAGTCCTGACCGGTCTCGAGAGCGTACTGGAGGCACACCTCCGTGACGTTGCAGCGGGCGCACACGGACTTGGCCTTCTCGATCTGGTCGACTGCTGGACCAGTGTTACCAACCGGGAAGAAGAGTTCCGGGTCGGCGGTGAGGCAGGCAGCTTTATCGCGCCAGTCCATAGGGGTGCTCCTTTATTGCGGGGGGATGCCTGGCCGATCGGCCGAAGATGCGGGGGAAAGCCCAGATTGCAGGAAGGTCGGATCTACATGGAGATCTGCTCACCACCCTGTGAGCGTCAACTGGGCCTCAAATATGGTCGCATAATAGGGGTGTCAAATCAATAGTTTTGTATGGGATAACGCTGTGAGCCAATCGTTCGACCCCAGCCAGGGGGGTGCTGACGAGCCCCGTCGAGCCCGCCGGCCCCGCGCTCTGACCGTCCTCGCGGCCCTCCTGGCAGCGGAGGCAGCCCTCCTGTGGGCGGCTGTGATCTGGCTCATTCTCGAGCTGCTCACCGACCGACCCACGTCTTTCGCCAGCGCGATCGCCATCCTCGTGCTCACCATCGTCGCCGCGCTCTGGGTCAGCACCATTGCGGTGGCGACCCTCCGCGCCCGCCCGTGGATCCGCGCCGCCGCGGTGACCTGGCAGCTCGTGCAGGTCTTCGTCGCGATCGGCTGCTTCCAGGGCCTCTACGCCCGGCCGGACCTCGGGTGGGCGCTGTTGGTGCCCTCGGCACTGGTGATCGTGCTGCTCTTCACCCGCAGCGTGCTCGAGGCCACCAGCACCCGCGAGCCTTAGTTAGAGGCCGAGCTTCTTGCGCAGGCTCGCCACGTGCCCGGTGGCCTTGACGTTGTAGAGGGCCAGCGTGACCACGCCGGCCTCGTCGAGCACGAAGGTGGAGCGCAGCACCCCGGTGACGACCTTGCCGTAGAGGTTCTTCTCGCCCCAAGCGCCGTAGGCGCGGTGCACGGTCAGGTCCTCATCGCTGAGCAGCGGGAAGGTGAGGTGGTCGTTCTCGGCGAATGTCGCCAGCTTGGCCTGGGTGTCCTTCGACACGCCCAGCACCCGGTAGCCGGCCTGCGCGAGAGAAGCGAGGTTGTCCCGGAAATCGCAGGCCTGCGTGGTGCAGCCCGGTGTCATCGCGGCCGGATAGAAATACACCACGACCTTCTGGCCCCGGTAATCGGCCAGAGAGACGCTCTGTCCGTTCTGGTCGGTCAGGGTGAACTCGGGGGCCGTGTCGCCGGCTGCAAGCCGTGTGGAATCCGTCATGACCCCACGTTATACGAGTCAGTTCTCGCCCTGGCGGTGTGACGGAGCGGCCGCGAACGTCTCCAGGAGACGCTGGAGGGAGTCCAGGCGGGCTTTGCCGGTGTCACCCAGGGTTCCGGCCGCGACGGCCTCGTTGATGGCGCAGTCGGGCGATGACGGCAGGTGGGTGCAGCCGCGCGGGCACTTCTCGGCGATGACGGCCAGGTCGGTGAAGGCGCGCAGGATGTTGTCGGTGTTGATGTGGCCCAGGCCGAAGGAGCGCACCCCGGGGTGTCGATGACCCAGCCGCGACCGGCATCCGTTTCGAGCCGCAGCGAGATCGTCGACGACGAGGTGTGCCGGCCCCGTCCGGTGACGGTGTTCACCACGCCGACGGCGCGGTGCGCGTCGGGCACGAGAGCGTTCACGAGCGTGGACTTGCCCACGCCCGAGTGGCCGACGAACACCGTGTCGTGGCCCACCAAGGCCGCCGAGATGGCGTCAAGCGGCATGGCGTCGTCGCGGCTCTGGAACACCGGCAGGTCGAGGCCGGCGAAGTTGTTGAGGAACTCGGCCGGGTCGGCGAGGTCGGTCTTGGTGATGCAGAGGATGGGGGAGACCCCGGCGTCGTACGCCGCGACCAGGTACCGGTCCACCAGGCGGATGCGCGGCTCCGGGTTCGCCGCGGCCACGACGATGAGCATCTGGTCGGCGTTGGCGACGATGACCCGCTCCACGGCATCCGTGTCGTCGGCACTGCGGCGCAACAGGGTCTCGCGCGGCACGATGCGCACGATGCGCGACAGGCTGCCCTCCGACCCGGTGGTGTCGCCGACGATGTCAACGCGGTCGCCGGTGACGACGGCGTGCTTGCGCAGCTCGCTGGCGCGCGCGGCCGTGACCCGGCGTTCGGTGGGTTCGTTCTCGTCGAGCATCACCGTGTACCGCCCGCGGTCGACCGAGAGGATGCGCCCGGTCAGGGCGTCGCCGTGCTCCGGACGGGTCTTGGTGCGCGGCTTGGTGCCCTTGCGGCCCGGCCGCACGCGAACACTGGACTCGTCGTACTCCGGTTCGTCATCGTCCGGCGTCGCCCACCACGTCACGCGGTGCCCGGTCCAGCGAGCAGTCCGTGCCAGAGATCGGCGAACTGGGGGAGGGTCTTGGCCGTGGTGCCGATGTCCTCGACCTCAACGCCGGCGACGGCGAGGCCGATCAGTGCGCCGGTGGTGGCCATCCGGTGGTCGTCGTAACTGTGCCAGGTGCCGCCGTGCAGCGGTCTGGGGTCGATGGCCAGCCCGTCGGGCAGCTCGGTGACGTGTCCGCCGAGGTTGTTGATCTCGGTGGCCAGCGCTGCGAGCCGGTCGGTCTCGTGGTGGCGGATGTGGCCGATGCCCGTGATGGTGCTGGGCGAGTCGGCGAGGGCCGCGAGGCCCACGAGGGTGGGCGCCAGTTCGCCCCCGGTGGAGAGGTCGAGGTCGACGCCCGTGATGCGGCCGGTGCCGGTCACGGTGAGCCGGTCGCCGTCTACCGACACGGTGGCGCCGAAGAGCGGCAGCAGCTCGGCCAGGTGCGCGCCGACCTGGGTGGTCGTCGTGGGCCAGCCCGTGATGGTGACGGAGCCGCCGGCGACGAGGGCCGCCGCGAGGAACGGGGCCGCGTTGGAGAGATCGGGTTCGATGTCGACCTCCGCGCCCTGGATCGGGCCGGGCTCGACCAGCCAGACGCCCTCGTCCGGGCTGGTGACCGTGACGCCGCGCTGGGCGAGGGTGTGGATGGTCATCTCGATGTGCGGCAGGCTTGGCAGCCGCTCACCCGCGTGACGCAGGCGAAGGCCGGTGCGGAACCGGGCCGCGGCGAGAAGCAGGCCGGAGACGAACTGGCTCGACGAGGAGGCGTCGATGGTGATCTCACCGCCCTCGAGGCCGCCGCTGCCGTGCACGGTGAAGGGCAGCGCACCCCGGCCGTCGTCGTTGATGTCGGCGCCCAGGTCGCGGAGCGAACTGATCGTCGTCGACATCGGGCGTCGCCGGGCGCCGGCGTCGCCGTCGAAGGTGGTGGGGCCCAGCGCCAGTGCGGCGACGGGAGGCAGGAAGCGCATCACGGTGCCGGCCAGGCCGCAGTCGACCGTGGTGGAGCCGAACAGCTCGCCGGGCGTGATGCGCAGGTCGGCGCCGTATTCGCCGGCGCCGTCGACGGCCTCGATGGTGGTGCCCAGCTGCCGCAGCGCGTCGACCATGAGGTCGCTGTCGCGGGAATGCAAGGGGGCCCGCAGCAGCGACGGCGAGTCGGCCAGTGCCGACAGGACGAGTTCCCGGTTGGTCAGCGACTTCGAGCCGGGCAGCGACAGCGTCGCGGCCAGCGGCACGGCGGCGACGGGCGCGGCCCAGAGCGCATCGATCTCCTCGGGTGAACTGTCTCCGTAGGGATCGAACTCCGGCTTGGAATATCTCGAGATCAACATCGGTTATCAGAATAGTCGGGATCATCCTGGCCGGGACCGCCTTGACAGGCAGGTTTCCGAACACGGCGGCCTATCCTGCGGCCGCACACCGGGAGGAAGCAGTGGCAGCAACTCTGCTCATGGAGCGCACGCCCGCGGCATCCGCGCCTATCGCTGGCCTAGAATTGCCCGTGATGACAACAGATACGACTGACATGCGGGACCTGTTCGAAGCACAGGCCATGCCGTTCATCGACCAGCTGTACGCAGCGGCGATGCGCATGACGCGGAACCCCTCTGACGCGCAGGACCTGGTGCAGGAGACCTTCGTCAAGGCGTTCGCATCGTTCAAGCAGTTCGAGCAGGGCACCAACCTCAAGGCCTGGCTGTACAGGATCCTCACGAACACCTTCATCAACACCTATCGCAAGAAGCAGCGCGAGCCCTACCAGGGCACCATCGACGACCTCGAGGATTGGCAGCTGGGCGGGGCGGAATCCACGACGGCGACGTCGAGCCGTTCCGCGGAGGCCGAGGCCATCGACCACCTCCCCGACAGTGCCGTCAAGGACGCTCTCCAGTCGATTCCCGAGGACTTCCGGCTGGCGGTGTACTTCGCCGACGTCGAGGGTTTCTCCTATCAGGAGATCGCCGAGATCATGAAGACGCCCATCGGAACGGTGATGAGCCGTCTGCACCGGGGGCGCCGGCTGCTGCGCGATCTGCTGTCCGGTTACGCCCTCGAGCGTGGCCTGGGTGGCAACCAGACAGGCACGAGCACGAAGAAGACATCCGGGAGCACAGGAAAATGACCGATTGCGGTTGCGAGAAGGCCAAGGCCGAACTCGAAGAGTATCTGCACAACGAACTCCGCAAGGAGGACGCCCTCGACATTCGTGAACACCTCGAGCACTGCCCCGACTGCCGGAGCGAGCACAACGTGGGCCGCACCCTCACCGAGGTCATGCAGCGTGCCTGCAAGGAGACCGCGCCTGAGGACCTGCGCGACCAGGTTCTGCTGCGGCTGCGCGCCATCCAGTCGGCACACTAGCGCCGTAACCCACCCGGTGCCGGCGGATCAGCCGATCCGCGCCACCGTCACTTCGATCGCCGTCACGGCAGAGTTGCCGGACTGGACGAAGTACTCCTCAATGGTGTCGTAGACCTTGCGGCACACCTCGGTGGCCGCTTGCGCGTCCGCCACCCCGATCGACACGGATGCCGTGACGCCGTCGTCGGTCTCCGTGAGAGCCACGAAATCCGGGTCCCTGGGCTTCTGCGTGAGCCCCCCGACCACGTGGTTCAGCACGGCCGTGAGTACCGGTGTGGCCGGATAGACCTCGTCGACGCCGGGGACCTGCTCGACGACGGCGGCCAGTTCGGCGGTGCGCTTCGTTGTGGTGCTCATGGCATCTCCAGTCTGACGGATCGGGTGGGCCAGATCAGTGTAGATCCCCGGACCCCGAAAAAACTTTCCGGCCAATTTCGTGACGAACCGACCGGTATGTGCGTCATAACCATGACGATGCCAATCCTGCCCCGATTCTGGGCTGAGAATCGGTCTTGAGAAATCGTCGACAACTTCCCCCACATTCGTCAGACTCCAGCCCCCAGTGCGGGCGTTGCGGACACCAGGACCGGCGCCAGGCGCCATCGCCGCCCCGAGTGCGGCGGGCCGATCGCCGGCATTGCCGGTGGCGCATCCGAACCAAGGAGAACCCCCAGATGAACAGCATCAGTTCCGACCAGCCGAGCTCGTCGACGACCCTGCCCGCCAGTGCCGGCGCTGTCTCCGACGCGTCCGCGGAGCGGGTCGCCGAAGGGGAGACGACGATCAAGGACGGCGTCATCGCCAAGGTCGCCAGCCTGGCAGTGCGCGAGGTCGACGGCGTCCACGCCCTGGGCAGCGTGCCCACCCGGGCGCTCGGCGCGATCCTCGATGCCGTGACGAGCACCGACGCCAACCCCGGTGTCTCGATCGAGCTCGATGACGACGGTGTCACCGTGCAGATTGTGCTGGTCGCCGGGTACCCGGTGTCCCTGACCACACTCGCCGACCAGGTGCGGTCATCCGTCACCCGGGCTATCGAGGGGTTGGTGGGCATGCCCGTCTCCGCCGTGAACGTGACCATCACAGACATTTACGTGGCCGAAGAGCAGGTCGACAATGGCGTCGACTGACTCTCCGGCCGCGTAATCAAGCCGGCTCCCCAGAGCCCGGTCGAACGAGCACAGCGCGTTCGAATGACCAGCAGTACCCACACCAACAGAAAAGAGACACTCCATGGGGTTCTTCGGATTTCTTCTTCTCGGCCTCCTCGCCGGTGCCATTGCCAAGCTCATCCTCCCGGGTAACCAGGGTGGCGGCTGGTTCATCACGCTTCTGCTCGGCGTCGTCGGCGCACTGCTCGGCGGGTTCCTCGGCAGCCTGCTCTTCAACGCACCGCTCGAGGACTTCTTCTCCATCCAGACCTGGCTCCTGGCCATTGGTGGATCCATCATCGTTCTCCTCATCTACGGCCTCCTCGTGGGCCGTCGCAAGGCGTAATTCCCTCCGGTTTTCTACCGGCATGACAGGCGGCACACCGAACCCACGGGTTCGGGTGCCGCCTGTCGGCGTTCCGGGCCCGGTCTTCCAACTTTCGGTCGATGCCCGGCTGGCGCACTCCGGTCTACTGTCGGGACTGTGATGAAGACAACTGCCTCCGAACCGCCCACGGATGCGGGCCGCCGGCCCCGGAAGACCAGCTCGTCCAGCAGGGTGCCGCTGTGGCTGCGCATCCTGATCCCCACCGCGCTGATCCTGATCTGGTTCGTGATGTTCGGCGCCGGCGGAGCCTCGTTCGGCCGGATCAGCGACGTCTCCACGAACGACCAGGTGCAGCAGCTGCCAGCCAGCGCCGACGCCACCCGGGTGCAGACGCTCCAGGCCGAGTTCCGCGGCGACGACGTGCTGCCCGGCGTGCTGGTCTACGAACGCGTCGGCGGACTCACCGAGGCCGACCGCACGGCCATCACCGCGCAGGTCGCCGATCTGGCCGAGCTGGACGGTGTCGTCACGGAGAGCGTGTCACCGGCCATCTTCTCCGAGGACGGTGAGGCGGCTGAGGCGATCCTCACCCTCGACACCCAGGTGAAACCGGCCGACACCGTGGAGTCCATCCGCGCCTACCTCGCCGACAACCCCATCGACGGGGTGGACACCTACGTGACGGGCCCGGCCGGCCTCATCGCCGACCTCACCGGCGCGTTCGCCGGCATCGACGGCATCCTGCTGCTCACCGCGCTCGCGGCGGTGCTGGTGATCCTCGTGATCGTCTACCGGTCGCCGCTGCTGCCGTTGATCGTGCTGTTCACCAGCCTGGCGGCGCTGTGCGCATCGGTACTCGTTGTGGTGGCACTGGCCAGCGCCGACGTGCTGATCCTGACGGGGCAGACCCAGGGCATCCTGTTCATCCTGGTGATCGGTGCGGCCACCGACTACTCGCTGCTCTACGTGGCCAGGTTCCGCGAGGCCCTGCGCGACAACGCCACGAAGTGGGACGCCACCCTGGTGGCTCTGCGCGGCTCGTTCGAGCCGATCCTGGCCGCCGGCGGCACCGTGATCGTGGGCCTGCTGTGCCTGCTCTTCAGCGACCTCAACTCGAACAAGGCGCTCGGCCCTGTGGCGGCCATCGGCATCGCCTTCGCACTGCTCAGCGCCCTGACCCTGCTGCCCGCGCTCATGCTCTGGGCCGGCCGCGCCGCCTTCTGGCCCGTGCGCCCGAAGCTCGGCTCCGCTCACCCCGGCCTCGACGGCGACAACGCCAAGGGCGTCTGGCCGTGGCTGGCCCGACTGATCAGCCGCCGCGCCCGGCTCATCTGGATCGCCTGCACCGTGCTCCTCGCGGTGGCGTCCATCGGGGCGTTCCAGTTCAAGGCGGACGGGGTGTCCCAGAGCGAGTTCGTGCTGGGTACCTCGGAGGCCAGGGACGGCCAGGCCGTGGTCGGGGCGCATTTCCCCGGCGGCTCAGGCACCCCGGCCGTCGTGGTCGGCCCGGAGTCCGAGCTGCAGGCGATGACGGATGTGCTGCTGGCCAACGACGGCGTCGATTCGGTGACCGTGTTGTCCGAGGACTCCGTCAGCGGGTCGCTGCCGGTCACCGCCGACGGGGTACAGGCGTTCGGCCCCCTGGCACCCCCGCCGGCGACCCCACGGTGATCGACGGCGACGTCATGCTGCAGGCGACCCTCACCGACGTGGGGGACTCGGCGGCGGCCGAGGAGACCGTGCGCGAGCTCCGAACGGAACTCGACAGCGTCGCGGGCACCGTGCTCGTGGGCGGGACCACGGCCATCGCCGTGGACACCACCGACACGGCGATCCACGACCGCAACCTCATCATCCCGATCATCCTCGGGGTCATCCTGGTGATCTTGATGCTCCTGCTGCGGTCGATCCTGGCCCCGGTGCTGCTCGTGGCGACCGTGGTGCTCTCCTTCGCGGCGGCCCTCGGCGTGTCCTCCTGGGTGTTCGACGGCGTGCTGGGCTTCCCGGGCGCCGACCCGGTGGTGCCGCTCTACGGGTTCGTGTTCCTCGTCGCTCTGGGCATCGACTACAACATCTTCCTGATGACCCGGGTGCGGGAGGAATCGATCCGGTTCGGCACCCGTCCGGGCATCCTGCGCGGCCTCGTGGCCACCGGCGGGGTGATCACCTCGGCCGGCCTGGTCCTCGCCGCCACGTTCGCCGCCCTCGGTGTGCTGCCGATCCTGTTCCTGGCGCAGCTGGCGTTCATCGTGGCGTTCGGGGTGCTGCTGGACACCTTCCTGGTGCGGTCCCTGCTCGTGCCGGCGCTCGCGCACGACATCGGCCCGAAGATCTGGTGGCCGAGCAAGCTCGCCACCGCCTCTCCGCGCGAAACGCTCTAGCCCCACCCCCGCGAACCGTGAGTTAAGCCCCCAAACGCGCGCGTTTCTGGGGCTTAACTCACAGTTCGCGGGACTGGAACGGGACTGGAAAAGGGCCGCACCCCCGAGGGGGTGCGGCCCTTTTCACGTGCGGATGCAGAGCGCCGGACGCCTAGGAGACTGCTGATTTATCGGGGCGTTTAAGGCGCGCCTTTGTTGGTTTCGGCGGAGGTGTTTAAGACTTGATTCATGCAGGGTCGTGATGATGGTCAGCGTCAGTTGTTGGATGTCGGTGTGTTCGCTGGGCACATGTTGCCGGCGGGGTCGGTGTTCGCTTTTCTCGCTGAGCACCGGCACGAGTTGTTCCCGGATGACGCGTTCGCGGACCTGTTTCCGTCGGGTCGTGGCCGGCCCTCGACGCCCGCGGACGTGATCGCATCGGTGATGGTGCTGCAGACCCTGCACTCGTTATCGGACCGGGAAACCGCGGAAGCCGTCACGTTTGATCTGCGGTGGAAAGCGGCCTGCGGGTTCGGGTTGACGGAAACATCGTTCCACCCGACGGTGTTGACGTATTGGCGACGCCGCCTCGCGGCAAGCACCCGCCCGCACCGAATTTTCGACGCCGTCGCCGAGGTTATTGCCGGTTCTGGGGCGTTGTCGGGTCGGAAGCGGCGGGCGTTGGACTCCACGATTTTGGATGACGCGGTCGCCCGCCAGGACACGGTGACGCAGTTGGTCGCGCAGATCCGCCGGGTCGGTCGGGAGATCCCCGGCGCCGACATGATCGTGGCCGGCCTGCCCGGCCATGACTACGAGAAGCCCGGCAAGCCCGACATCGCCTGGGACGACAAGGCGGCCAGGGACGAACTCGTTTCCCGCCTCGTGACCGACGCCCTGGCGTTGCTTGCGGCAATCGACACGACGTCATTGACCGACTCGCAGCAGGAGACGGTCGCGTTGCTCGCCCTCGTCGCGGGCCAGGACGTCGAGCCGGCTGAGGGGTCCGATGGCTCGGATGGGCGGTGGCGGATCGCGCGGAAGGTCGCGCCGGACCGGGTGATCTCGACCGTTGACCCGGACGCCCGCCACGCGCACAAGAGCCGGGAGAAGAAGCAAGACGGTTTCAAAGCCCACATCGCGATCGAGCCCGATACGGGTCTGGTGACCGCGGCCGTGTTGACGAAAGCGTCCGGGCCCAAGAACAGTGACGCGGCCCGCGGCGCGGCCCTGGTGGCCGCTGACACGAGCATCGGCTCGGACACGGTCGAGGTCCTCGGTGATTCTGCCTACGGCAGCGGGGACCTCCTCGCCGAGGTCACCGCGGCCGGGCATGTTCCGATCATCAAACCGATGCCGTTGAGTCGGGCGGTTCCGGGCGGATTCACAATCGATGACTTCAGCATCGACGAAGCTAAGCGCACGGTGACGTGTCCTGCGGGGAACACCCGACCGATCACCGTGAAACGTAATGTCACATTTGGCGCCGTTTGCGCGAGCTGCCCGCTCCGAGCCCAGTGCACGAGCGCCGTCGACGGTCGCAAAATGGTTTTGCATCCGCAGCAGCAGATCCAACGCGAGCACCGCGCACGCGCGCTGGACCCTGACTTTCAAGCCGTCTACCGGCAGCACCGGCCGATGGTTGAACGCTCGATCGCATGGATGACTCGCGGCGCGAGACGAGTCCCTTACCGCGGCGTCGTGAAGAACCACGCCTGGTGGAACAACCGCGCCGCCGCGATCAACCTGAAACGACTCCTGAGCCTTGGCCTCACCAGCCAGAACGGGGTTTGGGCACTTGGCTGAAGACCCCAGGCAGGGCAGACACCCCAGCCCTCACACCGACCCCGACGACCACCTTCTACTGGCCAGACTCGCGACACCGAATCGATCCCGCAAGCAGCCCAAACACGACCACACCCGACTCAAAAAACGGGCCCCCGACTCGCCGGGCCCACCGCAGCCATCTAAATCAGCAGTCTCCTAGAGGGTGAGGGCGTTCTTGATCAGCTCGGCCTGCTCGGCGGCGTGGCGTTTGGCGGACCCGGCCGCCGGCGACGCGGACGCTGCACGGGAGAACAGGCGCACCTGACGACCCAGCTTGTCCGTGCCCGAGCTGCTGGTCTGGAGGTAGAAGAACGGCCAGGCGCCCTGGTTCTCCGGCTCGTCCTGGACCCAGGCCAGTTCGGCGTTGGGGTACTCGTCGGCGACCTGCTTGAGCTCGGCGCCCGGCAGCGGGTAGAACTGCTCCATGCGCACGAGCGCGATCTCGGGGTTCGGGTTTTTCTCGAGGTCGGCCAACAGGTCGTAGTAGAGCTTGCCGGCCATGAACAGCACGCGCTTGACGGCGGATTTGTCCTGGATCCGGGCGTCGTCGATCACCGGTTCGAACTTGCCGCTGGTGAAGTCGGCGACGGGGCTGGTGGCCCCACGCAGACGGAGCATCGACTTCGGGGTGAAGACGATCAGCGGGCGGCGCGGCCGCATGTAGGCCTGACGGCGCAACAGGTGGAAGTACGACGCCGGCGTGGACGGACGGGCGACGGTCATGTTGTTCTCCGCGCACATCTGCAGGTACCGCTCGATGCGGGCCGAGGAGTGGTCCGGGCCCTGGCCCTCGTAGCCGTGCGGCAGCAGGAGCACGACGCTGGAGCGCTGGCCCCACTTCTGCTCGGCAGAGGAGATGAACTCGTCGATGATGGTCTGGGCGCCGTTGGCGAAGTCGCCGAACTGGGCCTCCCAGAGCACCAGGGCGTCGGCACGTTCCACCGAGTAGCCGTATTCGAAGCCCATGGCGGCGTATTCGCTGAGCAGCGAGTCGTAGATCCAGAACCGGGCCTGGTTCTCGCTCAGGTTCGCCAGCGGCAGCCATTCCTGGCCGTTGACCCGGTCGTGCAGCACGGCGTGCCGTTGCACGAAGGTGCCGCGGCGGGCGTCCTGGCCGGCGAAGCGCACCGGGGTGCCCTCCAGCAGTACCGAGCCGAGCGCCAGCAGTTCGCCGAAGCTCCAGTCGATGTTGCCGTTGCGGCTCATGTCCAGGCGCTTCTGCAGCAGTTGCTGCAGCTTGGAGTGCACAGTGAAGCCAGCGGGCTTGTTGTTGAAGGTGTCGCCGATCAGGTGCACGACGCTCTCCGACACCCCGGTGGTGAGGGGTTCGCCGACGGCGTCCTCCTGCGCAGCTGCGTTGGAGAGTTCCCGGTGCGCGGCGGCGGCGTCGCTCGTGATGATCGGGATCGACGCGGTCTGCGCCGCGTGGGTCTCCATGAAGGCTCGCTCGAGGCGGTCCTGGAAGTCGGCGTGGGCCGCTTCGAACTCCGCCTGGGTGATGTCACCACGGCCGACCAGCGCCTCGGTGTAGAGCTTCCGCACGCTGCGCTTGGCCTCGATGAGGTTGTACATCAGCGGCTGGGTCATCGACGGGTCGTCGCCCTCGTTGTGGCCGCGGCGGCGGTAGCAGACGAGGTCGATCACGACGTCGCGCTTGAATTCCTGCCGGTAGGCGAACGCCAGCTCGGCCACCCGCACGACGGCTTCGGGGTCGTCGCCGTTCACGTGGAAGATGGGCGCCTGGATGGTCTTGGCCACGTCGGTGGAGTACACCGAGGTGCGGCCCTCGCCGGGAGGCGTCGTGAAACCGACCTGGTTGTTGACCACCACGTGGATGGTGCCGCCGGTGCGGTAGCCGCGCAGCTGGGACATCTGCAGGGTCTCCAGCACGACGCCCTGGCCGGCCATGGCGGCGTCACCGTGCACGAGCACCGGGAGGGTGGAGAACGTGCCGATGGGCTTGCGGTCCTGCTTGGCGCGCACGATGCCCTCGAGGACACCGTCGACGGCCTCGAGGTGCGACGGGTTGGCGGCCAGGTACACGGCCACCTCCTCGCCGTTGCCGCCGGTGAAGGTGCCCTCGGTTCCGAGGTGGTACTTCACGTCGCCGGAGCCCTGCACGCTGCGGGGGTCCTGGGTGCCCTCGAACTCGCGGAAGATCTGTCCGTAGGTCTTGCCGGCGATGTTGGTGAGCACGTTCAGGCGGCCACGGTGGGCCATGCCGATGCAGACCTCGTCGAGGCCGGCATCCGCCGAACCCTGCAGGATCTGGTCGAGCAGGGCGATGGTGGACTCGCCGCCCTCGAGGCTGAAGCGCTTCTGGCCGACGTACTTGGTCTGCAGGAAGGTCTCGAACGCCTCGGCTTCGTTGAGCTTGCCGAGGATGCGCATCTGCTCGTCGTGCGTGGGCTTGACGTACGTCTTCTCCATCTTCTCCTGCACCCACTTGCGCTGGGCCGGATCCTGGATGTGCATGTACTCGATGCCCGTGGTGCGGCAGTAGGAGTCGCGGAGGACGCCGAGGATGTCGCGCAGCAGCATGGTGCGCTTGGTGCCGAAGCCGCCCGTGATGAACTCGCGGTCCAGGTCCCAGAAGGTCAGGCCGTGGCTGGCGATGTCCAGGTCGGGGTGGGTGCGCTGCTTGTACTCGAGCGGGTCGATGTCGGCCATCAGGTGGCCGCGTACGCGGTAGGCGTTGATCAGTTCCTGCACCCGGGCGGTCTTGTCGACGGCACTGGCCAGGTCGACGCTGATGTCAGGCGCCCAGTGGATCGGGTCGTACGGGATGCGGATGGCCGCGAAGATGTCCTCGTAGAAGTTGTGCGCTCCGATGAGCAGCTCGTGCACGATCTTGAGGAACTCGCCGGAGCCGGCGCCCTGGATGACCCGGTGGTCGTAGGTGCTGGTGAGCGTGATGGTCTTGGAGATGGCCAGGCTGGTGAGCGTCTTGACGCTCGCGCCCATGAACTCGGCCGGGTAGTCGAGGGCGCCGGCGCCGATGATGCAGCCCTGACCCTTCATCAGCCGGGGCACCGAGTGCACGGTGCCGATGCCGCCCGGGTTGGTCAGCGAGACCGTGGCGCCGGAGAAGTCGTCGGCGGTGAGCTTGCCCTTGCGGGCGCGGCCGACGAGGTCCTCGTAGGAGGTGAGGTACTCACCGAAGGTCATGGTGTCGGCGCGTTTGATGGCCGGAACCATGAGCGAGCGGGTGCCGTCGGGCTTGGGCAGGTCGATCGCGATGCCCAGGCCCACGTGTGCCGGTGCGATGACGGAAGGCTTGCCGTCCAGTTCGTCGTAGTAGACGTTCTGACTCGGGAACATCTTGAGCGCCCGGATGAGCGCCCAGCCGATCAGGTGGGTGAACGACACCTTGCCGCCGCGGGCCCGCTTCATGTGGTTGTTGATCACGATGCGGTTGTCGATCAGCAGCTTCGCCGGGATGGTGCGCACGCTCGTGGCGGTGGGCACGGTGAGGCTGGTGGCCATGTTGGCCGCGAGGCTCTTGGCCATGCCGCGCAACGGCGTGACGACATCCTGCGGGGGAGTGGGTGCCGCGGCGGAGACCACGGGCTGCGTGCTGGTGATCGGGGCGTCGGCGGGAACCGGCTCCGGCTTGGGCGCGATCGAGGTGGTGCGCGCCGTGAGCGGGCCGCCGACCACGGGGATGGGTGCCGTCACCGGGTGCGCCTGGGCGGTGGGTGTGGCCGGTTCTTCGGCCAGCGGCGGCATCTCGGCCGCGGCGGGAGCGGCGGAAGAGGCCGCTCCGTCAGACGCCGGCGGGGCGTCGGCGCTTGCCTGCCCCGTGGCCGTCTGGTGATAACTGTCCAGGATCGGCCACCAGGACCGATCCACCGAGTTCTTGTCGATGAGGTATCGTTCGTAAAATTCGTCTACGAGCCATTCGTTGGCTCCGAATTCAGCAGAGGCCGTTTCTTCGGACCCACCGCCGGTCAACTGGTTCGACACAGCTGATCGCCCACTCTCTTCGTTGATTCTGATTCTCCATGGCGATCACAACCGCCGGGTCAGTGTGTTGATATCAAGACTAATCCCATCGAGGAGCTGCACCGGCACGGCCGCGGGGGACTAGCGTTAAAAACATGCAGTTCTATGGAGCGGTTCCCCGCCACGACTTGACCTATTCGGACGTCTTCCTGGTGCCCAGCCAGTCGGCCATCAACAGCCGCCTCGACGTGTCGCTCGCCCCCGGGGACGGCACCGCTGCGACGATTCCCATCGTCTCGGCCAACATGAACTCGGTCACCGGCCCCCGCCTCGCCGCGGCATTGGCCCGGCGCGGCGGCCTCGGCGTGTTGCCGCAAGACATGCACCTGCAGGACCTGGATGCGGCCATCCGCTGGGTGAAGTCGCAGCCTGTGCAGTTCGACACCCCGTTCGTCTTCGCGCCCGACGCCACCGTGGCCGACGCGTTGCGCCAGGTTCCACCCGTCGAGGGCCAGGGTTTGGTCATCCACGACGCGCAGGAGAACTACCTGGGTTGCATCGACGCGTCCCGGCTTGCGACGGCGCTGCCGGATGCTCGCCTGGGCGACCTGCTGCACGGCCGGCTGGCCTCCCTGGACGCCGAGGACATCGACACCGCCCGCAGCGCCTTCGACGTGATGACCGCCGCGGACCTCGACTTCGCCCCGGTGCTCCGGCGCGGCAAGCTGATCGGCACGCTCAGCCGCAAGAGCGCCCTGCGCTCCACGCTGTACCAGCCCGCGGTGGACGCCTCGGGCCGGCTGCTCGTGGCCGCCGCCGTGGGCATCAACGGCGACGTCGCCGCCAAGGCGCGGGCCCTGGCCGCCGCCGGGGTGGATGTTCTGGTGCTGGACACCGCGCACGGCCACCAGGACGGCATGATCCGCGCGCTGAAGACCGTCTCGGCGCTCAAGCTGGGCATCCCCATCGTGGCAGGCAACGTGGTCACCGCCGACGCCGTCGAGCACCTCGTGGGCGCCGGCGCGAACATCATCAAGGTGGGCGTGGGGCCGGGCGCCATGTGCACCACCCGCATGATGACGGCCGTCGGTCGCCCGCAGTTCTCCGCCGTGATCGAGACGGCCGAGGCCGCCGCCGGTCTCGGCGCGCACGTCTGGGCGGATGGCGGGGTGCGCTACCCGCGCGACGTCGCGCTGGCCCTGGCTGCCGGCGCCGCCTCCGTGATGATCGGTTCCTGGTTCGCCGGCACCATCGAGGCGCCGGGCACTCTGGACACCGACGCCTCCGGCGCCCTGTACAAGGAGAGCTGGGGAATGGCGTCGACGAAGGCGGTGCGGGAACGTTTCGACCGGCTCGACGCGTACGACCTGGCCCGCAAGACCCTCTTCGCCGAGGGCATCTCGTCGTCGAAGATCTACCTCGACCCGCTGCGCCCCTCGCTCGAAGACCTGCTCGACATGATCACCTCCGGGGTGCGCAGTTCGTTCACCTACGCGGGGGCGGCCAGCGTGGCCGAATTCCACGACCGGGCCCGGGTCGGCATCCAGTCCGCAGCCGGCTACGAAGAGGGCAAGGCACTCGTGGTCTCCTGGTAGCACCCAGTGCCGATGGGCAGGTGTGAACGGTATAGTTGACCCTCTAATGGACGACCCTCCCTCTGCGCATTCGCCCGAACATAAACCCTCGCTCGTGACTCGCGATGGAGCCGCCCGTGTATGAGTGGATCATGCTCGGGATCGGCCTGATCCTGACCCTCGGCACGGGCTTGTTCGTGGCCAGCGAATTCGCGCTGGTCAACCTCGAGCGGTCTGACCTCGAGGCTCGGCAGGGCCGCGGGGAGACCCGTCTGGCGATGACCATCGCCGCACTCAAGATCACCTCGACGCACCTCTCCAGCGCCCAGCTCGGCATCACCCTGACCACCCTGCTCACCGGCTACGCGCTCGAGCCGGCGATCAGCAGCCTCCTGGCCGGTCCGCTGGGCGCGGTCGGGATCCCCGCGGCCGTGATCCCCGTGGTGGGATCGACCGTCGCAATCGTGCTGGCCACCCTGATCTCGATGATCATCGGCGAACTCGTACCGAAGAACTTCGCCCTGGCGCTGCCGATCCAGACCGCCAAGTTCGTGATCCCGTTCCAGACTGTGTTCACCACGGTCTTCCGGCCCGCCGTGACCGTGCTCAACGGCAGCGCCAACGGGCTACTCCGGGCCGTGGGCATCGAACCCAAGGAGGAGATCTCCGGCGCCCGCACCGCCGAGGAACTCTCGTCGCTCGTGCGCCGTTCCGCCAGCGCGGGCCTGCTCGAGGAGGACACCGCGACGCTGCTGCACCGCACCCTGCTGTTCTCCGGTCACACCGCCTCCGACGTCATGACGCCGCGCCCGCGGCTGGCCAGCATCCCCCGCACCGCCAGCGCCCAGGCCGTCATCGATCTCACCCGGCAGACCGGCTACTCCAGGTTCCCCGTGATCGACGAGGGCGTCGACGATGTGGTGGGCCTCGTGCACGTCAAGCAGGCCGTGGCCGTTCCCCGGTTCCGCCGGGCGGATGTGCCGGTGTCGGCCCTGCAGTCCGAGGCCCTCCGGGTGCCGGAGACGATGAAACTCGACGGGCTGCTCGCCGAGCTCCGCGGCCGCGGCTTCCAGATGGCCGTCGTGGTCGACGAGTACGGCGGAACCGCCGGGGTCGTCACCCTCGAGGACCTGGTCGAGGAACTCGTCGGCGAGGTCGCCGACGAGCACGACCGCACCCGGGCCGGCATCGTGCGCTCGCCAGGCTCGCTCACCTTTCCCGGCATGCTGCGGCCTGACGAGCTCGCCGAGCGCGCCGGCCTCGCGGTACCGGATGACGGCCCCTACGAGACCGTCGCCGGTTTCGTGATGAGCGAACTCGGCCGGCTGCCCGTGGTGGGCGACATCGTGCGCATCCCCACCGGCGAACTGCGCGTGGAGCGGCTCGACGGGCGCCGCATCGACCGGCTGCGGTACACACCGGACCCCGTCGAACCCCCGACCGGAACGACCGGCTCGATCCGTATCATCCAGAAAGACGACGTGACCACTCACTCTGAGCGCAATGGGGTGAGCGGCCGATGAGCGACTGGGCCGGACTCGGCTGGCTGGTCGTGCTCCTGATCGGCAACGCCTTCTTCGTCGCCGCGGAGTTCGCCGTGATTTCGGCGCGCCGCTCGCAGATCGAACCTCTCGCGGAGGCCGGCAAGCGCAGCGCCAAGACCGCGTTGTGGGCCATGGAACACGCCACCCTCATGTTGGCGACCTCGCAGCTGGGCATCACGGTGTGTTCGCTGCTGATCCTGAACGTGTCGGAACCGGCCATCCACCACCTGCTCGAGATCCCGCTGAACCTCACCGGCCTGCCCGAAGAGGCCATCGGCACCATCGCGTTCGTCATCGCGCTGTTCATCGTGTCGTACCTGCACGTGGTGTTCGGCGAGATGGTCCCCAAGAACCTGTCCTTCTCGATCCCCGACCAGGCCGTGCTGATCCTGGCCCCGCCTCTGGTCTTCTTCGGTCGTCTGGTCAAGCCCGTCATCGTGGCGTTGAACTCCACCGCCAACGGGGTGCTGCGGCTGTTCGGGGTGGCGCCCAAGCACGAGGCCACGAGTACCTACACGCTCGATGAGGTCGCCACGATCGTCACGCAGTCCACCCGCGAGGGCGTGCTCACCGACGACTCCGGCGCGTTGAGTGCGGCGTTCGAGTTCACCACCCGCAAGGCCAGGGACATCGCGGTGCCGCTGGACCAGCTGGTCAGCCTGCCGGAGGCCGCGACGCCAGCCGACGTGGAGAAAGCCGTCACCCGGCACGGCTTCTCCCGGTACGTGCTCGACGGTGCGAACGGGGAGCCATCCGGCTACATCCACCTCAAGGACGTGCTGGGGCTGAACGTCGACCCCGTCGAGAGCGGGCGAAACGGGTACACCGACCCGATCCCGGCCAAGCTCATCCGTCAGTTGGTGTCGATCTTCGAAGACACCGACCTCGAGGACGCCCTCGCGACCATGCGCCGCTCCGGCGCCCACCTGGCCCGCACGTTCACCGCCACGGGCGACGCCACCGGGGTCCTGTTCCTCGAGGACATCATCGAGGAACTGGTCGGCGAAGTCCAGGACGCAACCAGGCGGCTTTAGGCCAGGGCCGGTGCCGGCTCAGGCAGCTCCGGCAGGGCGTCGACGATGCTCGTGATGACGCCCTCATCGACGTTCGACGGGGCCTGGTACTTGGCCAGGGCCCGGATGCTGGGGTGCGCGTTTGCGACGGCGTAGGACGCTCCGGCGGCTTCGAGCATCTCGGCGTCATTGAGGAAGTCCCCGAACGCCATGGTCTGCTCCCGGTTGATGCCGAGACTCTGCTGCAGCCGGGTGAGCGCCGTGCCCTTGTTGACGCCAGGACGCATGATGTCCACCCAGTTGTCGCCGGAGATGACCACGTCCGCTCTCAGGCCGAGCGCCCGGACGGCGGGGGCGATCCGGGTCTCCGCCTGGCCGAGCCCGAAGACGGCGAGCTTGAGCACGTCGTCATCCGCCGCGGCCGCCCGCACATCGTCGACGACCTCGAGGGCGGCGTAGTACGGGCGCACGTGCCGGAGGAAGTCCTCGTCGGCGCGCTCGACATAGGCCGATCTGGCGCCGCACAGCACAATACCCACATCGGCACCGTCTGCGGCGGCGCGGCGCACCCAGTCCACCACGGGCGCGATGATCGACCCGATGACCGGTTCCCGGGCGATGGAGACGCCGTCCTGCACGATGTTCGTGCCGTTCTCCGCGATGTAGACGAGCCCGGCCCGGCTGCCGAACACGGCGTGCAGGGTCTGGTACTGCCGTCCGCTGGCCGGGACGAAGACGATGCCGGCCGCCTGCAGGCGATCGAGCAGCGGCCAGAACCGGTCGGGCACGCGCCCGTCGGCATCGAGCAGGGTGCCGTCCATGTCCGAGGCGATCAAACGGATGTCGGCCGGCAGGGGAGAGGTCATTTGGCCGAGTTTACCGCCGCGCCGGTCCCGGCGGGCGGGCGGGAGCCGTCAGGCGGGCCAGGCCGCCCGCAGGTACTGACCGGGCCAGTAGTCCAACTGCACGCCGAGCTCATGCGCGGCGCGCAGGGCGAAGTGGGGGTCCCGCAGGAATTCGCGGCCGAGCATCACGGCGTCGGCGGCACCGGAGGCCACGATCTCGTCGGCCTGTCTGGCCGTTGTGATCAGGCCGACGGCGTTGACCGGCACCTCGGCGGTGTCCTTGACGAACTGCGC
Organism: Cryobacterium sp. PAMC25264; assembly: GCF_019443325.1. Lineage (NCBI taxonomy): Bacteria > Bacillati > Actinomycetota > Actinomycetes > Micrococcales > Microbacteriaceae > Cryobacterium > Cryobacterium sp. PAMC25264. The sequence goes on from NZ_CP080383.1 coordinate 260,839, forward strand.
CAGCGGCACCTGGTAGCCCGGTGCGAGCGGGATCTGCACCCCGGTGACGTTGCCGCCGGAGGAGATGTCGAAGAAGTCGGCGCCCGCCTCGGCCGCCCATCCGGACACGATCGCGGTCTCCTCGACCGTCCAGCCGTCGGCGGCGTAGTCGGTGGCGGAGAACCGCACGAGCAGGGGAACGCTCTCGCCGACCTCCGCGCGCACCGCGACAATCACCCGCAGCAGCAGGCGGGCCCGGTTCTCCAGGGAGCCGCCGAACTCGTCGGTGCGCTCGTTGCTGAGCGGAGAGAGGAACTGGTGCAGCAGGTAGCCGTGCGCCGCGTGCAGTTCGAGCACGTCGAAGCCCGCGGTCAACGCCCGGCGGGCAGCCGCAGCGAAGTCGGCGACGACGGCCGCGATGCCGGCGGCGTCGAGCGCCGTCGGCGTGGCGTAGCCGCCGAATGCGATGTCGGACGGGGCCACGGCCGCCCAGCCGCCCTGCTCGGCGGGCACGCTGCCGTGTTCGGCGGTGCCCCAGGCCGGGAAGGTGGAGGCCTTGCGGCCGGCGTGGGCGAGCTGGATGCCCGCCGTGGCGCCCTGCTCGTGCAGATAGGCGACGATCCGGGTCCAGGCGGTGGTCTGGGCCTCGTTCCAGATGCCGGTGTCCCGGTCGGTGATGCGGCCCTCTGGGCTGACCGCGGTCGCCTCGGTCACGATCAGGCCGGCGCCGCCTGCCGCGAGGGACCCGAGGTGCACGAGGTGCCAGTCGGTGGGGATGCCGTCCAGGCGGTCCACGGAGTACTGGCACATCGGAGCCACCCAGAGCCGGTTGCGGATCTCGACACCGCGCAGGGTGATCGGGTCGAAGAGCGAGAGGGCGGGAGCTGTGGAGGTATCGGACACCGAAACAACCTATCGTGAGTGCATGGCGAAACCGCGACGATGGCTGGAATGGGAGGCCGCCCAGGCCCGCGACTGGATCGCGGTTCCGCAGGCGACCGATGACAAGTACAGCCGGGGTGTGCTGGGCGTGCGCACCGGCTCCACCGCATACCCGGGGGCCGCGGTGCTCGGAGTCGAGGCCGCGAGCCGCACCGGCGTGGGCATGGTGCGCTACCTCGGCCCGAAGCGGGTGTCGAGCCTGGTGCTGCAGCGCCGCCCCGAAGTCGTCACGGCCGACGGCCGGGTGCAGGCCTGGCTGCTCGGCTCTGGCATGGACGCCGCCGCCCGCAGCGACGAGCAGACGGCGCGGCTGCGGAAGGCCCTCAAGCAGGGCCTGCCGACGGTCGTGGACGCCGGGGCCCTCGACCTGGTGGGCAGCACCGCCGGGCCCACCGTGATCACCCCGCACTTCCGTGAGCTGGCCGGGCTGCTCGGCCGCTCGGGCCAGACCGTCACGGCGGACCAGATCGCCGGCGACCCCGGTGAGTGGGCCGTGCGGGCCTCCAGCACCCTCGGCTGCACCGTGCTGCTCAAGGGCAGCGTCACCCACATCGCGTCACCGTCCGGCATCCGCCTGACGGTGTCCGGCGCTCCGGCCTGGCTGGCCACGGCCGGCTCCGGCGACGTGCTCGCCGGCATCCTCGGCGCGCTCCTGGCCACCCACTCCGCACGCATCGAGGCAGATGCCGACGCGCTGGCGGCCCTCACCGCCACGGCCGCGTTCGTGCACGCGGCTGCGGCGCACCTGGCCAGCGCCGGGGGACCGCTCGTGGCGTTGGACGTGGCCGAAGCCGTTCCGGCGGCCCTCTCCGCCCTGCTCGCCTGACCGGGGGCCAGCCAGGCCCAGGCGCCGACGTGAATGTGCAACAGTGGAGCGTGCCCGAAACCCCGATCCCTGCCGCAGCCTCGGTCGCGCCACTGACCGGCCGCCTCTGGTTCCTGCGCCGGCCGCTCGTGCTCTGGGCCGGGTTTGTGCTCGTGCACGCCGTGCTCATCGGCCTCAACCTCAGCGGCATCGGCTGGCCGCTCGGCGATGTCGAACGGGTCTACCTGGGTTGGGCGGAGGGCACCGTCTCCGGCGCCGTGCGGCTGGGCATCGACACCGACTTCGTCTACCCGATCCTGGCCCTTGCCCCGATCCTCGCGTCGTTGGCCTTCGGGGCGCCGGTGTACGCGCTCACCTGGCTCGGCCTGGTGACGCTGCTCAACGGCGTCGCGTTCGGTGTCCTCACCGGCCGCCGGCCCGGCCGGGCCGCCGCCGGGGCCGCCTGGTGGTGGCTGGGCTTCCTGCTCCTGCTCGGCCCGGTCGGGCTCGCCCGGATCGACTCTGTGACGGTTCCGCTGGTGATCATGGGCCTGATGTGGCTGCGCACCCGGCCGTTCTGGGGCGCTGTGCTGCTCAGCGTGGCCACCTGGGTCAAGGTCTGGCCGGTCGCCGCGATCATCGCCCTGGTCGTGGCGTCGAAACGCCGCTGGCAGGTCCTCGCCGCTTTCGCCGGCACCTCCGCGCTGATCATCGTGGTGGCCTTGGCCCAGGGCAGCGGGCTCACCATCCTCAGCTTCGTCACGGAGCAGACCGACCGCGGCATCCAGATCGAGGCCCCGGTGGCCGGCTGGTGGCTGTGGCAGTCGGCGCTGGGCGTACCGGGCACCCTGGTGTACTACGACCAGCAGATCCTCACCTACCAGGTGATCGGCACCGGCACCGAGCTGGCCATCGCGGTGATGACCCCGCTGCTCGTGCTCTGCGTGGCCGCGGTGCTCGCGCTCGGCTGGCGGGCCCAACGCCGGGGCGCCTGCGTCGACAGGCTCTTCCCGCCGCTCGTGCTGGCCCTGGTGCTCACGCTGATCGTGCTCAACAAAGTCGGTTCGCCCCAGTTCATGACCTGGCTGGCGGCCCCGCTGATCCTCGGGCTGGTGAGCTCGCCGCGGTCGTGGGGGCGGCCGGCCCTGGTCGCCCTCGTGATGGCGGCGCTCACCCAGGTGGTCTATCCGTACTTCTACGACGGCCTGCTCGCCACCACCCCGGCCATGGTGCTGATCCTCACGGCGCGCAACCTGCTCGAGGTGGTGCTGCTGGTCTGGATGGCGGTGCGGCTCTGGCGGCTGGGCAGCCCGGGCGCCGGCCCCGGCGTCCTCACGCAGGCCGTGCCGGCCGCCGGCCTGCACCGTTCGATCCTGAAGGAGTAATCATGCTTGTCGCATTCTCACTGGCCCCCTCCGGAGCCCCCACCGACTCGGTACACGACGCCGTCGCCGCGGCCGTGCGCGTGGTGCGCGAATCGGGCCTGCCCCACCACACCGACTCCATGTTCACCACCATCGAGGGCGACTGGGACGAGGTGTTCGCGGTCGTCAAGGCGGCGGCGGATGCCGTGGGCGCGTTCGGCACCCGGGTGTCGCTGGTGCTCAAGGCCGATATCCGCCCCGGCTATTCGGGCGAACTGACCGCCAAACTGGACCGCCTCGAGGCGGCCATGGAGCAGACGGACGATCCCGCGTAACACCGTCGACACGACGGGTGCGTATCCTGAGTCGATGCCCTCACTCACCGACGGGACGGCGACACTGACGCCGGCCCGGGTCCGCCTCGCGCTGCTCGCTCTTGCCCTGGGCGGTTTCGCCATCGGCGCCACCGAATTCGTGGCCATGGGCCTGCTGCCCAACCTCGCCGCGGATCTGCTGCCCGGTCTCTACGCCGATTCCCCGGACGTCGCCAACGCGCAGGTCGGTTGGATCATCTCCGCCTACGCGCTCGGCGTGGTCGTCGGGGCGCCCACCATCGCGGCGGCGGCGGCACGCTGGCCGCGCAAGCAACTACTCCTGGTGCTGCTGGCCTGCTTCACCCTCGCCACCATCGCGTCGGCGCTGCTGCCGACGTTCGGCCTTGTGCTCGTGGCGCGTTTTGTCGCCGCGCTGCCGCACGGGGCCTACTTCGGTATCGCCTCGCTCGTTGCGGCGGAGCTGATGGGGCCGGGCAAACGGGCCCGCGGTGTGGCGATCGTGCTCTCCGGGCTCACCATCGCCAACGTCATCGGGGTGCCGTCGATCACCTGGCTCGGCCAGCTGGCCGGCTGGCGGGTGGCCTACATCGCGGTGGCCGCGCTGTTCGCCGTGACCTTCGTCGCCGTGATCGTGGCCGTGCCCTTCCAGGCCGGAGACGCCGGCGCCACCATGCGCAACGAGTTACGGGCCTTCGGCCGCCTGCAGGTGTGGTTCGCCCTGATGATCGGTGCCGTGGGCTTCGGCGGTCTGTTCGCCGTGTACACCTATGTGGCGCCGTTGGTGATCGAGATCACCGCTCTGCCGGCCTTCGCCGTGCCGCTCGTGCTCATCGTGGTCGGGCTCGGCATGACCGTGGGCAACTTCGCCGGCGGGGTCTTCGCCGACCGCAGCGTGCGGCGCAGCATGTACGCCTTTTTCGCCGTGATGCTCGCGGCACTGCTGCTGTTGGCCTGCTCCGCCCAGCACCTTGCGGGACTGCTGGTCGGGGTGTTCCTGGTCGGTGCGTCGGCGGCGGCACTGTCGCCGACCATCCAGACCCGATTGATGGATGTGGCACACGACAGCCAGTCGATCGCGGCGGCCCTGAACCACTCGGCTCTCAACCTCGGCAACAGCTTGGGCGCGTTCCTGGGCGGGGTCGTCATCGCGGGCGGCCTGGGCTATCTCGCCCCGATCTGGGTCGGCTTCGGACTCAGCGTGGTGGGTCTGGGGCTCGCGGTGATCACCTTCGCGATCGACAGGTCCCGCCGCCGGAGAGGCCGGCCCGTTCCGTACGGCACGGCCCTGATCGCGGTGGTCGACGCGAACTGAGCCGCGCGCCGACCGTCCCCGTGTGATGCTTAGTCGGACTGCAGCAGGATGCCGTCGTGGATGGCGCGCTTGCGCAGCGCGACCTTGGTTCCCACGTCGAAACCGGCCAGGCGGTACTTCTCGCGGATCCGCTTGAGGTACGACTTCGCGGTTTCCTCGGAGATGCCGAGCTGGTGTGCCACGGCTTTGACCGGTTCGCCGGCGCCGTAGAGCGCCATGACCCGGCGTTCCTGGGCGCTCAGGCGCGGCGAGGATCCGGCCGTTCCGCTGTGCAGGGCCAGGTCGAGCTCGGCTGAGATGTAGGAGTCGCCGTCGTTGGCGGCGTGGATGGCTTCGACGATGGTGCTGGCTTCCTCGGTCTTCACGAGGTAGCCGAGCGCTCCGGCGGCCAGGGCCTCGCGCACCAACGCGGGCTCGGAGTAGGTGCTCATGAGCACCGTCTTCACCCCGGCGGTCTTGAGCGTGGAGATCTTGAGCGAGACCGGGATGTTGTCCTTGAGGTCCAGGTCGAGCAGAACCACATCCACCGGGAATTCCGGATGGGTCAGGAGCTCTGGCCACGTGGTCACGGCGGCCACCATGTTGATGTCGTCAGCGGCCCCCCTGATCCACTCGGTCAACGCCCCCAAGAGCATCCGGTGGTCGTCGACCAGGGCCAACCGGATGGGATTGTCGATGAGCGTCACTGCTGTGTTCGTCACTGCTGCCTCCTGTTGCATGTTCCCCCGTCAGACGCACTCGTGCCGGCTGGCACGGTCAGGCGTCCGCAGGATTGTCAATACTGCACTCGATGTCGACGTGGAGCTGCCCACTTCGCACCGAATCGATGTGAGGGCCCACTACTCGGATAGCTTGCCACGTCTCCGGGTCCACGCGTCGCCGAGGCACACCCTCGACGATCATTTTGATCGGAAACCGCAGCATCTCACCGATATCATGGCCACTGGTACGGCCCAAAGGCCCAAAAACGAGCGAAACCGTCGGTTCGGCCCCATCGGTGTCGCTGATCAGGAGCCAAATCGCCAGCAGCAGTGCGTCACGTTGCTCGGGCGAGAGCTGGCCGGCGAGCCCGGACGGGTCGTCCAGGTTCACGGCGGGGCCGAGGAACTCCGACTCGGTGAGGGCATGGTGCAGCCAGGTCTCCCGACGGCCCTCGATGAGGTGCAGGCGCAACTGGGTCGCCAGCGTCGCCGCGGCCGCCGATTTCGCCGGGCTGAGCGGCAGCGCCGTCCGACCCGTCGCCACGTCGTCGAGCAGGGTCTCCGCGTCGAGGTCGATCCGCGCCAGCTCCTCCGACGCGAGCATACCGACGGCTGAGGACGGCTGGGTCACCGTGCTCTGCACCAGGACCAGGTCGAGCTCCCGCTGCACCATACGGCGGAAGCCCCGGACGATCGAGACGCCGACCATCGGCGGGAACACGCACAGGCTGATGGTGAGGATGGCCGGTGCGAAGGTGAGAGGCGTGCTCGCGGCGGCCGTGAGCGAGCCCGCGGCGATCACGGCGCCGAGCACCAGCGTGGCAGCGACGACCTCCCGGCCGCGCCGCACGGTGACCAGCATGGCGAACAGTGCGCCCACCCCGGCGGCGGCAGTGGGGTAGGTGCCCACAGCGTCGCCCGGCCGTACCCGGCCAGGTCGAGCCCGACGACGACCTCGCCGGTGGCGAGCACCGTCAGGAACATCCAGGTGGGCATCCGGCTGGAGAGCCGGTTGACGAAAATCCCGGTGACCGCGATGGCGAGAACCAGGATGACCCAGGCGGCGAGGGTGGGCAGCGGGTTCGGGTAGCGGTCCCACTGCATGGCGAATCGCCACATCAGGAAGAGGGCGAAGAACCCGCCGCTCAGGGAGATGCCGACGCCGAGGTGGCGGCCGCCGAGACCGGCGCCGTTTGCCCTGGTGGTGTTGACCGTGCGCTGCGGCCGCCGGAACGCGCGGCGGCGTTCGTCACGCTGCTCGTCGAGCAGCTGGCGGTGCGCCCGGCTCGACGACGACCCGCCGTTCGCGCCCAGGGGCGCCGGCACCGCACCCGAGGTCACTTGGGCACCTCGAGAACGACGGTCGTGCCGGAGCCGGGAGAGGAGAAGAGCCGCGCGGTTCCCCCCACGTCGCGAAGGCGCGCCACCACGGACTCGGCGAAGCCCAGTCGTTCGGTGCTGACCGCACTGAGGTCGAAGCCTCTGCCCGCATCCGTCACCATCGCCCGCACCGTGGTGTCGTCGTCGGAGATGGTGACGTCGGCGCGGGTGACACCGGAATGCCGGCGGACGTTCTCCAGGCACTCGCCGAGGGCGAGCAGGAACGAGTCGAGCACATCGCTAGGCAGGAGCACCTGGCCACTGCCGTGCCAGTCGACCTCGAGGCCCATCCGTCCGAAGCGCTGCTTGACCGACTCGAGGGTGCTGCCGAGCATGGACGTGTTGGCCGGCTCGAGAGTGTACACACCGGACCGGCTCGGGGTGGGCAGGCCGCCCAGGCGCAGCTGGCGCAGGAGCCTGGCGTCGTCGCCGGACTGCTGCCGCAGCGCCGCCGGGCTCACCCCGACTCCGGAGTGGGCGAGCAGGGTGAGGGTCGCCAGCACGGTGTCGTGCAACAACCGGGCACCCTGCCGGCGCTGGGCCTCGAGCTCGCTGGCGTGCCGTTCGGCCTGGTGGGCCCGCCCGATCGCCGCGATGCGCTGCAGCACCCGGGGCACGCTCTGCGCGATCCACCACCCGCCCAGCGACAGTGCCGCCCAACCGCACACGGTCAGGGCCAGGGGGAAAACCGAGCCGCCGGCCGAGATGGTCACGAGCGCCACCGCGGCCACGGTCAACCCGAACGAGGCGAACAGGATGACCTGTCGGGCGGGCACGACCACCAGCACGGGGGCGACGCAGCTGATCGCACCGGCAGCGATGGAGGCGATCACGGCCTCCTCCAAAATATTGAGGCCGAGGCCAAGCGGGGAGGTCAGTCCCACGAGGAGAATCGCGGTGTTGCCCAGCAGAACGACGCCCACGGCCCAGCGCACGGCGCTGCTCCGGCCGAGCAGGTACTGGCAGCCGATGATGAGCAGCAACAGGGGCACGACAACCAGGGTCACGCGTGGTTCGAGCCCGCCGGGCACAGCGAGGTAGGCCAAAGTGGTCACCGACGCGGTCAAACCGATCATGCGGCTGACCCGCCGGAGGACCCGGTCTCGCTCTCTGGCAATGCGTGGCATGGATGCAGTGCTCCTCGTGAGTGCTCTACACAGCACCCTATCGGGCCGGGGTCTGTTTTACGCCGGTTGACTAGGACTTTCGTTTCCGGTCCGGGGGTCAGGGCGGTGCCCTGCTCCCGCCCGGGCGCGGCGCAGGAGGGCCCTGAGCACCACCCCGCTGACCACGGCCATGGTCAGGGCCATCAGCACGGCGGCGAGCAGCCCGATGGCGAGGACCAGCGCGGCGGACTGCCCGGGCTGCCAGAGCGGTGTCGCCACCGCGAAGAAAGCCACAAGACCCGCGCACCAGGCCGCCGCGCTTCCCGCGATCCACCAGCCGGAGCGGGGCAGCAGCCGGCGCAGTTCGAACCACTGGGCGAGCCCCAGACTGCACAGCAGGAACGTGGCGAGCAGGGCCGCGACGATCAGCTGGGCGGCAGCGGGCCACCGCTGCCAGACGTCGGCCCACTCGGCGGGCAGCAGTCCGACGAACCAGGCCGCGGCCGCGCCGATGGCCGTGGCACCGACCCACCGGGACCGGATCAGATTCGGCAGCACGACCCGGAGGACCGTGGCCTGGGTCCAGCCGAGCACGGCGCCCTCGATCGCTCCGGCGAGGATGAGCGCTGCGCTGGCGATGGGTGACCCGGCGAAGGCCAGCTGGGCGAGAGTCGGAGCCAGAAAGCCCGCGGTCTCGCCGAGGGTGACCCACAGCACCCAGTACCGCAGGAACCGGTCGAGGAGGTCGGGACGGGCGCGGCGCTGGGGCGCTGGGGCGTTTCTATCGACCGTCATCGGGAGCGTGGGTGGGACCGGGTGCGGGCGGTGCGGCTGCGGGCGCGGGCGCGGCAGGTGCGGCGGTCGCGGGGACCGGTCGGCCGGCCGGAGCGAGGGACCCGGGGTCGATGGGGCCCTGATCGAGCCGGAAGGGCGGGTACTCGTCACGCATCAGGGCGGCGTACACGATCACCCGGTAGAGCCACCGGTTCAACCCCAGGATCAGGTCGAAGATGCCGCGGCGGTACCGGCCGCTGAAGAGCAGGACCACGGCGGCGATGAGCACCAGGACGGTGAGGAGGGAGGTGCCGGCACCACCGCCGGTTCCCCAGTTGTTCCAGCTCGCCGTCCACGCCCAGGTGCCACCGGTGATGATGGTCACGATGATCAGGTGCGGGATCGCCAGCAGCCAGGACTTCACGAGGACCAGGCCGTGCGAGAGACGCTCCGGGTAGTCCACTTCGAGGTCGGCCGGGTAGTCGGTCGCGGCGAGCGTGAACGGCGGGTACCGGTCGGTGCCGAGGGCAGAGTACGCATAGAAAGCCACCCGCCAGTTCCAACGCAGCACCCCGACGTTGTAGTTGAAGATCGCCCGGGGATACCGGCCGGTGAAGAGGATGGCGAAGCCCGCCACGATCGTGCTGATCCAGAAGCCGAACCACAGGAAGAACAGCACGATGTAGTGCGGGATGACGAGAACCCATTTGACCAGCCAGAGCGCCCGCGAGAGCCCGGGTTGGAGCCAGCCGTTCAGCCGCGCCGGATAGTCGGCGCCGGGCCGGTCGGGATCCAGCGGAGGCTGGGTTCCCCGGGCATCGGGCCGGCTCGACGGGGCCGGTCCGTTGCGGCCGAGGCCGATCACGCCGAGCATCACGAGGGCCAGGCCGATGACCAGAGTGATGAGACCGGTGAGCAGCAACGCCGCCGCCGCCGGGCCGAGCAGACCCGACCGCACCCCCGCCCGCAGGTCCACGGCAACGGGGCGGCTGGCATCCGCGTTCATCACCACGACCGCCCAGGCTCCCGGCTGCACCGACCAGGTGATCTCCTGGGTGCCCGGGCCGGCGGCGGACGCCGCCCACCAGGACTGCTCCTCGGGAGGTTCGGGTCGCTCCGACCCGGCGATCTGGCGGTAGTCCACCCGGAACGGGGTGGACTGGATACCGCTCACCTCGGTGTGCGCGACGCTGGCCAGGTAGCTGTCCACCTCGGTGCGCGGCGCGACCCCGATGAAGACGTCAGCCCCGTTTCTGCTGGTGGCCTCCAGCCGGATGCGGGCGATGTCGAGGTTCAGCGGCGGTGGTGTGCGCGTGGTGGTGACCGGGCCGAGAGTGGGGGTGGTGAGCGCATACGAGTTCGCGACGAACGATGCGGAGCGGGTGGAGAAGTAGCCGTTCTCGCCCTGCGCCCCGCTGGCGATGGCCGCCACGGTGCCGGCGGCGGTGAGCCCGAAACCCAGCAGTGTGACGATCGTGCCGATCAGGAGCATGACGAGGGGGCCGGGCTTCATGGCAGCGGATCCTTTCGCACAGGCGAACCTACCGAATTCAGCCAGAGTTCTCCCGAACCGTGAGCCTGTCAACCCTCCTGGTCAGGGCCCGGCGCGGCCAGGAGCCGGCGCAGTTGGGCGCCGATGGCCTCGTCCTCGATGAGGAAGCCGTCGTGGCCGTAGCCGGACTCGATCACCACCGTCCCCGCGCCGGCCGGGCCCGGACCCAGGCCGAGGCCGGCGCCGAGGCCGGCGGCGATCACGCGTTGCCCGTCGACGGGGAACAGCCTGTCGCTGTCGATGCCGACGATCAGGGTGCGGGCCGTGATGCGGGCCAGGGCGGCGTCGATACCGCCGCGGCCGCGGCCCACATCGTGGGAGTTCATCGCCTCGACGAGAGTGACGTAGCTGTTCGCGTCGAAGCGCCGGGTGAACTTGTTGCCGTGGAAGTCGAGGTAGGACTCGACGGCGAACCGGCCGTGCGAACCCAGCGGGGTGATGTCGCTCTGCCAGCTGCGCTCGAAGCGCGAATTGAGTTCGGACGGGCTGCGGTAGTTGAGCAGGGCCATCCGCCGGGCCAGCGCGAGGCCGCGGCTCGGGCCGTCGCCGGCGTCGGCGTCGTAGTACTCGCCGGAGCGGAACAACGGGTCGGTGCGGATCGCCTCGATCTGCACCGAGTTGAGCGCGATCTGGTCGGCCGTGGTGACGGGCGGGGCCGCGAGGATGCCGAGGCGGTCCACCCGGTCGGGCTGGTCGATGCCCCATTCCAGCACGTGCATGCCGCCCATCGAGCCGCCCACGATGGCGGCCCACCTGTCGATGCCGAGCCGGTCGCTGAAGGCCACCTGCGCCGCCACCTGGTCGCGGATGGTGAGGTACGGGAACCGCGGCCCCCACTCGGACCCGTCGGGTGCGAGTGAGGCGGGCCCGGTGCTGCCCTGGCAGCCGCCGAGCATGTTCGGTGCCACGACGAACCAGCGGTCCGTGTCGAGGGCGAGGCCGGGACCCACGATTCCGCTCCACCAGCCGGCGGTGGGATGCCCGGAGCCGGAGGCGCCGACCAGGTGGCTGTCGCCGGTGAGGGCGTGCAGCACAAGCACGGCATTGTCCCGAGCGGGGGAGAGCTCGCCCCAGCTCTCGTAGGCGATCCGGGCCGCCGGCAGGCGCTGGCCTGCCTCGAGATCCAGGCCGCCGATGTCGACGAAGCGTCGGTGGCCCACCGGGTCGCCGTCGCGCCAGGCGCCGGTGACCGGTGGTTTACCCGCAACGGATCGTACCTGTGCCTCGGTGACGAGGCTGGACGGGACGGTGTCCTCGGAGTATTGCCATTCCATACGGCTCCATTGTGGCCAACTTCCGGCCTTGACCGCCGATTGTTACGTCATGTCCCGCCCGGCGCGTCTGCCCGGCGCGTCCGCCCAGCGCGTCCGACTATGCGTTCGCGCGGGAGGCCTGCACCACGGCGCGCGCGGCAGCGAGCCCAGCTTCGAGGTCGGCCTGCAGGTCGGCGACGTTCTCGATACCCACCGACAGCCGCACCAGGCCGGGCGTGACTCCCGCGGTGAGCTGCTGCTCGGGGGTGAGCTGGGCGTGGGTCGTGGACGCCGGGTGGATGACGAGCGAACGCACGTCGCCGATATTCGCCAGGTGGCTGAACAGGGTGAGGTTGTCCACCAGCGCACGGCCCGCATCCACGCCGCCCTTGAGCTCGAACGACAGCACGGCGCCCACACCCAGCGGGGCGTAGGTGTTGGCCGTGGCGTACCAGGGGCTCGACGGCAGGCCGGCGTAGTTGACCGACGCGATGTCCGGGTGGTTCTCCAGGAACTCGGCGATCGTCTGCGTGTTGGAGACGTGCCTCTCGATGCGGAGGCTCAGCGTCTCGATGCCCTGGATGAGCTGCCAGGCGCTGGCCGGGGCGATGGCGCTGCCGAGGTCGCGCAGCAGCTGCACGCGGGCCTTGATGATGTAGGCCAGGCCGTCGCCGACCGCCGCGGTGTAGCTGGCGCCGTGGTACGACGGGTCCGGCTCGGTCAGGCCCGGGAACTTCTCGACGTTGGCCGTCCACTCGAATAGGCCGCCGTCCACGATGACGCCGCCGATCACGGTGCCGTGGCCGCCGAGGAACTTGGTTGCTGAGTGCACGATGATGTCGGCGCCGTGCTCGAACGGGCGGATCAGGTACGGCGTGGCGATGGTGTTGTCCACGATCAGCGGCACCCCGTTGGTGTGCGCGACCTCGGCGACGAGGGCGATGTCGAGCACGTTGATCTTGGGGTTGCCGATGGTCTCGGCGAAGAACAGCTTGGTGTTGGGCCGAACGGCACGCGCCCACTCGGCCGCGTCGTCCTGGTCTTCCACGAAGGTGGTCTCGATGCCGAGCTTGGCGAGCGTGTACTTGAAGAGGTTGTAGGTGCCGCCGTAGATCGAGCTCGACGAGACGATGTGGTCGCCGGCCTGGGCGATATTGAGTACCGCGAAGGTCGAGGCCGACTGGCCGGATGCCAGCAGCAGCGCACCGGTGCCGCCCTCGAGGGCGGCGACGCGCTCTTCGACCACGGCCTGGGTCGGGTTCTGGATGCGGGTGTAGATGTTGCCGAATTCGGCCAGCGCGAACAGGTTCTGGGCGTGCTCTGCGCTGTTGAAGACGTAGGAGGTGGTCTGGTAGATCGGCGTGGCCCTGGCGTTGGTCACCGGGTCAGGGCGGGCCCCGGAGTGGACCTGCTTGGTTTCGAACTTCCAGTCTGCGGAATCGCTCATGGTCGGTCTCCCTGTTCGTGCGTGGGCCGGCATGCCGGCAGCGGTGTGCGGAGCGCTTTCGCTCCGTCTGCAGCAACCCTAGGCAGCCCGGCCGCGTGCGACAACGCGTCCGGACACACAACGTCATCTGCCGGTGGGTTATTTTCCCGGCCCGTGCGGCAACACGATGGTGCCCGTGTGGGTGGACGGCTCCTGCCGGAACAGCCAGCGCAGCCGGGGCTCGACGAGGGGCCGGAAGATCCGTTTGACCACGGGCACCGACAGCAGCACTGAGATGCCGATCGCCAGCAGGATCACGCCGGGCAGCACCCAGGCCGGCTGCGGCCCGTCGAGCACCCCGGTTTCCCGCAGGGGGTAGAGCAAGAAGGTGTGCAGCAGGTAGATGTACATGGTGGCCGCGCCCAGCGGGGTGAACCAGGTGGCCCGGCGGGGCATCAGCATGAGGAACGCCAGGATGAACCCGAACGAGGCGAGCATCAGGCCCAGCCGGATGACGCCGGCCCAGAACTGGTCGTAGCCGAACTGCCAGTAGGCCTCGTCGTAGAGCGTGAAACTGCGCAGGCGCAGGTCCCGCACGCCCACGATGTTGACGGTCACAAGCAACGCCAACACGCCGAACAGCGCGATCGCGCCGCTCCGCCAGCGCCAGACCGCGGCCGGCGACAGGTGCATCCACTGGGCGGTGAGGGGCCACTGGCGCAGCTTCCAGCCGAACACGAAGAACGGCAGCAGGCCCAGCGTGCGCGACAGCGAGAAGGTGCTGTCGATGTCGCCGACGTACCCGGCGCCCACCGAGATGGCGATGGCGATCAGCAGCGGGTACCGCAGCAACACCAGATAGGGCAGCAGCACCCGCCAGATGGCCAGCGCGATGAGGAACCAGAGCGTCCAGGACGGGCTGGAGTAGTCGACCTTGAGAGTGCCGCTGAGCCCCCAACTGATCAGGGTCCAGATGCTCTGGAAGATCAGGTACGGGAAGACGATGTCGGTGATGAGCCGGTGCATCTGCCGGGGCCCGGCGGACCAGACTTGGCAAAATACCCGCTCACGGCGACGAACACCGGAACGTGGAAGGCGTAGATGAACAGGTAGACGCCGTAGGCGGTGTCGGACTCGCCGATGAGTTTGAGGATGGCGTGCCCGATGACCATCAGGGTGATGGCGATCCAGCGGGCGTTGTCCCAGAGCGGAACCCGGCGCTTGGGCTTGTGCGGGCCGGCGTCGTGCGGGGTCTTGGTCGGCGAACTCATCGGGTCCATTCTCCGGGCAGAATAGGGCAATGGGCAAAAGAAGAGTCGTGGTTACCGGTGCGAGTAGCGGAATCGGGGCGGCCACCGTGCGCCTGTTCCGGGAGCACGGTTGGGATGTGGTGGGCGTGGCCCGCCGCGCCGACCGGCTGGCGGAGCTCGCCGCGGAGACCGGGGCTGCGGTCTTCACCGCCGACCTCACCGTGCAGGCTGACGTGGATGCGCTGCGGGACTTCCTCGCCGCATCCGGGCCGGTGAACGCCCTGATCAACAACGCCGGCGGCGCCAAGGGCCTCGACTCCGTGGAGAACGGCTCGCTCGAGGACTGGGCCTGGATGTACGAGATCAACGTGCTCGCGGTGAAGCGGGTCACCAGCGCGCTGTTGCCGCTGCTGCGCGCCTCGGTCGCCGCGCCGGAAGCGGGCGCCGCAACCGACGTGTCCGCGGACATCGTCAACATCACCTCCACCGCCGGGCACACCGCCTACATTGGCGGCGGCGGGTACAACGCCGCCAAGTTCGCCGCGCACGCCATGACCGAGGTGCTGCGCCTGGAGCTGAACGGCGAGCCGATCCGGGTGATCGAGGTGGCACCCGGCATGGTGCAGACCGAGGAATTCGGCCTGGTGCGCTTCAACGGCGACGCCGAGAAGGCCCGGGCGGCGTACTCGAACGTGGTCAACCCGCTCGTGGCCGACGACGTGGCCGCCACTGTCGTGGCCGCCGTGGAGATGCCCGCGCACGTGAATCTGGACCTCGTGGTGGTCAAGCCCGTCGCCCAGGCCTCCACCACCCTGGTCGCCCGCGGCCCTCTGGCCCCGCGCCTGACCTGATCCCGCCCGCACCGCCCCGTCGGCCGCGGTAGCTGTTTCCCGAACGGACAATTGCGCCCGGCGTACCGGGCGCAATTGTCCGTTTCGGCCACAGTTGCAGCCGTCAGGTCGGAGTAGGGGGAGCGTGACTAGTGCTCGCTGGCCTTCTCGGCGCCGAAGCCGGTGAGGGAGCGCACCGCCATCTCGGCGGCCAGCTTCGGATCTTCCCGCTTGGTGCTTGTGACCGAGCCGAGCCAGCCGAGGAAGAAGCCAGCGGGATCGAGATGATGCCCGGGTTGTTCAGCGGGTAGAGCGCGAAGTTCACGCCCTCACCGAACATCGAGGTGGGCGTGCCGGAGAACACCGGCGAGAACACGATCAGCAGGATCGCCGAACCCAAGCCCCGTACATGCTCCACAGTGCGCCGCGGGTGGTGAAGCCGCGCCAGAACAACGAGTACAAAATGGTGGGCAGGTTGGCGCTCGCAGCGACGGCGAAGGCCAGCGCCACGAGGAACGCGATGTTCTGCCCCTGCACACCGATGCCGCCGGCGATCGCGAGGATGCCGATCACCACGACGGTGCGCCGGGCGATCTTGACCTCGCCGTCGGGGTCGCCCTTGCCCTTCTTGATCACGCTCGCGTAGATGTCGTGCGCGAAAGAGGTGGCCGCCGTGATGGTCAGTCCGGCCACCACCGCGAGGATGGTCGCGAACGCGATCGCCGAGATCAGGCCGAGAAGCAGTGGACCACCGAGCGCCAGCGATAGCAGTGGGGCGGCCGAGTTCACGCCGCCGGGAGACGCCAGGATGGTGTCGGCGCCCACGAGGGCCGCCGCGCCGAAGCCGAGCACCAGCGTGAACAGGTAGAACGCCCCGATCAGGAAGATTGCCCAGACGACCGAGCGCCGGGCCTCCCTGGCGCTGGGCACGGTGTAGAAGCGCATCAGCACGTGCGGCAAGCCCGCGGTGCCGAGCACCAGGGCAATGGCCAGCGAGATGAAGTCCAGCGGGTTGTGCCCGTACTGCAGCCCAGGGGCGAGGATGGCGCCGGCCGGGGTGACCGCGGAGTTCGCGACGGCGGCGTCGAGCAGGGTGGACAGGTTGAACCCGTTGATCACCAGCACCCAGACCGTCATGGCGCCGGCTCCGATGATGAGCAGGAACGCCTTGACGATCTGTACCCAGGTGGTGCCCTTCATGCCTCCGATGAGCACGTAGAGGATCATCAGGCCGCCCACCACGGTGACCACGATGGACTGGCCGAGCTTGTCGTTGATGCCCAGCAGCAGCGATACGAGTCCGCCGGCACCGGCCATCTGGGCGAGCAGGTAGAAGAAGCACACCGCAAGGGTGGTCGTGGCGGCGGCGACGCGCACCGGCCGTTGCGCCAGCCGGAAGGAAAGCACATCCGCCATGGTGAACTTGCCGGTGTTGCGCATCAGTTCGGCCACCAACAGCAGCGCCACGAGCCAGGCGACCAGGAAACCGATCGAATAGAGGAACCCGTCGTAGCCGTTGACGGCGATGGCGCCGACGATGCCGAGGAAGGACGCCGCCGAGAGGTAGTCGCCGGCGATCGCGAAGCCGTTCTGCGGGCCGGTGAAGGAACGCCCGCCGGTGTAGTAGTCCGCGGCGGTGCGGTTGTTGCGACCGGCCCGGATCACGATCACCAGGGTGACGGCGACGAAGGCCAGGAAGATCGAGATGTTCAGGACGGGGTTGGTCTCGGCCTGTGCGGCGACCTCCGCGGCCACCCGGGCGACAGCCGGCGTGTTCAGGCTCACGGCGATCATGCGGCGGCCTTCGCTTCGAGCTCGGCGCGCAGGTCCGCGCCCAGCGGGTCGAGCACCCGGTTGGAGAACGCGACGTACCAGATGGTGATGGCGAACGTCGTGACGAACTGGCCGAGGCCGAGCAGCAGGCCAAGGTTGACGCTGCCGAAGACCGGCTGCGCCATCACGTCGGGCAGGTAGGCGGCCACCAGCACGAAGGCGAAGTACCAGACCAGGAAGAACACGGCGAGCGGGATCACGAACCGCCGGCGCCGCCGTTGCAGGTTGACGAAGCGTTCAGAGGTCTCGAATTCGACGTAGTCGATCGATCCTCCCGGCCGGGCGTCTTTCAGTGATTCCTTCAATGGGGCTCCTTTGCTCCGGTGAGATGGGATGGCTGAGTGCATAGGTCGGTCGCGACTGTGCCCGTTCCGGACAACTGGTCCCGGCGTACCGGGCGCATTTGTCCGCACGGGGAACAGTTAGGCGGGGACTGCGGGGATCGCGGTGGGGGCGGGGCGCACCGCCTGGACGAGGGCGTCGAGGGTGGCGGGGTCCTCGATGGTGGGCGGCACCTTGTACGGCTCACCGTCGACGATCTGGCGGATGGTCTTGCGCAGGATCTTGCCCGAGCGGGTCTTGGGCAACCGCTCCAGGATGGTCACATCCCTAAACGCCGCCACCGGGCCGATGTGCTCGCGCACCAGGTTGACCAGCTCGGCGCTGAGCAGGTCGTGGTCGACGACCCAGCCGGCCTTGAGCGTGACGAAGCCGGCGGCACGCTGGCCCTTCAGCGGGTCGTGCACGCCGAGCACCGCGCACTCCGCGATGGCCGGATGCCGGGTGAGGACCTCCTCGAGGGATCCGGTGGAGAGCCGGTGCCCGGCGACGTTGATCACGTCGTCGGTGCGGCCCATCACGTAGAGGTAGCCGTCGGCGTCGATGTGGCCGGAGTCGCCGGTGGCGTAGAACCCGGGAAAGGCGGTGAGGTAGGCGCTGGCGAACCTGTCGTCGCCGCCCCAGATGCCCAGCAGCGAGCCGGGTGGCAGCGGCAGCCGGATGGCGATATTGCCGTCCTTGCCCGGCTTCGTGATGCGGGCTCCCTTCGAGTCGAGGATGGCGATGTCGTAGCCGGGTACGGGCACGGCCGTGGACCCGGGCTTGGTGGGCAGCTCTTCGATGCCGCGCGGGTTGGCGCAGATGGCCCACCCGGTCTCGGTTTGCCACCAGTGGTCGACGACCGGGCAGTGCAGGCCGTCGTTGGCCCAGTGGAAGGTCTCCGGGTCGAGCCTCTCGCCGGCCAGGAACAGCGCGGTGAGGCTGGACACGTCGTACCGGGCCAGTTCGGCCAGCTCCGGGTCGACCCGCCGGATGGCACGGATGGCGGTGGGGGCGGTGAACAACACGTTCACCCGGTAGTCCTGCACGACTCGCCAGAAGGCGCCGGCATCCGGGGTGCCGATGGGCTTGCCCTCGTAGATGACGGTGGTGGCGCCGGCCAGCAGCGGCGCGTAGACGATGTAGGAGTGCCCGACCACCCAGCCCACGTCGGACGCCGCCCAGAAGACATCGTCGGGGCCGATGTCGTAGATGTTCCGCATCGACCAGGTCAGCGCCACGGCGTGGCCGCCGTTGTCGCGGATGATGCCCTTCGGGTTTCCCGTCGTGCCTGAGGTGTAGAGGATGTACAGCGGGTCATCGGCGGCGACGGTGACCGGCTCGGCCGGGGTGGCCGCAGCCGCGGCCTCGGCCCAGTCCAGCCAGCGCACGGCCGCGCCGTCAGCGGCGTCGGACGCGTAGTCGGCGGCGGACCCCGGGATGGCGTGCCGGTTCTGCACGATGACGGTGTGCACCGACCCGGCGCTCTGGTCGAGCGCTTTCCGCACGAGCGGCAGGTACTCGACGGTCTTGCCCGGTTCGAGCCCGCCCGAGGCCGTGACAAGCACTGTGGGACGGGCGTCGTCGATGCGCACCGCGAGCTCGCTGGCGGCAAAACCGCCAAAAACCACCGAGTGCACGGCCCCGATGCGGGCGCAGGCGAGCATGGCCACGACGGCCTCCGGGATCATCGGCAGGTAGACGACCACCCGGTCGCCCCGCCCCACGCCGGCCGCGCGGAGCACGCCGGCGAAGCGGGCAACCCTCTCGAGCAGGTCGCGGTAGCTGATCTGGGCCCGGGTGCCGGTCATGGCGGAGTCATAGATGAGCGCGGTGTGGTCGCCGCGGCCGGCCAGCACGTGCCGGTCGAGGGCGTTGTAGCTCGTGTTGAGGGTGCCGTCGGCGAACCAGCGGTACTCGGTGGGGGAGTGCTCGGTGAGCGCCGCGCGGGGCGGGTCGACCCAGTCGACGAGCCGTGCGGCGTCCAGCCAGAATTCCTCGCGTGTCTCGATGCTGCGTCGCCAGGTCGCACGGTACGCGCCGGTGCCGGCCTCTGGCGGGGTGGCCGGCGGGGTACCTGGCGCGTCGGTGCGCGGTGTGGTGCGAGTGCTTACGGTGTGGTCGGTCATGGTGTGAACCTCTCCATTGAAGCTCTCATGTATACACAAGGTGCGGTTAGTCTTGCACAATCGCGGCAATAGGGGAATAGAATGCACTTGTGTATACAGAAACCGTGAGGGCCGCACCGGAGCGGGCCAGCGACCGGGCCTACCGGGTGCTGCGCGACGAGATTCTCGACGGGGTGCTTCCGGCCGGAACCGTGCTTCTGGAGGTGGAACAGTCCGCCAGACTCGGGGTCTCCCGCACTCCCTTGCGCTCCGCCGTGGCCCGGCTGGTCACCGATGGCCTCGTCGCCGGTCGCAGCGGCCGGGGCTTCTCGGTCACCGCGATGTCGGTCGAGTCGATCAACGATCTCTACGAGCTACGCGAGGCCCTCGAGGAGCGCGCGGCGACCCTGGCTGCCCGAGGCGCCGATCGTTCGGCGTTCGGGATGCTGCGCGAACGGTTCCTCGCCGCTCCCGCCCTGCTCGACGACGGTGAGACCGGCATCCACGAGTACTACGCCCTGATCGACGAGTTCGACGCGGCCATCGATGCCGCCGTCGACAACGCCTTCCTGGTGGGAGCCCTCGACACGGTGCGTACGCACCTGGCGCGCATCCGCCGGGTCGCCCGCGGCAACCCGGTGCGGCTGCGCCAGGCGGCGGCCGAACACCTGCTGATCCTCGACGCGATCATCGACGGCGACGCGGCGCTCGCCGCGCACGCCACCCATGTGCACCTCCACCTGAGCCTGGCGAGCGTGCTCGCGGTGCTCGGCTCCACCGACCAGGCTTCCTGACCTCCCGACCGAAAGGACCACCCGTGCAGTCCACCGAAGTGCGCGTTCACCCGAGCGAGAACAGCCCTGCACGCACCGAACAACTGGCCTGGAAGCTCGCCGCCTGCGCGGCCGACCCGGTGCCCGTCGACAATGATGTGACCGAGATGATCATCAATCGGATGATCGACAACGCCGCCGTCGCGGCGGCCTCGCTCACCCGCGACCCGGTCGCCGCGGCTCGCTCCCAGGCGCTGGCGCATCCGCGCTCAGGCGGCGGCGACGGCGCTACAGTGTTCGGCCCGCCCAGCGGTCGCCGGGTGTCGCCGGAATGGGCGGCCTGGGCCAACGGTGTCGCCGTGCGGGAGCTCGACTACCACGACACCTTCCTCGCCGCCGAGTACTCGCACCCGGGCGACAACATCCCGCCGATCGTGGCCGTGGCCCAGCACCTGGCCGCCGCCCGCGGCCTCACCGGGCACGAGCTGGTGCGCGGCATCGCCACGGGCTACGAGGTGCAGATCGATCTGGCCCGCTCGATCAGTCTGCACAAGCACAAGATCGACCACGTCGCCCACCTGGGTCCGTCGGCCGCGGCCGGCATCGGCACCCTGTTGGGCCTGGATCCCGACACGATCTTCCAGGCCATCGGCCAGGCCCTGCACACCACCACGGCCACCCGGCAGTCCCGCAAGGGGGAGATCTCCAGCTGGAAGGCGTTCGCACCGGCGTTCGCCGGCAAGATGGCCGTTGAGGCCGTCGACCGGGCCATGCGTGGCCAGACCAGCCCCACCCCGATCTACGAGGGCGAGGACGGCGTCATCGCCTGGCTGCTTGACGGGCCCGAGGCGTCCTACGACGTGTCGCTGCCGGCCGGCGGCGAGCCCAAACGCGCGATCCTGGACAGCTTCACCAAGGAGCACTCGGCCGAGTACCAGGCCCAGGCCCTCATCGACCTGGCCCGGAAGCTCCACCGCGAGCACCCCGAGATCCTGGTGCCGGGCGCGGTGCGGTCGATCGTCATCCACACCTCGCACCACACCCACAACGTCATCGGCTCCGGCGCAAACGACCCGCAGAAGTACGACCCGCGGGCCAGCCGGGAGACACTGGACCACTCGGTGCCGTACATCTTCACCGTCGCGCTGCAGGACGGCAGCTGGCACCACGTGGACTCCTACCTGCCCGAACGGGCCCGGCGGGCCGACACCGTGGCCCTGTGGAACACCGTGACCACGAGCGAA
This sequence comes from Cryobacterium sp. PAMC25264, assembly GCF_019443325.1. Classification (NCBI taxonomy): domain Bacteria; kingdom Bacillati; phylum Actinomycetota; class Actinomycetes; order Micrococcales; family Microbacteriaceae; genus Cryobacterium; species Cryobacterium sp. PAMC25264. The sequence continues at coordinate 282,124 of NZ_CP080383.1, forward strand.
GACGCCGAGTGGACCCGCCGCTACCACTCCACCGATCCGGCCGAGAGGGCCTTCGGCGGCCGGGTGGAGATCTTGCTGGCCGACGGCACCCGGCTGGTCGACGAGCTGGCCGTGGCGGATGCGCATCCGCTCGGCGCCCGCCCCTTCGTGCGGGAGGACTACGTCGCCAAGTTCCGGCTGCTCGCCGGCGACGCCCTGGAGCCGCCGGAGATCGAGCGGTTCCTCGACCTCGCCCAGCGCCTCCCCGAGCTCTCCGGTGCCGAGCTCGGCTCGCTCACCCTCGTGGCCCGGCCCGGCCTCTTCGACACGCTGCCCAGCCTGAACGGAATCTTCTGATGCTCTACTCCGCACTCACCCCCGCCGCCAAGCGCGAGAAGCTGCGCGCCGACCTCGCCGGCGGCAGCCTGCTGCGCTTCCCCGGGGCGTTCAACCCGCTCTCCGCCAAGCTGATCCAGGCCAAGGGCTTCGAGGGGGTCTACATCTCCGGCGCCGTGCTCGCGGCCGACCTCGGCCTGCCCGATATCGGCCTGACCACCCTCACCGAGGTCGCCGGCCGCAGCCAGCAGATCTCCCGGATGACCGACCTGCCCACGCTGGTCGACGCCGACACCGGCTTCGGCGAGCCGATGAACGTGGCCCGCACGGTGCAGACACTCGAGGACGCCGGCGTGGCCGGACTGCACATCGAGGACCAGGTCAACCCCAAACGCTGTGGCCATCTGGACGGCAAGCAGGTGGTCGACACCGACACCGCCCTCAAGCGCATCCGCGCCGCCGTGGATGCCCGTCGTGACCCGAATCTGCTCATCATGGCGCGCACCGACATCCGCGCCGTCGACGGGCTGGATGCCGCGATCGACCGGGCGAAGGCCCTGGCGGACGCCGGCGCCGACGCGATCTTCCCCGAGGCCATGGGCACCCTGGCCGAATTCGAGGCGATCCGGGCGGCGGTGGACGTGCCGATCCTGGCGAACATGACCGAATTCGGCAAGAGCGAGCTGTTCCGGGTGGACCAGCTCGAGGGCGTCGGGATCAACCTCGTGATCTTCCCGGTGTCGCTGCTGCGGCTGGCCATGGGCGCGGCCGAACAGGGATTGGACACGATCGTCGCCGAGGGGTCGCTGACCAGCCTGCTCCCGGCCATGCAGACCCGCGCTGAGCTCTATCAGTTGCTCGACTACGAGGCTTACAATCGCTTCGATTCGGGGATCTTCAACTTCACGCTGAGCGGCCACGAGGGCTAGCCCACCAGCACGACACACGGACGGCAGCACCACCAGCACGGCTAAGAATCAGGACGCAGAGGAGCGACATGACCATCAACCAGCCCACCCACAGGTCCGTGGAGGAACCACCGGTCGTGCCCGAGATCCACCGCGGGCTAGCCGGAGTCGTGGCCGACTCGACGGCCGTCTCCAAGGTCAACCCCGACTCGAACTCGCTGTTGTACCGCGGTTACCCGGTACAGGAACTCGCCGCCCAGAAGAGCTTCGAAGAGGTCGCGTACCTGCTCTGGAACGGCGAGCTGCCCACGGATGCCGAACTGGCCGAGTTCGAGAGGGCCGAGCGGGCCCTGCGCCGGCTCGACCACTCGGTGCGCCGGGTTATCGATGAGATCCCCACCTCCGCGGACCCCATGGACGTGGTGCGCACGGCCGTGAGCGTGATCGGCGCCAACGACCTCACCACGCCGGATTCCTCGGTGGAAGCGAACCTGGCCAAGTCGCTGCACCTGTTCGCTCAGCTGCCGGCGATCGTCGCCTACGACCAGCGCCGCCGGCGCGGGCTCGAACTCGTCGAACCGCGCGACGACCTGGGCTACTCGGCCAACTTCCTCTACATGACCTTCGGCGAGGTGCCCGAACTGCCCGTGGTCGAGGCCTTCGATGTGTCGATGATCATGTACGCCGAGCACTCCTTCAACGCGTCCACCTTCACCGCGCGGGTGATCACCTCGACCCTCTCCGACCTGTACTCGGCCGTCACCGGGGCCGTGGGCGCGCTCAAGGGGCCGCTGCACGGCGGCGCCAACGAGGCCGTGATGCACATCTTCAACGAGATCGGCCTGGGCGATGGTTCTGCCGAGCGTGCCGAACGCTGGCTGGACGACACCCTCGCGCACAAACGCAAGGTGATGGGCTTCGGCCACCGGGTCTACAAGCACGGAGACAGCCGGGTGCCCACCATGCACGCGGCCCTGCTGACCCTCATCGAGCACTACGACCGCCCCGACCTGCTCGAGCTCTACGAGGCACTCGCCACCGGTATGGCCGAGCGCACCGGCATCCTGCCGAACCTGGACTACCCGTCCGGGCCGGCCTATCACCTGATGGGTTTCGATACCGCCACGTTCACGCCGATCTTCGTGGCGGCCCGGGTGACCGGCTGGACGGCGCACATCATGGAGCAGCTGGCCGCGAACTCCCTCATCAGGCCGCTGTCGTTCTACAACGGCACACCGGAGCGGCACCTGGCCCCACCGCCGCCGGGCGAGGTGCTCTGAGCGGGCGGCGTCGCTGCGTCGGGCGCGGCTGAATGCTGCGCGCCTTCATACTGGGGGAATGACTGTTCTTATTGCCGGATGCGGCGACCTCGGCACCGAGGCGGGCCTCCGCCTGACTGCGCTCGGCCAGCACGTGGTGGGCCTCCGCCGCCGGGCCGGGCTGTTGCCGGCTGCGCTCGACGGGCAGTCCGTCGACCTGACCCGGGAGAAGCCCCAGGTGCCGCCGGACACCGACCTCGTGATCGTGGCCATCACCGCGGGCAGCCCCGACCCCGAGCTGTACAGGGCCGCCTATGTGACCGGGCTGGCCAACCTGCTCGACGCCCTGGATGAGGCGCAGGTGACGCCGCGCCGTTTCCTGATGGTGTCCTCGACGGCCGTCTACGACGTGGACGACGGCAGCACCGTCGACGAGACGACCCCGGCGACCTCGGACGCCGGCACGGACGCGATCCTGCTCGAGGCCGAACAGCTGCTGCGGAGCCGCCTCCCCTCGGCCGTGGTGCTGCGCCTCGGCGGCATCTACGGCCCCGGCCGGGAGCGTCTGATCGACCAGGTGCGTTCGGGGCGCGCCACCGTGGGCGAGCGCACCCGCCTGACCAACCGGATCCACCGCGACGACGCCGCCGCGATGATCGTGCACCTGCTCTGCCGGGCCAAGGCGCCCGACCCGCTCTACCTCGGGGTGGACTCCACTCCGGTGCCCGCCGCCGAGGTGCTGGCCTTCATCGCCGGCGAGCTCGGCCTGCCCGTGCCCGAGATCGTCGAGACCGGCAGCAGGCGTGGCGGCGACAAGCGCGTGGACAACCGGCGCATCCTCGAGACCGGCTTCAGCTTCAGCTACCCGAGCTACCGGGAGGGCTACCGGGCCGTTCTGGCCGGGCAGGGCGTGCGGCACCCGTAACCACCAGCGGCACACTGCACCGCATCGTGGCCGGGCCGAGCCGCAGGATCCCGTCGGTCACCGGCTCGCAGCGAAGCCCGCCACGCCCGCGGAGCGCGCGGTGGGCGCCGGGGGCGAGCGTCACATCCATCCAGGCGCAGGGGTTCGCGGGCCGGTGCGCCCGGAATTCGACGGGACCGTCACCGCTGTCGAGCGAGAAGATCGCCCCGCGCAGGGCGTCGACGTCCACGCCGCGAAGCAGGATGTTGCGCCGGGTGTCGGCCGGGTCGAGGGTGCGCGGCAGCCCGAGGTCGTCGGCTACCTGCGTGAGGACGTCGGCGTTCATCACCGTGACCGACGCCTGCACGTGCGCCCGTCGGCCGAAGTGCCGGTCGCCCACGATGCCCATGCCCGCGCGCACCTCGATGCGTTCGTGACTCTCCTCGCCCACCGCCGGCAGCGGCCCATCGGCCGGGCGCCCTTCGTACCGGTGCACGGGGGAGGCGTGCAGCAGCACGATCTCCAGCTCGGCGCGGTACGGGAGGTCACTCACAACGACCAGACTATGCGTCCACCCGGTTGCCTCACTCCTGCAATCCTTCCGGAGACGACCACCGGATGCCGGAATTTCGGGAGAGTGGCCGCCGCGGCGGGAGTGAGCAGGAGTTAGGCATCCCGATCGGTGAGTGGGTGGGTTAGGGGGCCATTCCGGACTGCACGGGCACGAACTCGACGTTGTGGGTGGGGTGCACGGACTTGACCGGCGCACGGGAGAAGCCCTTGGCGTCGAGGCGGTTCTCGGCGCGGAAGGTGGCCAGGGCCGCGTCGTAGAGCTCATTGAGCCGCGCGCCGGTGTACTCGCCGTCGTGCCGTCGGTGAAACGGATGGTGATAGGCGTCTTGGCGGGGAAATGCCGGTTCATGCGGACGAAGCCGTCGGCATCCTGCTGCAGTGTGATCATCCCGCTAGTCTTCCGTATCCGCACCGGCCGTGGTACCGGGCCCACACTGGGCCCTTCGTCCGCGCGCGGCGGGCGCGGGAGGTTCTACCATTGACAAATGCAACAGGACCAGCACGCCGAGACCCCCGCCACCGTCGATCCGCCCCGCGAGGTGCTGGAGTGGACCGAATTCGCCGACGCGTCCAGGTCATTGGCCAGCACGGTGCTGGCAAGCGGGTTCCAGCCCGACGTCGTCATCGCCATCGCGCGCGGCGGCCTGCTGCTGGCCGGGGCCATCTCGTACGCCCTCGGCACCAAGAACTGCGGCTCCATCAACGTGGAGTTCTACACCGGCATCGACGAGCGTCTGCCGGAGCCCGTGCTCTCCGGCCCGATGCTCGACGCCCCGGCGCTGGCCGGAAAGCGCGTCCTGTTGGTGGACGACGTCTCCGACTCGGGCCACACCCTGGCCCTGGTGGTGGGCATCCTCAAGGAATCGGCCGGCGAGGTGCGCTCCGCGACGCTGTACACCAAGCCGCGCACGGTGCACGTGCCCGACTTCACCTGGCGGGAGACCGACGGCTGGATCGTCTTCCCGTGGTCGGCATTGCCGCCCGTGACGGCCACCCCGCTGACGAGCGCGGTCGACGCATGAGCATCCACCTCGTCGGCGGCGGCTGGGCCGCCGAGAACGCCACCGAGAACGACGCCGTGGTCTATGGGCCGTTCCTGGCCGAAGCCGCCCTGCGCGCCACCGCGGCCGGCCGCGACGAACCGCGCCTGGCCGTCATCGTGGTGCGGGACGCCGACGGCGCCGACCACGCCGCCAAGCTGCTCGCGGCCATCGGCGCCGCCGGGCCGGTCGACCCGCACCTCACGGTGCTCGGCCTCACCGACGAAGCCACCCTGCTCGCCGTGGCGGATGTCGACGGCATCGTGATCGGCGGCGGCCTGACCCCCGCCTACCTCAGCGCCCTCACCCCTATCGCCGGGGAGATCCGCCGTCAGGTGGCCGCCGGCATCCCGTACCTCGGCTATTCCGCCGGCGCCATGATCGCTGCCGAACGCGCCGTGCTCGGCGGCTGGCAGATCGGCGGTGTACCGGTGAGCCCCCTGGACGCCTCGGAGGGGCTCGACGAGATCACCATCGAGAACGGCATCGGCCTGCTCGACGTGACCGTGGATGTGCACGCCGCCCAGTGGGGCACGCTGTCCCGCATGGTCGCCGCCACCGAGGCCGGCCTCATCCGCGGCGGCCTGGCCGTCGACGAGGGCACCGTGCTGATCGTGGGCCAGGGCACCCTGGGCGTGGCCGGAACCGGCAGCGTCTGGACCGTGAGCGAATCCGAGGGCGGGGTGCTGGTGAGCACCTTCGGCTCCTGAGCCGGATGCCCGCACCGATCGCCCCCGCGCTGATCGAGCCCGGCTGGGCGCGGGCCTTCGGGCTCGGAGAGCATGCCGGCCCCGTCGACGTCAGTGCCGTGGCACCGTTTGCGGCCCCGCTCGCCTTCGCTCGGCAGCGGGCCACGGCGGGCGCCGAGGTGCTGCCGGCGCCGGAGAACATCCTGCGCGCCTTCCGGCAACCGTTCGACGAGGTGCGCGTGCTCATCGTGGGCCAGGACCCGTACCCCACGCCCGGGCATCCGGTGGGCCTGGCCTTCTCGGCGGCCGGTGAGGTGCGCCCGGTGCCGCGGAGCCTGGCGAACATCTTCACCGAGTTGCACGACGACCTCGGCCTACCGAAACCGGACGGCGGCGACCTGACCCCCTGGACCCGGCACGGGGTGCTGCTGCTCAACCGGGTCCTCACGGTCGAGGCCGGCGCCGCCGGGTCGCACCGCCGGCACGGCTGGGAGGCCGTGACCGAGCAAGCCATCCGGGCGCTGGCCGGCCGCGGCACGCCGCTGGTCGCCATCCTCTGGGGCAGGGACGCCGAGAACCTGCTGCCGCTGCTCGGGTCGACCCCCGCACTCGTCTCGGCGCATCCCAGCCCGCTCTCGGCCCGGCGCGGCTTCTTCGGCTCCCGCCCGTTCAGCCGCGCCAACGCGCTGCTGGCCGAGCAGGACGCGGCGGCCGTGGACTGGGCGCTGCAGTAATCTGATTCCCATGTGGAGAGGACCCATCCGGTGCTAGAAGAGGAATACCAGCCGCGTCGACGGCTGCCGCGTCACCTGACGCCGGCGCCCGCGCCCGAGGCGCCGTTCGAGTACTCGCTTCGGGATGCGGTGGACACAGATCTTCCCGACATTCGGGAGATCTACAACTACTACGTGGCCAACAGCACCGTCACCTTCGACGAGGATGCGATGACCCTCGCCGAGTGGCGCGACAAGTTCGCCTACCTGAGCAAGCTCGGCATGCCGTTCATCGTGGCCGAGTCGCCGGCCGGACAACTGCTCGGCTACGCGCTGGTGAGCCCGTGGAAGCAGAAGAAGGCGTACCGGTTCACGGTGGAGAACTCGATCTACCTGGGCGCGGCATCCACCGGGAAGGGCCTGGGACGGGTGCTGCTGACCGAACTCATCGAACGCTCGAAGGCCGCCGGTCTCAAGGAGATCATCGCCGTGATCGCCGACCAGGGGGCGGAGGCGTCGATCAAGCTGCACCAGGACTTCGGCTTCGAGGAGATCGGCCGGATGGGCAAGGTCGGCTTCAAGTTCGAGCGCTGGCTGGGCACCGTGCTGTTGCAGAAGAGCCTCAAGTAGGCCGTAGCCCGGCGCTCACCGGCGCGACAGCCGCCCGGTCACCGTCACCACGGTGCGCCGGGGCGACACCGAGGCCAGCCAGGCCAGCAGTCGGTTCTGTCCGCCGCTGACCGCGTGTGGGGGAGTGCGGGGCGTATCGAGCGCATCGAAGGCCGTGCGCATCACCTCGTCCACACTGGCCAGGCGGCGGGGGCCGGCCGTGGAGCGGTGGGCGACGGTGTAGAACTCGGTCTCGGTCGGGCCGGGGCACAGCGCGGTGACCTTGAGCCCGGTACCGCGGGTCTCGTACCAGAGCGCCTCGGTGAGACTGAGCACGTAGGCCTTGCTCGCGGCGTAGACGGCCAGCCGGGGTACCGGCTGGAACGCCGCCGTGCTCGCGACGTTCACCAGCGCCGCGCCCTGCGGATGCGTGAGCGCCGCGCTGAGCAGGCCCGGCAGGAGGGCATGGGTGAGATCGGTGAGCGCCTGGACGTTGACCGCCACCTGGTCGTGCACCGGTGCCTCCGGCGCATCCACCATGCTGCCGAACAGGCCGAAGCCGGCGTTGTTCACCAGGGTGCTCACCCGGACTCCTCGGTCGTCGAGGTCGTGCACGAGCTCGGCGACGGCGCCGGGGGCGGCCAGGTCGAGCGGGATCACGGTGGACACCGTGCCGTATTTCTCGGCCAGGTCCACGGCGAGGGCCTCGAGCCGGTCCAGCCGGCGTGCGGTGAGCACCAGGTCTGCGCCCCGGCGGGCGAGCTCGTGGGCGAAGCCCACGCCCAGTCCGCTCGACGCCCCGGTGATCAGCGCGGTGGTGCCCATCGGGTTGTACAGAGCGGCAGCGTCAGTGCGGGTCATCTTCAGAGGCTACCCGGGCGCAGGCTCCCGCTGCCAGTCCCGGCGCCCGGCGCCCGCATCCGTCCCGGCCGCCGGCCCAACTGGCCCCGAAGCGGACATCTGGTCCCGGCACACCGGGTGCAGATGTCCGGAACGGGGCCAGTTGGCGCGCAATGGGGCGGCGACCGTCCGCCTGCGGCCCCGGGCCGGGGCGGTGATGGGCTCGGTCGCTAGGCTCGGGGGATGGCCGACCTCCACGAACTGACCGCCCTCGAGCAGTGGCGCTCCCTGCAGCAGGGCGAGATCAGCCCCACCGAGCTCACCCGGCACTACCTGACCCGCATCGAGCGGCTGAACCCCGGGCTCGGCGCCTTCGTCACCGTGACCGCCGAGGCCGCCCTCGCCCGCGCCAGGCAGGTGGAAACCGAGGTGCCCCGCACCCGGCCACTGTGGGGGCTCCCCTTCGCCGACAAGGACCTGCAGCAACGCGCCGGCGTGCCCGTGGGGTTCGGCTCCCGGCTGATGCGCGGCACCGTGCCCGAGACAAGCGACCTGCTCGTGCAGGCCCTCGACGAGGCCGGCGGCGTGAGCCTGGGCAAGACCGCCACCCCCGAATTCGGCCTGCCGTCATACACCGAACCCGTGGCTGGCGCTCCGGCCCGCAACCCCTGGAACCCGGCGCTGGGCGCCGGCGGCTCCAGCGGGGGCGCCGCCGTAGCCGTGGCGGCGCGGATGCTGCCGTTCGCCCCGGGCAGCGACGGCGGCGGATCGGTGCGCATCCCGGCCGCCGCCTGCGGTTTGGTCGGGGTCAAGCCGTCCCGCGGCCGGATCCCCGCGGCGAGCGGCCTCGACGTGCCAGGGGGTCTTCCCGTGGCCGGCCCGCTCGCGCGCACCGTGGCGGATGCCGCGCTGCTGCTGGACGCCATGATCGCGCCGGACGGCGGCCGGCCGGCGCATCCGTTCGCCGTGCGGGCACCCGGGGAAGACGAGCAACTTCTCGGCGCCGCCGTTCGCGGCGAAGGCCGCTACCAGCTGGGCGTGATGACCACCTCGGCCTGGGATGACGCCTACGAGATCAGCCTGGACCCGGAGGCGCTGGCCGCGCTCGCCGTGGCTGTCGACGGTTTCACTGCCATGGGCCACGGCATCGAGCAAACCGCCTTGGAGCCGGACCCGAGCTACGCGCCGGCGTTCCGCGCGCTCTGGCAGCTCAGCGCCGCCCGGATTCCCGCCGAAACCACCGAGCAGGAGGCCCTGCTCGAACCCCTCACCCGCTGGCTGATGCACCGCGGACGGGCGTTGGCCGGCCGCGACGTGGCCGAGGCGCTGACCACCTTGGCGACCTACGAGCGCTCACTGATCCGCCAGCTGGGCCGGTTCGACGCCGTGCTCACCCCGGCGCTGGCACTCACGCCCCGGCCCGTCGGCTGGTACGACGCCGTCGACGGCGAACGCAACTTCGCCCAGCAGGTGCAGTACACGCCGTTCACCTCGATGGTCAATGTGTCCGGTCTGCCGGCCATCACCCTGCCAGTGGCCCAGACCCCGGACGGCCTGCCGATGGGCGTGCAGCTGATCGGCCGGCCGGGCGGCGAGGCCACCCTGCTGGCCCTCGGCGCGCAACTGGAGCGCCGGCTGCGCTGGCAGGACCGGGTGCCGCCCGGCGTGTGACGCCTCCGACGGCTCGGCTCGGCGTGTCTTATTTTGAAGGGTTCAAAACAACTGCTACCGTGAGGCATGGCCGCAGCTCGAACGATCACCGCGGAGCAGCGCTCTGCCGGTCAGCACGCGACCGGCCACCACGCCGTCGACCTCGCGACAGACAGCCACGCGGATGACTTCGCCGCCGTCATCCGCGCCGCCGGCCTCAAAGTCACCGCGCCCCGCCTCGCCGTGCTCACCGGCCTGGCCGACTCGGCCCACGCCACCGCCGAGCAGCTCTTCGATACGGTGAGCGCCGGGCTCCCCGGCACCAGCCTGCAGGCGGTCTACGGCGTGCTGAACGCCTTCACCAGCGCGGGACTGGTGCGCCGGATCGAACCGGCCGGCTCCGCCGCCCTGTTCGAACGACGGGTGGGCGACAACCACCACCACCTCATCTGCACCGGCTGCCGCTCCGTGACCGACGTCGAGTGCGTCGTGGGCGAAGCCCCGTGCCTGACACCCGGCGACTCCGCCGGCTTCATCCTGCAGACCGCCGAGGTGACCTTCTGGGGCCTCTGCCCCGCCTGCCAGGCCGGCGCCTTGGCATCCGCCCCCGATCTCTGAACGACACCTTCTGAATGACCTGAACGACCAGCACATGACACAAAGGAGCACCATGACAACACTGCCCCCCACCACCACCCAGACCGGAACCCCGGTCCCGAGCGACGAGCACTCCCTCACCGTCGGCTCTGAGGGCGTCACCGCCCTGCACGACCGCTACCTGGTCGAGAAGCTCGCCCAGTTCAACCGCGAACGTATCCCGGAGCGCATCGTGCACGCCAAGGGCGGCGGAGCACACGGCGTCTTCGAGGTCACCGGCGACGTGTCCGCCTACACCCGTGCCGCGCTGTTCCAGCCCGGCGCCCGCACCGACACCCTGCAGCGCTTCTCCAGCGTCGCCGGCGAGCAGGGCTCGCCCGACACCTGGCGGGACGTCCGCGGCTTCTCGGTCAAGTTCTACACCACCGAGGGCAACTACGACATCGTCGGCAACAACACCCCGGTGTTCTTCATCCGCGACGGCATCAAGTTCCCCGACTTCATCCACTCGCAGAAGCGCCTGCCTGGCTCGGGCCTCCGCGACGCCGACATGCAGTGGGACTTCTGGACCCTCTCGCCCGAGTCCGCTCACCAGGTGACCTACCTGATGGGCGACCGTGGCCTGCCGCGCTCCTGGCGCACCATGCCCGGCTTCGGCTCGCACACCTACCAGTGGATCAACGCAGCCGGCGAGCGCTTCTGGGTGAAGTACCACTTCACCTCCAACCAGGGCAACGTCGAGATGGAAGGCGCCGAGGCCGAGCTCATCGCGGGCGCCGACGCCGACCACTACCGTCGCGACCTCTACGAGGCCATCGACGCCGGCGACTTCCCGTCCTGGGACGTTCACGTACAGGTCATGCCGTACGAAGAGGGCAAGACCTACCGGTTCAACCCGTTCGACCTCACCAAGGTGTGGCCGCACAGCGACTTCCCGCTGATCAAGGTGGGCACGCACACCCTCAACCGCAACCCGGGCAATTTCTTCGCCGAGATCGAGCAGGCCGCGTTCTCGCCGGCCAACTTCGTGCCCGGCATCGCGGCCAGCCCCGACAAGATGCTCATGGCGCGCATCTTCTCCTACCCGGACGCGCAGCGTTACCGCGTGGGCACCAACTACAACCAGCTGCCGATCAACGCCCCGCAGGCACCGGTGCACAACTACTCGCAGGATGGCGCCGCCCGGTACCACTTCAACGACGCCAGTGCGCCGAACTACGCGCCCAACTCGCTCGGCGGCCCCGTCGCCGACGAGGCCCTCGCGGGCGACGGCACCTGGGAGAGCGACGGTGCGCTCGTGCGGAGCGCCGCGATCCTGCGCGCCGACGACGATGACTTCGGTCAGGCCGGCACGCTGTACCGCGACGTCTTCGATGACGCGGCCAAGGCCCGGTTCCTCGAGACGATCACGGGAGCCGTCGGTGGTGTCACCCGCCCCGAGGTCAAGGAACGCGCCATCGCGTACTGGACGAACGTGGACGCCACGCTCGGCGCGAGCCTGCGGCTGAACCTGGCGGACGGCGAAGCGGAGGCCACCTCGGCCAACGTGTCCGCCGAGCCCGTCGGCGTCGGCGAGTATTAAGCACTACTGCACCCCTGGGCCGTGCGGTCGACTCTGGTCGGCCGCGCGGCCCATCCGCGTTTCGCGCCCCGATCGCCGGACGAGCCCCGGTTCACTGGTCGGGCCCCCGTCCGCTGGTCGAGCCCCGGTTCGCTGGTCGAGCTTGTCGAGACCCGGTGAGCATGTCTGCGCTCAGAGGTCGGCTCGCGGGATCTCGACAGGCTCGATCGACGATCGGCTGGCTCGAGCGCGGAGGGGCTCGCGGTATCAGCGGGGGCCGGCTCGATCTCTCAGTTGGCAGACCCTTCCCAGGGTCATACTGAGGTTAGGCATGCCATACTAAGGGCATGCTTACTTCGACAGTCGCTCCTGCGCCGACCGCACGTGTGCGGGCACCGCGCCCCAGCTACCGCCCGTTCGCCGTCTCCGTGGCGCGCGTCCAACGGCTGTCGACTAACTTCACCCGGGTGACCTTCACGGGCCCCGACCTGCATGAATTCGGCACCGCCGGCCTCGACCAGCGCATCAAACTGGTGCTGCCGTTGCCCGGGGTAGGTGTTTCACCGTTCCCTCGCACCGACTCCTGGTACGAGACCTGGCGGGACCTGCCCGATGAGCACCGCAATCCGCTGCGCACCTACACGGTGCGGCACGCCCGCCCGGAGCACCGCGAGGTCGACATCGACTTCGTCACTCACGGTGACGCCGGACCCGCGTCGCGCTGGGTGCGCGCCGCGATCGTCGGCGACGAGGTCGCCATCGTCGGACCGGTCGCCGACGGCGACAACCCGATCGTGGGCATCGAGTGGGCCCCCGGCAACGCCAACACGGTCCTCATCGCCGGCGACGAGACGGCCGCTCCGGCCATCTGCGCCATCCTCTCGGCCCTGCCGCGCACCGCTCGCGGTTGCGCCTACATCGAGGTGCCCGAAGACGGCGACGCGCACGAGACCAACGCTCCCGACGGGGTCACCGTGACCTGGTTGGCCCGGAACGGCGCCTCCCACGGGTCACGGCTCGAAGCCGCCGCCCGGAGCTGGACCGCCAGGTTCATCACCGCCCACCACAGCGACACAGTGCTCCCCGAGATCGACGTCGACGAGTCCATCCTCTGGGAGGTGCCCGACGGGTCCGGCCTGGACGGCGAGCTTTACGCCTGGCTGGCCGGGGAGGCCAGTGTGATCAAGCGTCTGCGCCGATTCCTCGTCACCGACGTCGGCATCGACCGCCGTCAGGTGGCGTTCATGGGGTACTGGCGCGACGGTCGCGCGGAGCACGCGTGACCACCCGCTTCTTCCGCAGGTAGCCGCCCTTTTCCAGGCCCGCTTCGATCTCGTAGCGGTTCTTCAGCGGGTCGCGCCCCGCGATGAAGTACAGCAGTGGGAACAGCATGCCGTAACGCTGCCACTGCACCTTGTGCACGGCCTCGTGCTCGAGCACATCCGCCGTCACGTTCTGGTTGGTGAGGTAGACCGCGCCCACGCAGGAGCCGCCGCGGCCGAACGCCCAGGCGGGAAGGCCGCGGAACACGACCAGGCCGTTTCGGCGTTCGATGCGGCCGGTGCTCCAGATCGCGCCCCAGATCAAACCGACCGTCGTGGCGTAGAGGTACCCGGCCCGGCTGAGCGGTGAGTCGAACAGGATGCGCCGCATCAACTCACCCGGGAGGCCGCGGGCGGGCGACCGTACTCCTCGAGCAGCCGCAGCCAGACCTCGCTGAGGGTGGGGTAGCTGGGCACGGCGTGCCAGAGACGCTTGATCGGCACCTGGCCGACGACGGCGATGGTGGCCGAGTGCAGCATCTCACCCACCCCGGCGCCCACAAAGGTGACCCCGAGCAGCGTCTCGGTATCGAGGTCGACGACCGCGCGGGCCTGGCCGGTGTACCCGTCGGCCAGAACGCTCGCGCCGGCCACGCCGGCGAGGTCGTAGTCCAGCACCCGGGTGCGGTATCCGGCCTTCTCCGCTGCGGCGGCGGTGAGCCCGACCGAGGCGACCTCCGGGTCGGTGAAGGTGACCTGCGGCACGGCCGCGTGGTCGGCGGTGGCGACGTGGGTGCCCCAGGGGGCGTCGTCCACGGCGAGGCCGGCGGCGCGCGCCGCGATGACGTCGCCGGCGGCGCGGGCCTGGTACTTGCCCTGGTGGGTGAGGAGGGCCCGATGGTTGAGGTCGCCGGTGGCGTAGAGCCAGTCACCGGCCAACACGGGGGAGTCACCCTGCACGAGCATGGTGTCGTCCACGCTCACCCAGTCGCCGGGGGTCAGTCCCACGGTCTCCACGCCCAGGTCCTGGGTGCGTGGCGTGCGGCCGGTGGCCACGAGAACCTCGTCGGCCGTGACCGTGCGGCCGTCGGCGAGAACCAGGGTCACCTCGCCCGTGTCGGTGCGTCGGGCGCGGGTGGGGCTCGCGCCGGTGAGCACCTCCACCCCCACATCGGTGAGGGCGGTGGCCACCATCTCGCCGGCAAAGGGCTCCTGGTCGCGCAGCAGTGAGCTGCGCACGAGCAAGGTCACCTTCGCGCCCAGCGAGCGGTACGCGGCGGCCATCTCCACGGCCACGACACCGCCGCCGATGATGGCGAGATGGCCGGGTACGTGCTTCACCGAGGTGGCGTCCCTGCTGGTCCACGGGGAGACGTCGGCCAGGCCGTCGATGTCGGGCAGCAGCGCGCTGGAGCCGGTGCTGAGCACGACGGCGTGTTTCGCGGTGACGATCACCGGGCCATCCGCGGTCTCGACGGTCACCTCGCGGATGCCGCTGAGCCTGGCGGCCCCGCGCAGCAGGTCGATACCGGCGGAATCGAGCCATTCGACCTGGCTCTCGTCGTTCCAGTCGTGGGTGAACTCGGTGCGGCGTTTGAGCACCGCCGCCACGTCGACCTGCCCGGTCACGGCCTCGGCCGCGCCGGCCACCCGGCGGGCGGCGGCGAGCACCGCGCCGCTGCGCAGCAGCACCTTGGAGGGCATGCAGGCCCAGTAGGAGCATTCGCCACCCACCAGTTCGGCCTCCACGATGAGGGTCGTCAGCCCGCCCTGCACCGTGCGGTCGGCCACGTTCTCGCCCACGGCGCCGGCGCCGATCACGATGACGTCATAGCTGCGGGCGGCAGGCGTCGAGGGGGTGGCTGATGTCGGAGTTGTGTCGGGTGTCGAGGTCGTGTCGCTCATCGTCGCAGCCTACCGACCGTACCCGGGAGGAAGCCAGAGTTCGCCATCCGCCGACTTGCCACTTGACGCCCTCTCCCGGTCGTTGAGCGGGCACGAAGTGGCAACTCAGCAACACTCATCCCGGTGAGTTGGCAGTTGACGCCCGGTAGACCCTCGGGTGGGGGCGTGAACTGGCAACTCAGAAGCGTGCGGTGGTGGGGAGCGGCCGTCACCGGCCCTGGAACTCGGCCGGGGTGCGGGAGAGGAACGCCTCCATGCCGATACGGGCGTCCGTCGTGCCGGCCAGCTGGGCCAGGGCGGGCTGCAGTTCGGCCTCGGCCGCGGCGGGGCCGTCCCGCAGAGCGGTGCGGGCGCTGGCCAGCGTTGCCTGCACGGCCAGCGGGGCCTGCGCGGCGATCCGTTCGGCGAGTTCGATGGCGCGATGCAGCTGGCGGCCGTTGGGCGCGATTTCCTGCACCAAGCCCATCCGGTGGGCCTCGCGGGCGTCGAACAGGTCGCCGGTGAGGAGCCAGCGCATCGCATTGCCCCAGCCGGCCGCGCGCGGGAACCGGATCGTGGCTCCGCCGAAGGGCAGGATTCCCCGGCTCACCTCGATCTGCCCGAACCGAGTGGATTCCGCGGCGACGACGATGTCGCTGGCCAGCATCAGCTCGATGCCCAGAGTGAGGCAGGTTCCCTGCACGGCCATGACCACGGGCTTACTCAGGGCGGTACCGTCGACCTGCCACGGGTTGATGCCGCCGTCCGGCACCATGTCCAGCCCCTCGGGGCCCAGCCGCGGGCCGATGTCGGCCAGATCGAGCCCGGCGGTGAAGTGCTCTCCGACGGCGTGCAGCACGCCCACCCGCAGCTCAGGGTCACGCTCGAGCTCCCCGTAGGCCAGGGCGAGTTGCTGCAGCAGGGCGAAGTCCGCCGCATTGCGCTTCTCCGGCCGGTTCAACCCGATCAGGAGCAGGTGCCCCCGGCGTTCGAGCAGGACGCGCGGTTGTTCGAGCAGGACGCGCGGGTCATCCGTGGTCACGTGTGATCTCCTTCGATCGTTCCGTACCTCCCGCGAACTGTGAGTAAAGCCCCGAAAACCCGAGGTTTTGGGCTCTTCTGACATATCCGTGGGTGGTTTCCGCGTGGCTTAACGAGCGCACGCCGCTTTCTGTCTAGGTTTCTGACTGTCAAAGGTTGGAAACTGAAGAACGGAAAACGGCGTGCGTACTGCAAGGATATGGCGGACTCTGCTCGGTGTCGAAAAGACCATCGTTGACGACGTCGATTACGACGACGATGCGGGCGTTTTGGTCGTCGCGGTCCGGCCGATGAAAGCGGCCCGGAACCGGTGTGGGCTGTGCCACCGGCGCAGCCCAGGCTACGACCGTGGTGAGGGTCGACGACGCTGGCGGAGCCTGGATGCTGGCATCATCCAGGTCGTTCTCGAGGCAGACGCCCGCCGGGTGGCGTGCCGTGAGCATGGCGTCACGGTCGCGTCGGTGCCGTGGGCTCGGCACCAGGCCGGACATACCTACCTCTTCGACGACCACGTCGCGTGGCTGGCTACGCAGTCTTCCAAGACCGCGGTTACCGCGTTGATGCGCATCGCTTGGCGCACCGTCGGCGCGATCGTCACCCGGGTCTGGGACGACGCCGCGACCCTGCACGACCCGTTCGATGGCCTCACCCGCATCGGGATCGATGAGATCTCCTACAAGCGTGGCCACAAGTTCCTCACCATCGTCGTGGACCACGACACCGGTCGTCTCGTCTGGGCTGCACCGGGCCAAGACAAAGCCACCCTCGGCACGTTCTTCGACGCCCTCGGCCCCGAGCGTTCCGCACAGATCACGCATGTTTCCGCGGACGGTGCGGCCTGGATCGCCAACGTTGTCGCGGCCCGCTGCCCGAACGCGGTGCGCTGCGCGGACCCGTTCCACGTCGTCAAATGGGCCACCGAAGCCCTCGACGAAGTCCGCCGCGCAGCCTGGAACGACGCCCGCAAAGCCGCCCGCATCAATGACGCCGCGCGGGGCCGCGGCCGACCCCGGAACGGAGCCCCCGAACGCCCCGACAGCGCTCGCGCGGCCGGCATCAGAAACAGCCGTTATGCGCTCTGGAAAAACCCCGAGAACCTCACCGAGAAACAACAAACCAAGCTGGCCTGGATCGTCCAAACCGACCCCCGACTGGCCCGCGCCTACTACCTCAAAGAAGGCCTCAGAGTCATCTTCAAACTCCCGCTCGACCAGGCCAAGGAAGCCCTCGACAAATGGGTCGCCTGGGCTCGCCGCTGCCGCATCCCCGCGTTCGTGAAGCTGCAACGAAGCATCGTGAAGCACCGCGTCGCGATCCTCGCCTCGATAGAACACAACCTCTCCAACGGCCGCATCGAATCCATGAACACCAAAATCAGACTCCTCACCAGAATCGCGTTCGGCTTCGCCTCACCTGACGCCCTCATCAGCCTCGCCATGCTCAGCCTCGGCGGCCACCGACCAGCCCTCCCGGGCCGGAAATGACCCACGGAAGAGTCAGGAGAGCCAGGTTTTGGGGCTTTACTCACAGTTCGCGGAGGGGGGGACTAGCGGGTGAGGGCGCTGATGATGCGCAGGATGCTGGGCAGGTCGTCGCCGGCGGCCTCGGGGGAGGACGGCGCGAAGCCCGCGATGGTGGCCCCGGCCAAGCTGAACTCCGCCCGCAACGCCACGATCGCGGCCGTGAGGTTCTCCACGGCCAGCCCGAACGGGTAGATGTTCGACAGTCCGACGATGGTGGCCGGGTCGAGCACATCCAGGTCGATGTGTAGGTAGATGTGACCGGCGCCGGTGCGCTTGACCGCGGCCACGATGGCGTCGGGCGTGCCGAAGCTCTCCACCGGCACCAGGGGGATGCCCTGCTCGGTGATGTAGACATCCTCGGCCGGGTCGATGTCGCGCACGCCGGCCAGCACCACCCGGTCGGGCGTCAGTCGCGCATCGGGACCGAGCGCGAGGCCGTCCACGCCGTCGCCGAGGATGGCGCGCAGCACCATGCCGCCGAAACCACCCGACTGCGAGGACTCGCTGGTGTGCAGATCGGGATGGGCGTCGAACCAGACCAGCGCGATCTCCCCGGGATGCCGGCGGGACGCGTGCTCCACGGCGCCGAAGGAGACTCCGCAGTCACCGCCGATGGTGAGCACGGGCTCGGAGCTGGTGCGCAACACCGCCAACTGACGATCCCGCACCGCCACCAGCGACGAGAACCGGTGGATGCCGGTGTCCTGCGAGTCGCCGGCCTCGACGGGAACGTCCACGGGGTACGTGACCGAAGAGGGCAGGTCGCCCCGGATCGCCTCCGCCCCGTCGACGAGGCGCATAGCGCGGGGGGAAACAGAACCTTGCCACTGTGGGACGACCACGTAGTTGGGGGACACCCCCTCAGTATGCTCCCTGCCCGCCGCCCGCCGCATCTGCCAGTTCGCGGGCCACCACCGCCGGCCCGCCGGCTAGAGGGCCTGCGGCATATCGCGGTAACGGATGGCCGCGGTCACGGCCTCGCGCAGCTCGAAAGCGTCCAGGCGCGTGCCGTAGCCCGGGGTGTCGCGCTGAATGCGCCATCCCTCGGCGAGCGGACCGAGGTCGACGCTGTCGAATCCGAAGTCGTCCAGAAGCGCGCTGACGCTCTCGCGGGCCTCGGCATCGTTGCCGGCCACAATGAGAGCGCGCCGGTTCTCGGCTCCCGCGGGGAGACCGTCTGTGCTGAGGTCGGCGGCGTAGATGTGGTTGAACGCCTTGACGACCCGCGACTCGGGCAGCAGCTCCTGCAGCAGCTCGGCGGTGGTCGTGGTCTCCTCGTCGAGGGCGACGATGTTGCCGTCCCGCTCGGGATAGTAGTTGTTGGTGTCGATCACAAGTTTGCCGGCCAGGTCGGCAACCGGCAGCGTGTCGATGGCGTGCAGCGGAATGGTCACGATGACGAGGTCGCCGGCCGAGGCCGCCTCGGCCGGGAGTGCCGCGCGAGCGCGCGGCCCCAACTCCGCGATCAACCCGTCGAGGGTGGCGGGGCCGCGGGAATTGCTCACCACGACGTCGTATCCGTTGGCCACGCCGAGGCGTGCGAGCTGACTGCCGATAAGTCCGGCACCGATGATTCCGAGAGTTGTCATGACCGTGACACTACAGAACGGCCCCGGGATGTTCCCGAGGCCGTTCCGTGTGAGGCGCTGTTCCGCCGTGCGCTACTGCTCGATCGACGAGGGCGTGCCGGCCTTCAGAGCGGCCAGGCGGGCATCCACCTCGGTCAGTTCGCCGAGGTCGTCGAGGCTCTCGAACTGCGCGTCGAGACTGGAGGCGGCGAGCTCGCTGGCGCCGCGCACCTTGGCCTCCTCGCGGCGGATCTTGTCTTCGAAGCGGCTGACCTCGCTGGTGGGGTCCATGATGTCGATGCTCTTCACGGCGTCCATCACCTGGGCCTGCGCGGCCGCCGTCTTGGAGCGGGCGATGAGCTCGTCGCGCTTGGAGGTGAGCTGACTCAGCTTGGTCTTCATGGTGTTCAGGCCGGTCTTGAGCTGCTCCACGATCGCGCTCTGGCTGGCAATCTGCGGTTCAGCGTCCTTCGCCTCCTTCTCGGACTGCAGCTGGCGGCCGAGGGCCACCTTGGCGAGGTTGTCGAACTTGTCGGCGTCCACGGTGTTGCCGGCGCCGCGCAGCTCGTCGGCCTTGCGGCTGGCGGCCAGGGCCTTGCGGCCCCATTCGCCGGCGGCCTGCACGTCTTCGCGGTGGTCGTCTTCGAGCAGCCGCAGGTTGCCGATGGTCTCGGCGATCGCGCTTTCGGCGTCGGCGATGCTGTTGGTGAAGTCCCGCACCATCTGGTCGAGCATCTTCTTCGGGTCTTCCGCGGAGTCCAGCATCGCGTTGATGTTCGCCTTGGTGAGCTGGGCGATGCGGCCGAAGATCGACTGCTTGGTCATGTGAGTGTCCTTTCGAAGGGGGTCAACGCTTAGAAACTACCGCGTTCACCTCCGCAAGTACCTGTGTGACCCAGGTCAGGACGGGATACAGAGGGGACGGATAGTGTGAGTTCACACGCCGAAACGCCCAGCCGAACAACTGTCGAGGATTCCGACCATGCCCACCCCCCTGAGCCTGACGATCGTGCCGGGCATCAACGACTCCACCGAGAAGCACTGGCAGACCCGGTGGCAGGCGACGCAGACGGATGCCGTGCGCATCCGCCCCACCTCGTGGGACGAACCCGATCTCGAAGATTGGGTCGCCGCCGTGGACGCGGCCGTCAGCACGCCGGACACGATCATCGTGGCGCACAGCCTGGGCTGCCTGGCCGTCGGCGCCTGGTTGGCGCAGAACCCCGGGCGGGTGCGCGGCGCGCTGCTGGTGGCCCCGCCCGACCGGTCAGGACCGGGCTTCCCGTCGGCGGCCCCGACCTTCCGGGAGGCCGAACCGGCCGTGCTCGGCACCCCGGCCCTCGTTGCCGCCAGCGCCGACGACCCGTACTGCGCCCTCGGCACCGCCCGGAGCCTCGCGGCGGCCTGGGGTGCCGGGTTCGTCGAGGTGGGCAAGCTGGGTCACATCAACATCATGAGCAAGCTCGGCGCCTGGCCGGCCGGCCGTGCCCTGCTCGACGAGTTCGCCGAGAGCCTCGGCGGGATGGTGCGCTGATGACCGACCCGGAGGTGCTCACCCGCCAAACCGTCGACCTGCTGCGCGACCTCATCCGCAACGCCTGCGTCAACGACGGCACCGCGGACTCCGGTGGAGAGCTCCGCAGTGTGCGCACGCTGGAGGGCTTCTTCGCCGGCTCCGGCCTCGACCTCGAAGTGGTTGAGCCGCACCCCGGGCGGGCGTCGCTGATCGCGCGCATCCGCGGCACCGACCCGACCGCGCCGTCGCTCGCCCTCGTTGGCCATATCGACGTGGTGCCCGTGGACCTCGACGGCTGGAGCCGCGACCCGTTCGCCGCCGAGCTCGTCGACGGCGAGATCTGGGGCCGCGGCGCCCTCGACATGCTCTACCTCACCGCCAGTTACGCGGTTGTGATCCGCGACATCGCGATGGGTTCGTTCCGGCCGCGCGGCGACCTGATCTTCGCCGCCGTTGCGGACGAGGAGAGCGGCAGCCGCTACGGAGTCGGCTGGATGACCGAGCACCGGCTCGACCTCATCGACGCCTCCTTCGTGCTCACCGAGTCCGGCGGGGCGCCCGTGGGCGTGCGGCCGTCGATCACCACCACGGTGGGGGAGAAGGGCATCGCCGGCCGGCGCCTGGTGGTGCGAGGCACGCCCGGGCACGGCTCCGCCCCGTGGGGCGCCCGCAACGCGGCCGTGATCGCGGCCGAGGCCGTGGGCCGGCTGGCCCGGTTCGAGGCCCCCGTACAGATCACCGCGGACTGGCGGCACTACGTGTCGGTGCTCGGCCTGCCCGCCGAGCTGGCCGAGCGGCTCACCGACCCGGCCCGCATCGACGACGCGGTGCACGAGCTGGGCAGCCTGGCCGGCTTCGCGCACGCCTCCAGCCACACCACCATTTCGCCCAACATCGTGCGCGCCGGCGAGAAGGAGAATGTCATCCCGTCGCTGGCCTCGGTCGACCTGGACATCCGGGTACTGCCCGGCGTCGACGCCGCCCAGGTAGACGGTTACCTGCGGCACGCCCTCGGCGAGCTGATGGTGGACATCGAGATCGTCGGCGACAGGTTCGAGGCGGCCACCCGGTCGCCCGTCGACACCCCGCTGTTCGCCGCGCTGAGTGCGGCCGTGGCCCGCGCCTACCCCAACGCCGACCTGCTGCCCGTGCTCAGCGTCGGCGGCTCCGACGCCCGCTTCTACCGCCGCCGGGGCATCCCCGCCTACGGGTTCGGCCTGCTCAGCAGGCGCTGGGACTACGGCACCTTCCGGATGCTCTTCCACGGCAACGACGAACGCATCGACGTGGATTCGATCGCGCTCACCGTGGCCGCCCTGGACTTCACCGTGCGGGAGGTACTGGCGTGACGGTGGCACCCGCACTCGTGCAGCTCCACGTCGTGGACTGGGCCGACCCGCGGGCCGTTGGCCTGCGCCGCGCAATGGACGAGGAGGTGGGCCCCCGCTACGCCGACCGGTTCGACAACCCGTCGGCAGAGACCGCCGCCGAGCTGGCGCAGGCGTTCGCGATCGACCCCGACACCATGGTGCTCACCCTCATCGCGACCGTCGACGGTGTGCCCGCCGCGCACGCCGCCCTACGCATGCTCGGCACGGAATACGAGCTGAAGCGCTTGGTCACCCTGCCGGAATACCGTGGCCGGGGTCTGAGCAAGGCACTCATCCGCGCGATCGAGTCGGCGGCGGCCGAGCGGGGCGCGCGCCGGCTGATCCTGCAGACCGGCGACCGCCAGCCCGAGGCCGTGCGCCTCTACGAACACCTCGGGTATAGTCCGATCCCGATCTATCCTCCCTACAGTGCGATCTGGTTCTCGCTCTGCTACGAAAGGATGCTGCCCGCATGACCACGCAGGTTGACACGCTCGTCATCGGTGGAGGAGCCATGGGCTCGGCCGCCGCCTGGGAGCTCGCCCGCCGGGGCCGCGACGTGACCCTGCTCGAGCGCTTCGCTTCCGGGCACAAGAACGGCGCTTCACACGGCGCCTCCCGCAACTTCAACCTCAGCTACACCGACCCCATCTATGTGGCCATGCTCGTGGAGGCGCTGCGGCTCTGGCGCGAGCTCGAGGACGAGACCGACACCCGGCTGCTCGAGCAGGTTGGTCTGGTGAACCACGGGCAGGGGCAGCCGTTCGCCGAGGTGCATGCGGCGCTGTCCGCCGTGGGCTTCGACCCGGAGTTGCTCGGTGTCGAGGCGGCAGCGGAGCGGTGGCCGGGCATCCGTTTTGATACCGACGTGCTGTACACGCCCGAGGCCGGCCGAGTGAACGCGGATGCGTCGGTGACGGCCCTGCAGCGGGCCGCGACCGCCCATGGCGCCCGGGTGCAGCACGGCATGGCGGCCACCCGCCTCACGGTGCAGGGAGACGACTCCGTGCTTGTCGACACCGACACCGAGCAGTTCCGCGCCCGACGGGTGATCGTCACGCTCGGCGCCTGGACCGGCTCGCTGCTCGGCGACCTACTGCCGTTGCCCAGACTGGTGGTGACCCAGGAGCAACCGGCGCATTTCGCCGCGCTCGATACGAGCTTCACCTGGCCGGGCTTCAACCACGGCTACCGGCCCGGCACGCCCGGGTACGAGTACTGGCGCTCACCGGTCTACGGCATGCACACCCCGGCGAGGGGATCAAGGCCGGCTGGCACGGTGTGGGCCCGGTCGTCGACCCCGACCATCGCGACTTCGCCTCGGAGCCTGAGCAACTACTGGCCCTCCGCCGGTACGCCCGCGAGTGGCTGCCCGGCGCCGACCCGGATGCCTTCACCGAGATCAGCTGCACCTACACGACTACCCCGGACTCCAACTTCATTCTTGACCGCCACGGCCCGGTCATCGTGGGTGCCGGCTTCTCCGGCCACGGCTTCAAGTTCACCCCCACCGTCGGCCGGATCCTCGCCGACCTCACGGTCGACGTGCCCGCCCCGCCCCTGTTCGCCCTCGCCCGCTGACCCGGCGTGCCGTGAGATGGCAGTTCAGGCCCTCTGGCGCGCTCCCATTGGGCCTCAACTGGCATCTCACGGGCGGGTGGTTGGGTGAGATGACAGTTGGGGCCCATTTGGCGCGCCGGAGGGGGCGTCAACTGGCAAGTCGCGGGCGCGCAGGCGCACGGTGAGGGCTCGCCGCCGGCGCGAGCGCGGCGGAGGGGCTGCCGCCCGGGCGGGGCTTCTCGCGAATTGCGGCAGAGTGCCTTTTCCGCCGTGCGGACGGGGACTCTTGCGGCAACTCGGTGGAGGCAAGGTCACCGAGTTGCGGCAAAGTGCCCCGTCCCAGGTGCGGCGAGGGGACTGTGCGGCAATTCGAGGGCGCTGCGCTCTGGGCGGCTCAGAATCGGCCGCCACCGCCGCGGCGACCGCGCGTGCCCCCGCCGCCGAAGCTGCCCGGGCTGCGCCCGCCACCAAAGCCTCCACCGCTCGAGCGCCGACCGCCGCCGCCTCCCATCCCGCCGAAACCGCCCCCGCCGCCGAACATGCCGCCGCCGCCCCCACCGCCGAGGATCTGACCGATCAGGATTCCCCCGAGCACGGCGCCCATCGACCCGTTGCTGCCACCGCGGCGACTCACCCCGCCGCCGCCGAAGAAGTCACCGAAGTCGTCGCCGTCGGTGGAGAACCCGTCCACGTCGCGGCGCGCCATGGCCGTGGCCTCGGCGGCCAGGGAGCCGGCCCGCTGCGACACGGCCAGGGCCGCCGCCGGATCGCTCGCCACGAGAGACTCGGCCTGGGCGGTCAACCGGCCGGACTCGGCCAGCCGGGTGCGGGCCTCTGCGCCGACCGCTCCCCGCCGGGCGGTGATGAAGTCCTCCGCGGCCGACACCTGGCTGCGGGCCGCCTGCAGGCTCTGCGTGAGCGTGGCCTGCAGCCGCTGAGCCTGCACCTGGGCGTTCCGCACGCCCTGCAGCGTGGCATCCATGGTGGCGTTGGCGGCCTCGAGGCGCTGGAGCAGTTCGACCGGGTTCACCGGCGGGGCCGCCAGAGCGGCGCGCACACCGCTGAGCGTCTGCTCGGTGCGGGCGATCACACCCGGAACATCGGCCGACGCCTGCCCGGCGGCGGGCAGCTCGCGCGCCGTCGCGAGGTCGGTGTCGAGATCGGCCAGCACCGCCGGGATGCCGGACTCCGCGCGCTGCAGATCGACGGCGAGCCTCTCGACGGCGTCGACGAGCAACTGCGCCTGGTCGACGGCCTCCTCCGCGGCGCGGATGCCGACCGCTGCGGCACTCGGCTCGCTTGCAGCCAGTCGCGCGCGGGCCTCGGCCAGCGCGTTGGTGGCGAAGGTGAGCCGTTCGGCGGCCTGGTCGGGGTTGTCGGCGACCGTGGCGATCGCCTCGGGCGTGTAACGGGTGGACAGCTCCTCCACCCGGGCCTCGGCCCGGTCGAGGCGGGCGTCGATGGCCCCCAGTTCGGTCTCCAGCCCGGCCGCCGCGGCCGGGGCGTCGGCCTCGAGCTTCCGCAGCTCGTCGAAGTCGGCGGCCTGCTCGTCGAGCAGCCGGTTGGCCTCGGTGCAGAGTGCGATGATCTGCCGATACCAGTCGCGCACCTGGTCCTCGGTGTCGGGTTCGGCGTCGTCGAGCCGCTGCTGCAGGGTGAACGCCTCGGACAGCTTCGCCGCGGCGGCGCCCACCGCCGTCTGGAAGGGCGCAGCGGTATCGGCGCCGTACTGGGCGACGGCGAAGCCCACCTCCTGGCCGCTGGTCTTGATGGCGTCGTCGGTCGCGATGAGGGCGCTGGAGGCGTCGCGTTTCAGCTCGGGTGTCGACGCCTCGGCGCCGCCGGGCCTCGCCACCGGGGCCGTGCCGCGGCGCCGCAGCACCCAGATCACCACGGCGATGATGCCGCCCACGACGGCGAGCACGAGCAGCACCGCGATCCAATTGGGAAACCCGCCGCCGCCCGGGCTGGCGTCCCCGGGGGTGACCACCGGGTCGCTGAGCGGCTCGCCGGCCACACTCTGCTGCATAGCCGTGGCCCCGTTGATCGCGGCGCCGGCCCAGTCGTTCACCCGCAGCGACGGTTCGATGGCGGTGCTCTGCACCGCGGCGAGCTCTGCTTCGTCCAACACAAAATCCGTGGCAACCGACAGCTGGTACTGCCGGTCCTGGACCGCCACGGCCAGCAGCACGTCACTGTCGCCGAACCCGTTGTTCACGGCCGTCTGGTCGGCCCAATTCGACGGATCCCCGACACCGTCGAAACTCGACACGTAGGCCACGAAAAGGTCGATCTGGGTGTCGGCGAAGAGCGCGTCGAGGGCGGCGACCACCTCGGGTTCCCGGTCTCCGAGAGCCCCGACGGTGTCGACGATGTGGCTCTCGCCGAAGTTCACCGGGTCATCCGCCCTGGCCGGCGCGGCCGCTCCCAGCCCGGTCCCGACCAGCGCAAGGGCGACGATTGCGATGAGCGCTGCCACGCGGGCGGTAAGCCCGGAAATCGTCGGTCGGATGCGCGGGTGGCCTGGCTGCATGGGGTCCATTTCCTCGGAAGCGCTCACGTGCGGCGTATTTCCCTCGAGCATAGAACCCCTCGCTCTGTTGCGCTCTGTTACCGCCGACCAGATGCCGGCCGGCCGGCTCGGGCACACTGGAGCCACACCAGCACCCGCTGCACCCTGCACGTCACGAGAGGCGAGCCATGACCACCCAGACGCTCGCCACGATGACCGCCCTGCCCACGGCCCGCGAAGACCGCCCCACCCTCGCCGTCGTCGAGGTCACCCGCAGTCGGCCCGACCGCCCCGAGTACCACGCCAAGGTGCAGACCCTCAACGCCACCGTCGTGGACGCCGGGACCGACGGTGGCTGGACCGTCGTGCGATTGGCCGCCGCGGACCTCGACCCCGCCGACCTGCTCGACCTCACCGACTCGGCCGACGCCGTGGTGATCGTCGGCGGGGAAGACATCGACCCGCGCTTCTACGGGGCCCACTCCGGCTACGAGGGCGAGACGGTGCACTTCACCGACGCCGACGCGGGCCAGATCGCGCTCGTGCAGCGCGCCGCCGAACGCGGCACCCCGCTGCTGGGCATCTGCCGCGGACTGCAGATCATCAACGTGGCCCTCGGCGGCGACCTCGTGCAGCACATCGACGACGGCATCCACCGTAATGTCGGCGTGCCCATCGACGAGATCCTCTCGACCCACGCCGTCGTGCTGCGCTCCACGAGCACCCTCGCCGCGGCCCTCGGTGACACCCGCATCTCGGTGCAGAGCGCGCACCACCAGAGCGTCGGCCGGCTCGGCGCGGGCCTCACGCCCGTGGCCACTGCCCCCGACGGCCTGGTCGAGGCAGTGGAACACCGCACTGCGCCGATCACGGGCGTGCAGTGGCACCCCGAGGCTCCGGATGCGCCGGCCGCCCAGCTACCCCTGCTGCTGGCCTCCCTGCAGATTGCGCTCACCCGCTCCGAGGCCGCCCGCGCCGCCTAAACGCGCTTCCCTCATCCGCGAACTGTGACTTAAGCCCCCAAAACCCCGAGTTTTCGGGGCTTAAGTCACAGTTCGCGGGAGGGGACGGGGCGCATCCGGGAGAGGAAGGCGGGCACGTCGAGTTCGTGCTCGAACGGTTCGGCAAGAGTGGTGGCGTCGTAGTAGAGCCCGTCGGCCAGCAGCATCGTGGCACGGGCCAGTTCGGGGTCGCGCAGGTCGTCATTCAGGATGTCGAAGTAGCGGCGGCGCATCTCGAGGACCACGCCGCGGGCGCGGGGGTTGCGCCGGGCCAGTGTGCCGCCGGCCAGCGTGGCGCGGTCCAGAGGACTGTCGACGTACTCGGTGAGCGTCACGTAGTAGGCAGCCGCGCCGTTCGGTGCCGCGCGCATGCGGTCGTACTCTGCCGCGGCGAGCGTCTCAAGCCGCTCGATCAGGGCGGTCTCCAGGCCGTCCCGCGAGCCGAAGTGATAGAGCAGGCCACCCTTGGTCACGCCCGCAGCCTGCGCGACCGCCTCGAGCGAGGCACCGGACCCGCTCGTGCCGATGAGCAGTTCCTGGAACGCGGTGAGGATGCTCTCCCGCGCGCTGTCGCGATGTTGGGCCATGACCGCCACTTTACTGTACCTGGTGGTATAGTCATACTCTGCTGTACCAGATGGTGCAGTAAAGCCCGTCGTTCCGCCCGGAACTCGTTCTCCAGCCAGGTTGATATGAGCACTACGCACCCCATCCGCACTCACTCGGACGCCGAGCCGACCGGTCACCGCGCCGGCCGACGCGAATGGCTGGGCCTGGTCTTGCTGATGCTGCCCGTGCTGCTCATCTCGGTGGACAACACCGTGCTCAGCTTCGCCCTGCCGGCCATCAGCCTCGACCTGCGCCCGAGCAGCACCACGCTGCTCTGGATCGTCGACATCTACCCGCTCGTGCTCGCCGGCCTCCTTGTGGCCATGGGCACGCTCGGGGACCGGGTCGGCCGCCGCAAGCTGCTCCTGATCGGCGCCACCGGTTTCGCCGTGGTGTCGGCCCTGGCCGCCTTCGCGCCCACGGCGGAGCTGCTCATTGCGGCTCGTGCGGTCATGGGCTTCTTCGGCGCCATGATCATGCCGTCCACGCTGTCGCTGCTGCGCAGCCTGTTCCTGGATGCGCGCCAGCGTACCCTGGCCATCGCCGTATGGGCCGGCGCCTTCGCGGCCGGCTCGAGCTTGGGCCCCATCGTCGGTGGCGTCGTGCTGCAGCACTTCTCCTGGGGATCGGTGTTCCTGATCGCCGTGCCCATCCTGGTGCCTCTCCTGCTGCTCGCCGGGTTCCTGATCCCCGAGTCGAAGGACCCGGCGCCGCTCCGGATCGACCTCGTCAGCGTCAGCCTGTCGCTGCTCACCCTCGCGCCGCTCGTCTTCGCGATCAAGACGCTCACGCACGACGGCGTGGGGCTGGTCGGCATCGGTGCACTGGCACTCGGGCTGGCCGCCGGAACTGTGTTCCTGCGCCGACAGCTACGCATCGCCAATCCGCTGCTCGACCTGAGCCTGTTCCGGCACGCGCCGTTCGCCGGGTCGGTGCTGGCCAACTTCCTCGCCGTGTTCAGCCTGGTCGGCTTCCTCTTCTTCGTCTCCCAACACCTCCAGCTCGTGCTCGGCCTCGACCCGCTCGCCGCCGGCTTGCTGTTGTTGCCCGGCGCGGTGCTCTCGGTAGCGGCCGGTCTGACCGCGGCCTATCTCGTCCGCCTCGTGCCGCCACGCCTCGTGATCGTCGCGGGAATCCTGCTCTCGGCCCTGGGCTTCGGCGTGATCATCCTGCTGCGGGACAACCTCACCGCCGGTGTGGTGGCGCTCGCCTTCGGCATCCTGTCGGTGGGCGTGGGCGCTGCCGAGACCATCTCCAACGACACGATCCTCAGCTCGGTACCGGCCGACAAGGCCGGGGCTGCCGCCGGTGTCTCCGAAACCGCCTACGAGCTCGGCGCGGTGCTCGGCACGGCCGTGCTCGGCGCCATTCTCGCGGCGTCCTACCGGGCCAGTGTGGTGCTGCCCGAGGGACTCGGTCGCGCCGAGACCGCTCAGGCCGGCGAAACCCTGGGCGGGGCACTCGGGGTGGCCGGTGACCTTCCTACCGCTCCGGCGGCGGCGCTCACCGAGTCGGCGAGGGCGGCCTTCGACAGCGGGGTGGGCGTGACGTCCCTCATCGCCGTGGTGCTGATGCTCGTCGCGGCGGTGGCCGTGCACCGCAGCATGCGCCCCTCGCGGTAAGCCCTGGCCGGGGTGATACTCAGGGCATGACCTCAACCGGTAGTCACCGCACCCTCGCGCCCAGTCGTCCGCCCGTGCGCTCCGGGGCGGAGAAAACCCTGATCACAGTGGAGGCCGTCACCAGCATCTGCGCGCTGGCCGGCGGGGTTCTATTGATGCTCGCTCCCGACGGTTCGCTGCTCGCCGCGGACCCCGCCGTGCTCGAGGGCAGCCCGTTCGATGACTGGCTGCTGCCCGGCGCCGCGCTCACGCTTTGTGTGGGCGTGGGGTTCGCCGTGGCCGCGGTCTGGCAGTGGCGCCGCGGGCCTTACGCCCGGTTCCTGTCGCTGGCCGCCGGTGTCGGGCTCGTGGTCTTCGAGATCGTGCAGTTCACGGTGATCGGGTCGCATCCGCTGCAGGCCGTGTTCGGTGTGGTCGGCGCGGCCACAGCGTACCTGGCCTGGCGGTTGCCATCGGCTAGGCACGGAGCGACCGGCGCCGCGCGCTAAAGAGCCCGGAACCCGCGCAGGCGCAGGCTGTTGGTCACCACGAACACCGAGGAGAGCGCCATGGCGGCGCCCGCGATCAGTGGGTTGAGCAGCCCGAGCGCGGCAAGCGGAATCGCGGCCACGTTGTAGGCGAACGCCCAGAACAGGTTGGTCTTGATGGTGCCGAGGGTGCGCCGCGAGAGCCGGATGGCGTCGACGACGGCCAGCAGATCGGACCGCACCAGGGTGATGTCGGCGGCCTCGATGGCCACGTCGGTTCCGGTGCCCATAGCGATGCCGAGGTCGGCCGCGGCCAACGCGGCGGCGTCGTTCACCCCGTCGCCCACCATGGCCACGACGTGCCCGGCGGCCTGCAGGGCGCGTATCCGTTCGACCTTGTCGGCCGGCAGAACGCCCGCGAAGACCTCGTCGATGCCCACCTGGGCGGCCACGGTGCGGGCCGCGGTCTCGTTGTCGCCGGTGAGCAGCACAGGCGTCAGCCCCAGACGGATCAGCTGTGCCACGGCAGCCGCACTCGACGGCTTGACCTCGTCGGCCACGACCAGGATGCCCCGGGCGACCCCGTCCCAGGCCACGGCGACGCCGGTCTGCCCGGTCGCTTCGGCGGTGTCGAGCGCGGCCCGCAGTTCACCCGCCAGGGTGATCTGCCACTCGTCGGCCAGCCAGCGTGGTCGGCCGACGAGCACCAGGTGGCCGTCGACCGTGGCCTGCACGCCGAATCCCTGCGCCGAGGCGAACGCCGTGGCGGCCGGCAGTGCGCCCACTCTTTCGAGCGCCCCCTGCGCGATGGCGACGCCGATCGGATGCTCCGAGCCGGCCTCGGCCGCTCCGGCAAGACGCAGCAGCTCGGTGGGGGAGGCCTCGTCGGCCGATGTCGGTGTGATGCCGTGAATCTCCAGCAGCGCCATCTTCCCGGTCGTGACCGTGCCGGTCTTGTCGAGCACAATGGTGTC